>CAYTTL010000171.1:0-6514 GCA_964440725.1 uncultured Acidimicrobiales bacterium | reverse complement strand
CTCGGGTCCCGGCCCTGACGGCGGCTGTGGCGTTGCTGGTGGGCGCAGCCTGCGGCGGCGGCTCGGACACGCCCACCGCCGTCGAGGACAAGGCCAAGGCCGAGCGCATCGTGCTCACCGGTGCCGACCTGCCGGGCTACACCGCGGAGGCCGACGACGACGAAGAGAGCGCGAACAACATCGACGACTGCATCGCCGGCGACAGTCCGCTGTTCGGGGAAGGTGACAACCCCCGGGGAGTCGAGGGTTTCGGTTACAGCAAGGACGACGGCAACCTGCGGGTTCAATCCGGCGCCACCATTGCCGAGAAGGAGGCCGACGCCAAGAAGGCCTTCTCCGACATCGAGGGTGCCTTGGCCGGCCAGTGCATCAAGGACAGCCTGAAGGCGAACATCATGGAGGGCGCCGACCCCGGCCTGGAAGTGGGCGACGTCTTCACCTCGCCGTTGCCGCCCCCCGACCTCACCGACGACTCCGCCGCCCTCCGCATCACCGTGCCGCTGGAGGCCGACGGCGAACGGGTCTCGGTGTTCATCGACATGACCTTCCTCCGCCAGGCCCGCACCCTCGGGGGCGTCTTCACGTTCCAGACGGGGGGGCCGTTCCCCGACCCCGAACGCACCCGCCTGGTGACCCTCGTCGCCGACCGCATGAAGGGCACGGCGGTGAACTCCCCCGACACCGGGCCTCCGCCGACCACCGAATCGGAGGCACCGAGACCGACGACCAAGGCGTCGGAAGCCGGCTACACCGCCTACAGCGACCCCACGGGCGTGAGCCTCGAATACCCCGACACGTGGACGGTGGAGCCCGGCACCGCCGACGCCCCGCTCTTCCTCTTCGTCGACCCGCCCGAAGACGCTCCCATGCGTCGCAACATCAACATCATGCGCCAGGTCGGCGAGAGCCCCCTCACTCTCGAGGGCTACACCCAGCTCAGCCTGGACCAGATCAACGGGATCGAGGGATCGTCCATCGGCGAGTCGGGACCCACGACCCTGGCGGGCTCGCCCGCCTACCGGATCGCCTACCGCGCCAACCTCGGCAGCGGCGACTTCCGCCATCTGGCGGTGTGGACCATCCGCGGCGGCGAGGCGTGGCTGGTGACCTACACCTCGGACCCGAGCCGGTACGACGAGGGCCTCCCCGAGGTCGAACGGTTGCTGACCACCATTGAGCTGACCACGTAGTTCGCCGCGCCCCGGCACCCGCTCCTGGTCCGCCGTTTTGGTGTCCGGGGGTGGGGGTCGCTACCGTCTGGCGACCCACCCGTCAAGACGCGGCGGTGCCGAAGTCCTCATCGACGACCCACAATCGACTTCTCTGCTGCCCCGACGGGGTGGTGGTGACGACTCCGGCAGCGCCCTCCTCGTCGAGGTGCCGCCGGTTGTCCTGGCCCTCGACGAACCGGCACCGCCGCTGCTGCGGGGTTGGTTCCACCTGGTGGCCCTCGTCGTGTCGATCCCTGCGGGCGTGTTGGTCGTGGCCAGCGCCGATTCGGCCAGAGCCCGGGTGGGAGCCGTCGTCTACGCCCTCGCCGTCTGCACCCTCTTCGCGGTGAGCTCGACCTATCACCGGCGGGTGTGGACGCCCGACGGCCGCCGGCGCATGCGGCGGGCCGACCACGGCACCATCTTCGTGATGATCGCCGGGTGCTACACCCCGCTCTGCCTGCTCGCCCTCAGCGGACCGACGAGCGGCGGCCTGCTGATCGCCGCCTGGGTCGCCGCGGCCGTCGGCCTGGCGTTCGCGGTCACCGGCCTGGCCGAGAAGCCGTACTTCGGCCTGGCCTGCTACATGGGCATGGGCTGGCTGTTCGTCATCGCCCTCCCGCAGCTCGTCGACAAGCTCAGCCCTGCCGGCCTCATCCTCCTCTTCGTCGGGGGAGTGGCCTACACCGGCGGCGCAGTGGTCCTGGGGCTGAACCGGCCCAACCCCTACCCGAGGATCTTCGGCTACCACGAGATCTGGCACGGCCTCGTCATCGTGGCGTGCGTGTGCCACTACATCACCATCTACTCGGTCGTCAGCACCGCCACCTGACGCGAGGGCCCGCCGCTCGGCGGGGGGAGTGGACCTTCAGACGAGGTGGCGCCCGTAGGCCACCAGGGTGATGCCCACGACCACGGCCACGATGGCGAGACCGAGGGCCTTGGTCATGCCGTCGGTGTAGAACGGCCGCACCAGGTAGTGGGCGATCCAGCCGTCGGCATACACCTCCTCACCGGCCCGGGCGCGGAGGTCCTTCTCCAGGTTGGTCAGGGGGCAGTCGAGTCCTCCGAGGTAGATGGCGCTGCTGACCACCAGGGCGAGGATGTGCACCGGCGCGGCGATCGGCCACCACCAGGCGAGGAACCCCCCGACCACGAGGAAGGCGACGAACACCCCGTGGACGGCCACCACCGCGTCGGCGGCGAGGCCGAGCGTTCTCGGGTGTCGACCTGTGGTTGAAGTCGGTTGCGTACCGCCCAGCGTACCGGCGCGCCCCCGGGGGGACCGAACGAGCCGTAGCGGCCCCGCCGCTCAGGTCAGTCCGTGGAAGGGGAAGATCAGCTCCCGCACGCCCTGGATCGAGGCGGCCAGCGCGTCGGCGCGGGCGGTGCCGGTGGTGGCCTCCGGCTCGACGGCGGCTTCGGACAGCCGGGCGGGCACGGGGTGGCCGGCCTCCCGCGCCGCCCGGTCGAGCCAGGCGGCCGGCAGTTCGTCGGCGACGTCGACGCCGGCCATCTCCGCGAAGTAGATGGTCCACGCCCGGGGCACCACGCCCGCCCACTGGTAGCCACCGCCCCCGGTGGCCACCCACCGCCCGCGCGCGGTCCGGTGGGCCAGGTCGTGCAGCACGGCGGCCGTCTCCCGGTAGGCGGCGGTGGTCAGCGACAGGTTGGCCAGCGGGTCGTCGTGGTGCGAGTCGCATCCGAGCTGGGTGACGAGCACGTCGGGCCCGAAGGCCTCCACGAGGGGGGGCACCACCTCCTTGAAGGCGCGCAGCCAGCCGTCGTCACCGGTGAACGGCGGAAGGGGGACGTTCACCTTGGTGCCGGCGGCGTCGCCGGTGCCGAGCTCGGCGGTCGCTCCGGTGCCCGGGAACAGTGTCCGGCCGTCCTGGTGCAGCGAGATGGTGAGCACCCGTGGGTCACCGAAGAAGATGGTCTGGGGCCCGTCGCCGTGGTGCACGTCGACGTCGACGTAGGCCACCCGGCGGGCGCCGTGGTCGAGCAGCCAGGCGATGGCCAGGGCGGGGTCGTCGTACACGCAGAACCCGCTGGCCCGCTCGGCCATGGCGTGGTGAAGGCCGCCGGCCGGGTTGAAGGCGTGCTCCGCCCGGCCCGTCCACACCGCCTCGGCGGCCACGATCGACGCCCCCGCCACCCGCGTCGACGCCTCGTGCATGCCGGGGAAGACGGGGTTGTCGCCGGGGCCGAATCCGAACCGCCCCCACGGGCCCCTCTCGCCGTGGCCGGCGCGGCGGACGGCGTCGATATAGGCCTCGCTGTGGACCCTCACCAGCTCGTCGTCGGTGGCGTCTCGGGCGAGGGTCTCGCCGACCCTCGGGTCGTCGAGGATGCCGTAGTCGGAGATGAGCCGGCGGGTCAGGACCACCCGCTCGAAGCGGAGGGGGTGTTGGGGACCGTGGTCGTACCGGGGCCGGTCGTCGCCGTACCAGATCAGCTCGACACGCTCGCTCACCGGTGCCTCCTCCCTGCCCGCCACCGTCGATCCGGGCCAGCCACGATCATCGGTGCGGGCGTCGTGACGGTCAACGCCGTCTCGGGAAAATGTCGCCCGCAGGTGATTTCGGAGCAAGGGGCGGATACAATTCGACCGTTCGGATGGTTGTGTACCCAGCCATCTGAAGACCGGGCCGGCGTGGCCCCGATCTTCGAGAGCTCGCCCTCCACGGAGGCGATTGTGCAACAGCAGTGGCGCTGGTCGAACCCGTACAGGCAACCCGTTGCCGAGGCGGCCGACGATCTCACGGTGGCCATCAGTCGCACCTCGACCACGGTGGTCGTCACCGTGGCCGGGTGCCTCGACGCCGCCAGCGCCCGCGTTCTCGACGGTCTGTTGCGTGACCTCATCGTCGGCCAGGGCAATCTCAGCCTCACCGTCGACCTCCGCGACGCCAGCGTGGTCGACCCCGCTTCGTTGGCGGTGATCCGGACCGCCGCCCAGCTGGCCGCCCGCAGGGGCGGGGCGGTCACCGTGGCCGACGGGCGGGCAGCCGGAGAGATAACGGTATGACCGCGAGGGTCAGTCGTGGGTGCCCCGCAGGTGGGCCACGTCGCGGAGCTGGCCGCCCAGCCATTCGGCCACGTCGTGGTCCCGGACCTGAGCGGCCGCTGCGGCCATGCGGTGGCGGCGCTCGTCGGCGTCCATGGTGAGGGCGCCGTACATGGCGTCGGCCTGCTGCTGGATGTCGAAGGGGTGCAGCGTCACCGCGAACTCGCCCAGCTCCTCGTAGGCACCGGCGTTCTCCGACAGGGCGAGCACGCCGTCGCCCCGGTTGACCAGCGCCGCCTCCTTGGCCACCAGGTTCATCCCGTCGGAGATGGGGTTCACGACGAGCACGTCGAAGGACTTGTAGGCGGCCACCACCTCGTCGAAGTCGCCCTCGAGGCTGAGCTCGATCGGCGTCCAGTCGGGCGTGCCGTGCCGGTCGTTGACCTCGGCCACCAGGGCGCGGATGGCGTCCAGGTACTCGACGTACTGGTCGACGTCCTGGCGGCTGGGCTGTACCAGGGCGAGGAACGTCACCCGCCCGGCGAGGTCGGGATGGTCGTCGAGCAGGATGTCGTAGGCCCGGAACCCCCGCAGGATGTTCTTGCTGGGGTCGGCACGGTCGACCCGCAGGATGAGGTGCTCGCGCCGGGAAGCCTCCAGGCGGCGCTCGTGGTCGGCGACCGACGACGACCCGGCGGTGGCCTCCAGCTCGTCGGGGTCGACGGAGATGGGGTAGCAGCGGGCGTGCACGGTGCGCGTGTCGACCTCGACGGTGAGCCGGTCGAAGTCGACCGGCAGCCCGAGCAGCTCGTCGCAGCCGAGCAGGAAGTTGCGGGCGTAGCGCCGGGAGTGGAAGGCGACGATGTCGTTGCCGAGGACGCCGTTGAACACCGCCTCGCGCATCGCCGGCGGCAGCACCCGCCAGGCGTCGGGATGGGGCCAGGGGATGTGCACGAAGTGGTGGAGGAACACCTCCGGGCAGCGGGCCCGTACCCGCTCGGGCACCAGGTACAGGTGGTAGTCCTGCACCATCACCGTCGCCCGTCCACCGCGCGCCTCCACCTCCTCGGCCGCGGCGTCGGCGAAACGCTCGTTCACCGGGACGTAGCCGGTGTCGAAGGCGTCGACCTCGCGGCGGGTGATGTCGGGGGTGTTGCCCAGGTCCCAGAGGTAGTGCTGGACGAACCACAGCAACGGGTTGGCGACCACCGCGTAGTACTTGTGCTGGGCGTCGGCGTCGAGGGTGACCATGCGCAGGCGCAGGTCGGGACCCTCATCTTCGGGTTCGAAGGCCCCGCCGTCGTGCTCGCGTGACACGGCGGCGTCCTCGTCGCTCAGCGCCGCGCACACCCATACGGCGTCGTCGAGGTGGTCGGCCAGCCCCGCCAGGGCGGTGACCAGGCCTCCGTGGCCCGGGGTGGACCGGCGCTCACCGTCGTCGTCGCAGGAGTAGGAGACCGGCCCCCGGTTGGACACCAGGATGAGTGGCTCGTTCAGCTCCCCGGCCGTCTCCACCGGTGGCTGCTCAGCTGCCTGAGTTGGAGTTGGCCTTCTTCATTGCCTCCTCGGCCTGGATGAGGTGGTAGAGGAGGAGGAGCTGGGTGAGGGCCAGCGGCTCGTCGCGCTTGTCGCCGTCGAGCTTGCCCAGCGACTCGGGCACCGGCGCCTCCACGCCCAGCTGGTCCCACACCGTCTGCTCGACCTGCTTGGTGACCTTGGGGTCGGCGTAGGAGTGGATGTGCACGGAGTCGACGGGCTTGCCGTCGTCGTCGCGGCTGAGCGTGAGGTGCATGGCCTCGTTGGTGTCGTCGCCGAGGATGGTGTGCAGCTCGGGGTGGTCGATCGTGGGCCGGAGGAGGAGCTTGGCGCTGAGCGGGTCGTCGGCGGTCTCCCCCCGCTCCTCGATGGGGGCGAAGCGCACCACGATGTCGGCGCGCGCCCGCTGGGGGCGGATGAACTCCACCGACTCGGGCTCCCGCTTCTTGAGGTCTTCCCGGACCTCGTCCTCGGTGTAGCCGCGCTTCTCGGTGTCGCGCGCCAGCTTCCAGGCGATGCGGATCTCCTCCGGCGGGTCGAGGTAGACGGTCACGTCGAAACAGGCCCGGGCGAAGTCGGTGTGCAGCGGGAGCAGGCCCTCGATGATCACGAACTCGCGGGGCTGGATGTACTCGGGCCGGCCGAGCTCGCCGGTGTCGTGGTCGTAGACGGGCTTCAGGATGGGATCGCCCAGCGCCAGGTGCTGGAGGTGCTGCTCCATGATGTCGATGTAGTTGCACTCGGGGTGCAGCGGCGT
>CAYTTL010000170.1:0-6543 GCA_964440725.1 uncultured Acidimicrobiales bacterium | reverse complement strand
GACAGCGTGTGCGGGGTCTTCGTCGCCGCCGGCGGCGGCGGATGATCAGCCCGAACCGGGCCGCCCGTCGCGCTGGCGGAGAAAGGCCAGGACCTCTTCCTCCGAGGGTTCCCGGTCACCGAAGTGGTCCCTGACGGCGAAGGCGGCGTCCATGACGTCGTTCTGGAACTGCTGCATCTCCGGAGGACGATCGTCGGGCGGCGGCTCGGGCTCAACGAGACGGCCGGGGCCGCCGTCGCCGGCACTGATCGGCAGGCCGTGTGCGACCCAGGCCCGCAGGCCCCCGCCAGGGACTGCACATCGAATCCCTCACCCGTCAGGTCGTCGGCCGCCTCGGCACTGCGGCTGCCGCCGAGACAGACCGTCACCACCGGCCGGGCGGAATCGAGCTCACCGACCCGATCGAAGACGTAGTCGAGGGGGATGTGCACCGCTCCGTCGATGTGGCCTGCCTCCCACTCGTTGGGATAGCGCACGTCGACGACCTGAACGTGCTCCAGGTTGCGAGAAAGCTCCTTCGGATCCATCGCTACGCCACCCTCCCGGCCTCGGCCCACAGGGCGGCAACCTCGTCCGCCGGCGCGGTGCCGAGGTCGACATCGCGTTCGACAGCCAGACGTTCCAACACCTCGAAGCGGCTCCGGAACGCCCCGCTCACGCCGCGGAGCGCGGCTTCCGGGTCGACGCCGGCATTCCGGGCCAGTCCGACCACTGCGAACAACAGCTGGCCCACTTCGGCGTGGGTCGGCGCCGATCCCGCCAGGGGCCGGGCCAGCACCGCCTCGTCGGCCACGGCCGTCTCCAGGCCCACCGATGCGGCCTTGCGTTGCACCTTGTGGGCGTAGAGCAGCGACGGCAGGTCTCCGGCGATGCCGTCCATGAGACTGGCCCGGCCCTTCTCCGCCTTCTTGATCTGCTCCCAGTTGCGCATGACCGCCCCGGCGGTGTCGGCCTCGACGGAGCCGAACACGTGGGGGTGACGGCCCACCAGCTTGTCGTGCACGGTGCCGGCCACGTCGGCGAGGGTGAATTGCCCCTCCTCGGCGGCCAGGGTGGCGTGGAACACCACTTGGAACAGCAGGTCGCCCAGCTCCTCCTCCAGATGCACGAAGCCGGCGGCACCGGCGGCGTCGAGGTTCTCGACGGCCTCGAGCACCTCGTAGGTCTCCTCCAGGAGGTGACGGGTGAGCGACTGGTGGGTCTGCTCCTGGTCCCAGGGACAGCGCTCGCGCAGGGTGCGGACCAGCTCGACGAACCGGACCAGCTCGACGGCCACCGGCGCGGCCAGTTCGGGCACCCACACCGACGTCAGGTGATCGGGCTCCACCACCCGGTCGAGCTCGTCCCACGGTACCGACCGCACCGTCTCGTCGGACAGGCCCAGGTGGTGCAGCACCACCACCTCACACTGCTCGGGTCCGGCATCGACGGCCAGCTTGATGTCGGACAGCACCCCCCGGGTGTCGCACTGGGCCACCAACAGGGGGCCGCGCTCGCCGGCCGCCTCCACCGCGAACCGTTGACCGTCCACCAGGCGGACGCCGCTGGCCAGGGGGTCGATGCCGAGCCGGTCCCACGCCAGGTCGAGGAACGACAGCGCAGGCAGCACCTCGGCGTCCACCCGGCCGTCCGCGACCAGCAGGGCCACCGAGCGTTCGGCGACGGCCGGCGAACCCGGCACCAGGTAGAGGACCTCGCCGTGAACCTCGGCCTCGGCCACCAGGGCGTCGACGATGCCGGTGTAGACGTCGTCGAGCGACGTCGCCCGGTCGTACAGCCCGTCGAAGCTACCGGCACCGTCTATCGCCCAGGCCGACGGATGGCGGGCCGTGCGCAACCAGCGCCGGCTGATGGCGGCCACCGCGGCGGTCGTGGCGGCGGTGAACAACTCGGGACCGGCAGGGCCGAGCCCGGCCACCACCACCTTGGCCAACGAGGGCGCCTACCCGGGCGGAGCGCTGGCCGGGGGCTGCTCCTGCCCACCGACCCCGGGAACCGGTGCCGTGGTCACGGTGGTGGGGGCCTCGGGAGGCACGACGCGCGACTGGGCACCCGCCTTCTCCCAGCGCCCGTACTTCGGGTTGACGCTGATGTCGGCCTTGTTGACGGCCTCGTCGGCCCAGGCCTCGAGCTTGTCCTGGGCGGCGACGGCGGCCTGCTCACGGGCCTGGGACGCCACCTTGTCGTCGTAGGCCGGCACGTCGCGGGAGCGCACCAGGATGAGGTGGTAGCCGAACTGGGTCTGCACCGGCGCGCCAACCACACCGACGGGCTGGGCGAACAACGCCTGGGAGAACTCGGGGACGAGCTGGTTCTGCTTGCCGTAGCACCCGAGGTCGCCGCCCTGAGCCTTGCTTCCGGTGTCGGTGGAGGTGGTCTTGGCCACTTCGGCGAAGGGCTCACCGGCTTCGACGCGCGCCTTGATCTGGTTGGCCTCGTCCGGGGATGCCACCAGGATGTGGCTCACGCACGCCTGGGCGAACGACTCGCCGTTGGCGTCGAAGAAGGCCTTCGACTGCTCTGCGGGCGACCCGGGGCCCAGGAGGGCGAACGACAACGCGGTCACCTCGGCGTTGCGTTGCACCAGGGTGTCCTGGTAGCGCTTGGGGAAGGCGTTGAACACCTCCTCACCCCCGACCTGGTCGACGGCGGACACTCGCGCCGCCTCGAGATCCTCCGGCCCGATGACGATCTTGCGGCGGGCCAGGTCCTTCTGGACCAGCTCGTAGATGATCTCCCGGCTCAGGACGGTGGACGTGAAGGAGGCGTCGAACACGCCGTTGGTTCGAACCGGCGACTGGATCTGCGACTCGACGAGCTTGAGGTACTTCTCGTTGCTGCCGACGTCGCGGAGCTCGCCTTCCAGCGTGTCGCGGTCGATGCGGGTGCCGTCGACAGTGGCGGCGTAGCTGCTCACCGAGCTGCAGGCGACCGTCAGAGCGAGCGCGGCGACAGGGGCGGTCAGGAGCAGCCGACCATGTCGTCGGTGGGTTCGGGGGGTTCTCATGGTGCCACCGATGGTACCGATGCGGGCGCCTGGTCTGGCGCCAGCTCCCGCAAGAGGGTCATCACCGCCTCGAGGGGATCGGCTCCGCGGACGAGCGGCACGACCAGCTGGGCCAGGTCTTCCTTCCACACCGCCCCGGCAGAGATCCGGCGAAGGCGTATCTGCTGGCTGGTCATCAGGTGCAGCGGCGCCAGGCGGGCGACGCCTTTGGCCACCGTTACCTCCCGCACGCCGGTGCGGGTGCACTCGGCCCGCAGCCGGGCGACGCCGAGCAGGGTCTGGGCCACCTCGGGCGGCGGCCCGTAGCGGTCGGCCCACTCGGCGGCCACGTCGTCGACCTCGGCCTGGGTGGTCACCACGGCCAGCCGGCGGTAGGCCTCGAGGCGTTGCTCCTCGCGCGCCACGTAGTCGGCGGGGATGTGGGCGTCGACGGGCAGGTCGAGCTTGATCTCGGCGGGCTCCCGCACCTCCTCGCCCTTCACCTCGGCCACCGCCTCGCTCACCATCTGGACGTAGAGGTCGTAGCCGACGGCGGCGATGTGACCGGACTGGGTGGCCCCCAGGAGGTTGCCCGCACCCCGGATCTCCAGGTCGCGCATGGCGATGCGGAACCCCGACCCCAACTCGGTGTGCTCCCCGATGGTCTTGAGCCGCTCGTAGGCCTCCTCGCTGAGCTTGCGGTCGGGCGGGAAGAACAGGTAGGCGTAGGCCCGTTGCCCGGCCCGGCCCACCCGGCCCCGCAGCTGGTGCAGCTGGCCCAGGCCCATGGCGTCGGCCCGGTCGACGACCAGGGTGTTCACCGTGGGCATGTCGATGCCCGACTCGATGATGGTCGTGCACACCAGCACGTCGTAGGCGCCCTCCCAGAAGTCGATCACGACCGACTCGAGCCGGCCCTCGTCCATCTGCCCGTGACCGACGGCGATGCGGGCCTCGGGCACCAGCTCGGACAGCCGGGCCGCCACCCGGTCGATGTCGGCGACGCGGTTGTGCACGAAAAACACCTGGCCCTCGCGCAGCAGCTCCCGCCGCAGGGCCTCGGCCACGGCCCGCTCGTCGTACTCGCCCACGTAGGTGAGGATGGGCTGGCGCTCGGCGGGCGGGGTGTTCAACATCGTCAGGTCGCGGATGCCCGTGAGGCTCATCTCCAGGGTGCGGGGGATCGGCGTGGCCGTCAGGGTGAGCACGT
The DNA here is from genome assembly GCA_964440725.1 of uncultured Acidimicrobiales bacterium. Classification (GTDB taxonomy): domain Bacteria; phylum Actinomycetota; class Acidimicrobiia; order Acidimicrobiales; family AC-14; genus DATAQC01. The sequence continues at coordinate 2,347 of CAYTTL010000170.1, read as the reverse complement.
CGACACCGGTGCGCAGGCGTTTGATGGCCTCCTTGTGGGACACGCCGAACCGCTGCTCCTCGTCGACCACCAACAGGCGGAGGCGCTTGAAGCGGATGTCGGACGACAGCAGGCGGTGGGTGCCGATGACCACGTCGACGGAGCCGTCGGCGAGGCCGTCGACCACCCGCTTGGCCTGGGCCGGTGTCAAGAAGCGCGACAGGGCCTCGACCCGCACGGGGTAGCCGGCGAAGCGCTCCGAAAACGTCTGGTAGTGCTGGGAGGCCAGCAGGGTGGTGGGTACCAGCACCGCGGTCTGAGCCCCGTCCTGGGCCGCCTTGAACGCGGCCCGGATGGCGATCTCGGTCTTGCCGAAGCCGACGTCGCCGCACACCAGGCGGTCCATCGGGGTGTCGCGCTCCATGTCGGCCTTGACGTCGACGATGGCCCGGATCTGGTCGGGCGTCTCGATGTAGGGGAAGGCCTCCTCCAACTCCCGCTGCCACGGGGTGTCGGGCGGGAAGGCGTGGCCGGGGCTGGAGACGCGTGCCCGGTACAGCTTCACCAGCTCCTCGGCGATCTCATGGGTGGCGGCCCTGACCTTGGCCTTGGTGCGCTGCCACTCGCCGCCCCCGAGACGCGACAACGTCGGGGTGTCGCCGCCGGTGTAGTGGCGCACGGCGTCGATCTGGTCGGAGGGGATGTAGAGGCGGTCGCCGCCCCTGTACTCGAGGAGGAGGTAGTCACGTTGCACGGGCCCGGTCGGGCCGCTGCCGATGTCGCGGGTGACCATGCCCCCATAGCGGGCGACGCCATGCTGATGGTGCACCACGTAGGCGCCGGGCTGGAGGTCGTCGAAGAAGGCCTGGGCGTCGATGCGTCGGGGCCGGGGGCGGCGGTGGGGGCGGCGGCGACCGGTGAAGTCGCTCTCCGTCAGCACGCCGAGCTTCAGCTCGGGCAGCACGAACCCCCGCTCCAGGGGCTCGACGGTGATCCACCCGGTGGCCGTGCCCTTCGCTTCCGCGTTGCCACCCCGCTCAGCGGGCCGCTCAGGCCCGGGGGGCTCCACCACCGGAAGCGACACGCCGTGCTCCGCCATCGCCGAAGCCAGACGGTCCGCCGAGCCTCTGCCGTCGGCGGCCACCACGACGGTGAACCCGCGGGCCAGGAGATCGCCGACCTGGTTCACCAGGCGCTCGGGGTCGCCCACCACCGGCGTCCAACCCCGGGTCTCGACCGTCGCCATCGGCGGCCCGGTGGTGTCCTCGGTCCCGGAACCGGAGTCGTCGGGCGCGGCACTCGGCACCACCGTCCACATCGGCGCCTTGGTGTGGGCGAGGAGCCGCTCCAGGGGGACGTGCAGTCGGGGCCAGGCCCGGTCGGCCGAGGCACCCCAGGTCTGGGCGAGGGAGGCGGCCAGGTCCTGTTCCTCGGCGATCAGGTCGGCGGCCCGGTCGCGCATCCGCCGCGGCTCGACCAGGAGTACCTGGGCATCGGGGCCCACGAGATCGAGCAGGGTCTCCTCGTCCTCGGTGAGCCAGGGAAGCCACGACTCCATGCCGTCGAAGGTCATGCCCTCCGCCAGACGCTCCCAGTGGGCGCGCCCCCACGGTTCGCTGCCCACCAGCGCGGCTGCCCGGGCCCGGACCTCGTCGGTGGGAAGCACCTCCCGACACCCGAACAGCTCTACGCACTCGAGGGCATCGGTCGACCGCTGGTCGGTCACCGAGAACCGGGTGAGCCGGTCGACCTCGTCGCCCCACAGGTCGATGCGAACGGGGGCATCGGCGGTGGAAGGGAACACGTCGACGATCGAGCCCCGGCGGGCCACCTCCCCCCGGTGCTCCACCACGTACTCCTTGCGGTAGCCGAGGCCCACGAGCCGGGTCACCAGGTCGAGCGGGTCGACCATGTCGCCGACGGTGACCACGACCGGTTCGACGTCGGCCACGTGGGGACCGAGGCGTTGGAGCAGGGCACGCACGGGAGCGACGATCACCCGGGGCGCCCGCTCCGGGCTGGAGAGGCGCCACAGGGTCCGGAGGCGACGGCCCATCGTCTCCACCCCGGGGCTGACCCGCTCGAAGGGCAGGGTCTCCCAGGCGGGAAAGACCTCGGCGGCCCCGGGTCCGAGGAAGGCGGTGAGGTCGGCGGCCAGGCGCTCGGCGTCGGGCGTGGCCGGGACGGCCACCACGATCGGGTGGCGACCCGACAGGTGGGCCAGACCGGCCACGGTGAAGGCCCGGGCCGCCTCGGCCACGGCGAGCACCGCCTGGGATCGGCCCACCAACCCGGGGAGCGACGGATGGTTGCGAAACAGCGGCGGCAGGGCCCGGAGGGTCACCGTGCGAGGGTAACGAACGCCTGG
>CAYTTL010000169.1:0-6650 GCA_964440725.1 uncultured Acidimicrobiales bacterium | reverse complement strand
GGGGCTCCCGGGGGAGCCTCAGGCCACGCGGATCCAGGCCACCGGCTGTCCCTCACGGACGCGCTCGCCGGCGTGGGCCAGCAACCCCATCAGGAGGCCACCGAAGGCGCTCTTGACCGGGGCGGAATGGCCCTGGCCCTCGACGAAGCCGATCACCTGCGCCTCGTCGATGTCGACGCCGTCACCCGCATCGTCGGCCACGGGCCGGAAGCTTCCGGCGATGGGAGCGAGGATCACCCGTTCGGGGACGCCGAGCCGCTCGCCGTGGGCCAGGTGGACCTCCTGTGGGCTGAGGTCCGGCGCGCCCACATCACCCGGTCCGACCTCCCGCCGAACGGCGGGCGCCTGAACGGAGCCGTCGACATCAGGGGCGGCGAGGTCGGCGGGGGACGGGTTCACGGAGGTCAGGTCGATCTGGTCGACGTCCATCTATGCAACCTCCAGGAGAGGGGGAACGTCGTCGGGAACGGCGACGTTGCGAACGGTGCGGTCGGGAACGATGCGCCGGGCGAGGCCGCCCAGCACCGAGCCCGGGCCCACCTCGACGAACGAGGCGGCGCCCCGGTCGGCGAGGGTGACCATGGTCTGGCGCCAGAGAACGGGCCGAACCAGGTGGTCGCCCAGCCGGGGCGCCCACGCGGCGTCGTCGTAGGCGCGGGCGTCGACATTGGACACGACGGGGCAGGCGGGTGCGGTGAAGGTGGTCGCAGCGAGGAACGGCGCCAGCTCGTCGCGGGCGGAATCCATCAGAGGGGTGTGAAAGGCCCCTCCCACGTTGAGGGCCAGCACCTTGCGCACCCCGAGCCGGCGGGCGCGGTCTGCGGCGGCGTCGAGTCCGGCGGGCGTACCGCCCACGACCACCTGACCGGGGGCGTTGTCGTTGGCGACCCAGCACGCCTGCTCGGCTCCGGCATCCGGGCGGCACGCCTCCTCGGCCTGGTCGACGGTCGCACCCATCAGCGCGGCCATGCGTCCGCCGGTGCGGTCGGCGGCACCCTGCGTGCACTCCGCCCGGCGCACGGCGAGACGCACCCCATCCTCGACCGACAGGGCGCCGGCGGCGACCAGGGCGGTGACCTGGCCGAGAGAATGGCCGGCCAGGGCGACCGGTTCACCGACGAGGTCGCGCACCGCCTCCCAGGCCATGAGCGACACCAGCATCACGGCCAACTGCGCTTCGCGGGTACGGCCGAGTCGCTCCTCGTCGGCTTCCAGCAGCAGCGAGCCCAGCGGCTCGCCGACCGCGGCCTCCGCCCGTTCCACGACCGTCCAGGCTGGATGGTCGCGCCAGGGCAGACCCATCCTCGGTACCTGGGTCCCCTGTCCGGGGAACAGAACGGCCACTCCCAACGCACGCCTCCGTGCTCGCGATTGGGAGGTCAGACCACGACTGTGCCCGCCGTGTTACATCGCGCCGACCATGCGGTGAACGGACGGGGCCTCGCCGGTGCCTACCTGCGTTCGGGCGGCCGTCTACGGGCGTCGTCGGCAGGGTTGGACTCCGACGGGCTCGGGATGGTTACACCGCGATCCCGGTATCGAGGGCGACGCGCAGCTCGGCGACGAAGGCGGCGGCGCCATCGGGACCGGCTCCGTCCAGCACCCGCCGGACCAGGGCGGAGCCGACGATGACACCGTCGGCGGTCGCTGCGGCGCCCACGGCCTGGGCCGGAGTGGACACACCCACGCCGATGAGCACGGGCAGGTCGGTGACGGCCTTGAGGCGGGTACCCATCACGGCGGCGGACGCGGCCAAGGCCTGTCGTTCGCCGGTGACCCCCATCAGCCCCACGCCGTAGATCCACCCGCGCGAGCGGGCGCAGAGCTCCACCAGCCGGGCGTCCGGGGTGGTCGGGGCGGCCAGAAGGATGGTGGCCACGCCGGCGTCGTCGGCTGCCCGGGCCCAGTCCCCCAGCTCCTCGAGCGGAAGGTCGGGGAGGATCGCCCCGGCCACGCCGGCCTCGGCGAGGGAGCGGGCGAAGCGGCGGTGCCCGGCCCGGAAGATCAGGTTGTAGTAGGTCATGACCACCAGCGGCACGCCCACGTCGACCCGGCCCAGAGCCGCCACCAACCCGGCCGGGGTCGCCCCCTCGGCCAGCGCCTGGGCCGACGCCGCCTGGATGACGGGACCGTCCATGACCGGATCGGAGAAGGGAATGCCGATCTCGATGGCGTCGGCCCCCGCGGCCGCGACCGCCCGGACCACGTCGAGCCAGTCGGCACCGAGCCCGCCGGTGACATAGGGCACCAGCAGCTTGCGGCCACCGTCGCGGCTGACCCGCAAGTCCTCCAGAGACGCGGTCAACGGGAAAGGTCGCCCACCAGGTCCATGACCTGGGCCACGTCCTTGTCTCCGCGGCCCGACAGGGTGAGCAACACCGTGGACCCGGCGGCCACATCGCCCGTCGCCGCCGCCCGTACCAGCCAGGCCAGGGCGTGGGCGGGCTCGAGGGCGGGGATGATCCCCTCGGTCTCGGCGAGGAGCCGGAAGGCGGCGATCACCTCGTCGTCGGCCGCGCTCACGTAGCCGGCACGGCCGACCGCCGCCAGGTAGGCGTGCTCGGGCCCCACGCCCGGATAGTCGAGTCCGGCGGACACCGAGTGCGCCTCGCTCACCTGGCCGTGCTCGTCCTGGAGCAGGAACGACTTCGAGCCGTGGACCACCCCGGGGATGCCCCGACCGATCGCCGCCCCGCCTGCGGGCTCGACGCCGACGAGGCGGGCGTCGGTGTCGACGAACCCGGCGAAGGTGCCGGCGGCGTTGGAGCCCCCACCCACGCACGCCACGACCACGTCGGGATCGGATCCGTCGAGGATGACCCGGCACTGGGCCCGGGCCTCGGTGCCGATGATGCGCTGGAGCTCGCGGACCATCCACGGGTAGGGATGGGGCCCCATCACCGACCCGAGGCAGTAGTAGGTGCTCTCCACGCTGGCCACCCAGTCGCGCAGCGCCTCGTTGATGGCGTCCTTCAGGGTACGGCTGCCCGATGTCACGGTGACGACGGCCGAGCCGAGGAGGCGCATGCGGAAGACGTTGAGGGCCTGACGGGCGACGTCGACCTCGCCCATGTACACGGTGCAGTCGAGCCCGAAGAGGGCCGCCGCGGTGGCCGTGGCCACGCCGTGCTGGCCGGCGCCCGTCTCGGCGATGATGCGCTGCTTGCCCATGCGCCGGGCCAGCAGGGCCTGGCCGATGACGTTGTTGAGCTTGTGCGACCCGGTGTGAGCGAGGTCCTCGCGCTTCAGCAGCAGGCGTACCCCCAGGCGCTCGGACAGGCGGTGGCACTCGGTGACGGGGGTCGGTCGCCCGCCGTAGTCGCGCAACAGCCCCTCGTAGGCGGCGTGGAACGCGGGGTCACCCCACGCTTCGACGAACGCCGCTTCCAGCTCGGCGCACGCCGGCTCCAGCGACTCGGGGAGGTACCGGCCACCGAACTCGCCGAACCGGCCCCGGGGCCCGGGCTCGGCCATGACGGCCCCGCCGGGTGGCGCATCGCTCAGTTTCGCTCCTCGCTCCCGGGCCTCCGCTGCACCCTGCTTCTCAGAGACGCCGTGGTCCTCGGTCACGCCCCCGTCTCCTGCCAGTCATAGGGGGGCCCCTCGACCGGGTCGTAGTCGTCGTCCTCGGCGGCTTTGGCGGCGACGACGAACGCCCGGACCTTGAGGGGGTCCTTGCGCCCCGGCGAGCTCTCCACGCCGGTGACCACGTCGACGCCCCATGGGTGCACGCTGGCGATGGCGTCGGCCACGTTGTCGGGGGTGAGGCCGCCGGCCACCATCAGGCGCATCCCGTCGGGCACGCCGTCGGCCAGCGACCAGTCGAACACCTGCCCGGAACCGGGCGTCGGGGCATCGATCATCACGGCGTCGACCCCGTGGTCGCGGGCACCGGAAACGGCGGGATCACCGGCGGGAAAGGCCTGGATGACGAAGGGCACCCGCTCCCTGACCCATCGGGCCTGCTCGGCCGACTCGTGGCCGTGCAACTGGGCCCCCCGCAGGCCGATGCTGTTGACGATCTCCACCACCCGGGCAGGGGCCTCGTCGCGGAACACACCCACGGTGATCACCTCGCGCGGCAGACGCTTGGCGATGTCGCCCGCCCGCGTGGGGCTGATCTGGCGCGGCGACGGGGCGAACACGAAGCCGACGGCGTCGGCGCCCATGGCGACGGCCAGCAGCGCATCCTCCTCGCTGGTCGTCCCACAGATCTTCACGAACACCCTCTCGACGGTACAGCCGCCGGTCGTCGAAGCGGCGCAATTGGGCGCAACCGACATCGACGGGCGCGCCGCCCCCGGATGAGCACCGTCGTCATTCCGAGCGGGAGCCGGTCATGTGAGGGGAATCGCAGGGCTGTGCCGCCGATGTCCCGCTCCGCCGGCCCTACAGGCCCGACGGTGGCCACATCAGGCGTCTCGACGACGGGGGCCCGACCACGGGAACAGGATCACCCGCTCCTCCCCCGCCTCCTTCGCCAGAAGGGCCTCGTCCACCACCGCCCGCAGGGTATGGGCGGCTCCGAGGCCGGGGACGAGGCCCTCGGTGCGGGCCCACAGCTCGCCGGCGGCGAGCACCTGGTCATGGGGGTGGGCGACCGCCTCCATGCGTCCCCTCCTCACCAGGTCGCAGACCACCGGAGCGATGCCGTGGGCTCGCACACCCTGGGCCACGACCGCCGGGTGCGTCGGATCGACGCCCAGCGTGTACATCGCCAGCAGGGGAAGCAGGCCGAACGAATCGGCGGGGACGTACTCGAAGCGACCACCGGTGAGGGCCGGCCACGATGAGGACTCGACGGCGACGACGCGCACGTCGTCGTCGGCGACGAACGGGAGGGCGGTGCCGCCGAGGCTGGACCCGCCGCCGCAATAGCCGACGACGACGCCGGGCCGCCCCTCCCCGGCCAGGGCCAGCTGTTCGCGGGCCTCCAGACCGATGAGCGTCTGGTGCAGGACGACATGGTTGAACACCGATCCCGTGGCCAGCCTGCTGTCGGGACTGGTGGCGGCATCACGGATGGCGTCGTCGACGCTCGTCACCCACGACCCCACCGCCGAGGCACCGCTCGTCTCGATCCTGATCTGCGCCTCCTCGGGCACCGCCGGACCGGTGTACACCGTGGCCTCGAGGCCGAACATGGAGGCCGCTAGCGACAGGGCGCTCCCCCACCCCCCTGTCTCCGATCCCGTCACGACCCGCGACCCGCCCTCGGCCTTGGTGTAGAAGGCCTGGGCAACGGCGGTGGTGAGGTGGTGAGACCCCGACGGTGCGACCGACTCGTCCTTGAAGTAGATACGGGCCGGGGTGGCCAGGGCCTCCTCCAGGCGGGTCGCCCGCACGAGGGGGGTGGGCCGCCAGCCGCCGAGGACGTCGCGGACGGGTGCCGGCACCTCGACCCAGGGGTCGGTGGTGAGCTCCTGGGCCGCCACGGCCAGCGGGAGGATCCCCGCGAAGTCGTCGAGGGCGACGGGCGTGCGGCTGCCCGGGTGCAACAACGGGTCGGCAGGTACCCCGAGGTGACCGGCGGCGTTGAACCACGCCCCCGGCACCGCCCCGTCAGATGGCACGGAGGGCACGGAGGGCGCCCGCCGGATCGGGGGCGGTGACCAGCGTCTCGCCGACGAGCACGGCGTCGTACCCGCTGGCGACCAGGTTGGCGACGTCGGCCGGACCGCGGACACCCGACTCGGCGACCGTCACCACCCCGTCGGGAATGCGTCCGGCCAGTCGCTCGGCCAGCGAGAGGTCGACCTCGAACGTTCGCAGGTCGCGGCGGTTGACGCCGATCAGGTCGGCGCCGGCGGCCAGGGCCCGGTCGAGCTCGTCGTCGGCGTGGATCTCGACGAGCGCCGCCATGGCCAGGTCGTGAGCCAGTCGTCGGAACCGGCCCAGCTCCTCGTCGGTGAGGGCGGCCACGATGAGCAGGACGGCGTCGGCGCCCATGAGGCGGGCGTCGCAGACGTCGGCCTCGCACACGGTGAAGTCCTTGCGCAGCACGGGAAGGGCGCAGGCCGACCGGGCACGCACCAGGTCGTCGGGAGAGCCTCCGAAGAACTCGGTGTCGGTGAGCACCGACAGGGCGGCCGCCCCGGCCCCCTCGTAGCACCGGGCCAGGTGGGCCGGATCGAGGTCGGGTGCCAACGGCCCTGCCGACGGCGATCGCCGCTTGACCTCGGCGACGACGGACACGGCCCCTCGCTCGCTGCGCAGGCCGTCGCGGAACGGGCGGGTGGCGGGCATGGCCGCGGCCCGTGCGAGGAGATCGTCGAGGGAGCGGTCGTCGCTCTCCGCCCGGTGGCGGTGGGCGGCGACGATGCCGTCGAGGACGCTGGCCATCGCCGAGGGTACCGAACGTCCGGTGGCGACGGGTTCAGGTACGGGTCACGACGGGCGGGGCCGCTCGACGAGCCGGCCGGGCGGCGGACCGGGAAGTTCCTCGCCGCCATGGGCGAGCCACCAGCGGACGATGACGTCGTACTTGTCCTCGAAGCGTGAGTCCCGCTGCAGGAAGCCGGTGATCGGCGCCCGCAGACGGGTTCTGCGTCGTGCTTCCGACAGCACGATGGTACGGCCCCCTCCCCAGCCCTCGACGCCGACGCGCTGGACGGAAGGCCAGGGGATCACCCGTCGGCGGAAGTTGTGCA
>CAYTTL010000168.1:140-6706 GCA_964440725.1 uncultured Acidimicrobiales bacterium | reverse complement strand
CTCGTCCAGGACCCCGCCGGCAACCTCATCGAGCTCTTCCAGCCCGCCCGCCGGTAGGACGAGGCGTCGTCACGACCGCCTGGTGTACGAGAGGTCGAAGTCGTGCTCCCAGGTCCGGCCGTCGTGGCAGATCTCCCATGAGCCGGTGATGGCCTGGCCGCCGTCGCTCACGGTGCCGGTGTAGCGCTGGTGGAAGTCGAGGGGCGAGAAGTCCGCCTCGTCGCGCCACAACCTCCAGATGTTGTCGGTGAGGCTCATCTTGTAGACCCGGGCGACGCCGCGCGAGTCGAAGTAGTGCTGCAGGTACGCGCCCTCGCTCGAGGGATCCGGGCCGATGACGGCGATGCCGTCCGGCGCCTCGGGGATCGGGACCTCCCAGCGTTCGACGAGGAACTGTTCGCCGGGCAGCCATTCGAAGACGACTCGGGCGTCTACATCGGGCACCGGCATCTGCTCGAAACGGGCCACCATGCTCCACTCGCCGACGAACAGGTCCAGGGCGGCCAGCGCAGGGCTTCGGGTTGCCATGACTGCGTTCTCCTTCTGCGGTGTCCTGTTGTGGTCTGACGCCGCGACGGCTGCGAACTCATCGGTCGACGTACCAGAGTCAGTCGGGGAGCATGGGCACCGTCACGCCCTCACCGCGGCCAAGGAGCACCGCTCGGGTGACGGCGGCCGACCCGAACCGTTCGCGGACACTGTCGACGGCGGAGTCGAGCGCACCGCCGCACTGGGCATCGAACGGTAGGGGGAGCTGGACGGCGCGATCGTCCTCGAGGTTCCCGATGGCCACGCCGACCAGGGTCAGGCCCTGGCGGCCGATCATCGGCATCGCCTCGGCCAGCAACCCCCGGGCGGTGGTGAGAAGGGCATGGGTGTCTGCGGTGGCGTGGGACATGGTGTGTGACCGGGTCGCCCTGGAGAAGTCGTCGAAGCGCAGCCGGAGCACGACCGTGCGCCCGACCCGTCCGGCGGCGCGCATCCGGCGGCTCACCCGGTCGACGAGGGCGACCACGGTGGCGTCCACGTCGGCGACCGATCTCCGGGCCCGGCCCAGGGCCCGCTGCGACCCGATCGACCGTCGGCGGCGGCCCACCTGCACGGGGCGGGGGTCCCGGTTGTGGGCGAGGGCGTGGAGATGTCGGCCCGACGCCCGACCGAGCATCGACACCAACGCCGCCTCGCCGACGCGGGCGACCTCCCCGACGGTGACGATGCCGCGCTGGTGGAGCTTTTCGGCCGTCACCCGCCCGACCCCCCAGAGCCGGCCCACGGGAAGGGGATGGAGAAAGGCCAGCTCGCCGTCGGGCGGTACCACCAGCAGGCCGTCGGGCTTGGCCACCGCGCTGGCCACCTTGGCGAGGAACTTGGTCCTGGCCACGCCCACCGAGATGGGCAGTCCCACCCGGGCAGTCACCTCGGCCCGCAGGCGCACGGCGATCTCGGTGGGCGTGCCCGACACCCGCCGCAGTCCGCCCACGTCGAGGAAGGCCTCGTCGATCGAGATTCCCTCGACCAGCGGCGTCGTCCGTTCGAACACCTCGAACACCGCCCTGCTCGCCTCGACGTAGGCCGAGATACGGGCCGGGACGACGACCGCGTGCGGGCACAGCCGTCGGGCCTGCGCCGCCCCCATCGCCGACTGCACGCCATAGGCCTTGGCCTCGTAGCTGGCCGCCAGCACCACCCCCGGTCCGACGATCACCGGGCGGCCTCGCAGCCGGGGGTCGTCCCGCTGCTCGACCGACGCATAGAAGGAGTCGAGGTCGGCGTGCAGGATGCTGGCTCGGTCGCCTGCGCTTGACACGAACACATGTTCCCATTCGGGGCGCCCGGATGGAAACGGGTACCCTCGGGCCATGCGGGTCGTTGCCGGCATCGCCGGGGGCCGCCGGCTCCAGACCCCCGCCGGGCGCCAGCTCCGACCGACCAGCGAGCGGGTGCGCGAGGCGGTGTTCTCGTCGTTGTTCAGCCTCGGGGTGCTCGACGGGGCCCGGGTGCTGGACCTCTATGCCGGCACCGGGGCCATGGGCATAGAGGCGCTGTCTCGGGGCGCCAGTGCGGCCACCTTCGTGGAGGCCGACCCCGTCGCCGCCCGGACCATCGAGGCCAACCTGGTCGGCACCGGCCTGGCCGCCGGGGCCACCACCGCTGACGACGGGCGGCTCCCGGCGACGCAGGTCGTGCACGCCGACGTGGCCCGGTTCCTCGACGACCCCGGGGGGTGGTTCGACCTGGCCTTCGTGGACCCGCCGTATGCGTTCTCCGACTGGCCGTCGGTGCTCGGCCGCCTGCCCGCCGACCTCGGGGTGCTCGAGTCGCGGCGCGCGGTCGACCCGGGCGCGGGCTGGATGAGCACCAGAACGGCCCGGTACGGCGGTACGGTGGTGACCACTGTGCAACGCACAGAGACAGACAGGAACGGAGGGGAGCCCCGGTGACCATCGCGCTCATTCCGGGCTCGTTCGACCCGGTGACCCTCGGACACCTCGACATCGTCGAGCGCACCTCCCGCCAGTTCGCCGAGGTGATCGTGGCCGCCGTCGCCGAGCCGGCCAAGGGGGCCTCGCTGTTCAGCGCCGACGACCGGCGCGACATGCTCGCCGAGGTCACCGCTCACCTGCCCAACGTCCGCGTCGCCGTCTTCGGTGGCCTGCTGGCCGATTTCGCCCTGGCGCAGGGGGCAGGGGCCATCGTCAAGGGCCTGCGGGCCATCTCCGACTTCGACTACGAGCTGCAGATGGCGCAGATGAACTACCGGCTCTCGGGGGTGGAGACGCTGTTCATGCCCACCGCGCCGGAGCACTCGTTCCTCTCCTCGAGCATGGTGCGCGAGGTGGCGGGCTTCGGTGGCGAGGTGTCCTCCATGGTGCCGCCCGAGGTGGCCCGCCGACTCAAGGAGCGGCTCTCGTCATGACCTCCTTCGACCGCCATTCCGACCGGGGCCCCGACCGCACGCCGGAGCGCGGGTTCGAGCAGGCCGACACCGAGGTGCTCCTCCGCCGGGCCCTCGACCAGGTCAACGCCTCCCCCAAGATGCCGTTGTCGTCCACCGTGCGCCTGGAGAAGGACGAGATGGTGGAGCTCCTGGAGGAAGCCGTCAACCGCCTTCCCGACGAGCTGCGCCAGGCCCGGTGGCTGCTGAAGGAGCGCGATGAGCACCTGGCCAAGGTCCAGCGGGAGGCCGACGACATCCTCGACGCCGCCCGCGAGCGGGCCGAGCGCATCGTCCAGCGCACCGAGTTGGTCCGCGAGGCCCAGCGTCTGTCCCGGCGCATCCTCGACGACGCCAACGAGGAGGCCCGGCGCATGCGCCACGAAGCGGAGGACTACTGCGACCAGAAGCTGGCCCGCTTCGAGATCGAGCTCACGAAGGTCATGAAGACGGTGCAGGGTGGCAGGGAGAAGCTCAACGTGGCGCCCCTGGCCACGCCGGCCCCGGCCGAAGCCGGCATCGTCGACGCAGAGCTCGACAGCGGGGAGGTCTTCTTCGACCAGGACCAGGGGTGAGCGTGCGGCCGTTCACGGTCAACGTCGCCGCCCTCGTCCACCGTCCGGGCGCCCGGCGCCGGGAACGGGTGAGCGGGCCGATCACCGGCCTCGTGGTGGTGGGCACGGCCGTGCCCGACGGTGCCGACGTGGTGGTCGACACCCTGCTCGAGTGGGTGTCCGACGGGCTCCTGGCCACGGGGACGGCCTCCGCCCCCTGGGTGGGGGAGTGCCGGCGCTGCCTCCGCCCCGTGCACGGCGAGCTGTCGGTGGAGTTCTGCGAGCTGTTCGAGGAGTCGCCCCGTGAGGGGGAGAGTTACGAGCTCCGCCTCGACGCCATCGACCTCACCCCGCTGGCCCGGGAGACGATTCTCCTCGACCTCCCCCTCGCTCCTGTCTGCGCCGTCGACTGCCGGGGTCTGTGCCCGACCTGTGGCACCGATCTCAACCAGGAGTCCTGCGCCTGCGCCGAGTCGCCTGTCGACCCCCGGTGGGCGGCCCTCGACGTGCTGCGGGGGGAGACGGGGCCGTCAGGCCAGGTGAGACCGGCGGGCTAGGCTGGCACACCGTCGTCCCGGCGTGACGACCCTCACTCAGTACCCCAGCCGCTCCCGCACGCCCGAAGGTGCGCCCCACCCGACTCTGAGGTCACATGGCCGTTCCCAAGAAGAAGACGTCGAAATCCAAGAGCCGGAGCCGTCGGGCATCGGCTTGGCGCCTGGCCCCTCCGCCGCGCAGCGAGTGCCCCCAGTGCCACAAAGCGAAGGTCCCCCACGTCGTCTGCCTCAACTGCGGATGGTACGGCGGTCGCCAGGCCATCGACGTCGACTAGCGCCCCTTCGACGCCTGCCCCGCCCGTCCCCTTGAGCTTGCCGATCGCACTCGACGCCATGGGCGCCGACCGTGGCCCCGGCGAGGTGGTGGCCGCCGCCCGGAAGGCCCGTGACGAGCACGGCATCGACGTGCTGCTCGTCGGTCGACCCGAGGCGCTCGGTGACACTGACGGCATCGAGGTGCTGGCGGCCAGCGAGGTCATCGACATGGGCGACGACCCGGCCACCGCCGTGCGCCGCAAGAAGGACGCCTCGATGGTGCGCTGCGCCGAGGCTGTCCGCGACGGGCGGGCGGCGGCCATGGTGAGCGCCGGGAACACGGGAGCGGCCATGGCCAGCGCCCTGCTGCGCATGGGCCGCATCCGCGGCGTGGGCCGGCCGGCCATCGCCACGCTGGTGCCCGTGCCCGGCTCCACGCCCACCGTGCTGCTCGACTCGGGGGCCAACGCCGAGTGCACGGCCACCTGGTTGGTGCAGTTCGCCCAGATGGGGGCGGTCTTCTTCGCCGAGCGCTTCGCGGTGGCCGAACCGCGGGTGGCCCTCCTGTCCATCGGCGAGGAGCCCACCAAGGGCACCCCCCTGGTGAAGGAGACCAACGCCCTGCTCTCCGAGCCCGATGCCCTCGCGGTGGGCAAGTTCCTGGGCAACGTCGAGGGCCGCGACGTGTTGAGCGACACGGTCGACGTGGTCGTCACCGACGGGTTCACGGGCAACGTCGTGCTCAAGACCCTCGAGGGCGGGGTGAGCTTCGTGGTGCGCACCTTCCTCGCCGCCATGAACTCCACCGAGGAGGCCCGGCAGGCCGCCGAGGCGCTGCTCCCTGTGCTCGCACCCGTCTACACCGAGCTCAACCCCGACACCTACGGGGGAGCCATGCTCCTCGGCGTCGACGGCGTGTGCATCATCAGTCACGGCTCGTCGTCGGCACGGGCGCTGGTCAACGCCGTGCGAATGGGCCGTCAGGTCGCCGACGTCGGCCTCGTCGAGCACCTGCGGGCCGCCGTGGGTTCCGCGGCATCCTGACCCTCCGATTGGGATGCGCGGTCCGTTCACAAGCGCACAAGCTCCGCCGTCACTACACTCCCCACGTCCCGTCCTGTCCGAGGAGTGTGTTCGTGGCGCCTGAAACCGATGTGGAGCGAGGTCCGATGGGCCGCCAAGCCGTCCTCGACCTCGTCCGCGACCGCCTGGCCGACATCCTCGAGATCGACCCCTCCGACATCAGCGAGGGTGCGTCGTTCAGCGACGACCTCGATGCCGACTCCCTGGCCCTGATCGAGCTGGTCGAGGCCCTCGAGGAGGAGCTGGGGGGACGGAACGCCGGTTTTCGCATCGACGATGAAGACCTCGAGGACCTGAAGACGGTGCGCGACGCGGTTGACTACGTCGTCGCACGCGTCGATGGGGCGTCCTCGTCCTGAGTTCCCTTCCCGAGGCGGAGGCGCTCGGCGAGCGATTGGGGCGGCCGTTCCGCGACCCCGACCTCCTCGACCGCGCCATGGCCCACCGGTCGTGGTGCGCGGAGACGAACGGCGTGGAGTCCAACGAGCGACTCGAGTTCCTGGGCGACGCCGTGCTCGGCCTGGTCGTCACCGACCACGTGTTCCGCACCTATCCCGCCCTGCCCGAGGGTCATCTGGCCAAGGTGCGGGCTGCGGTGGTGAACGCCGGCGCCCTCGCCGAGGTGGCCGAGGAGCTGGAGCTGGGCCGGGCGCTGCTGCTGGGCAAGGGGGAGGACGCGTCCGGAGGCCGTGAGAAGGCGTCGATCCTGGCCGACGCCATGGAGGCGGTGATCGGCGCCGTGTACCTCGACGGGGGATGGGACGCAGCGGCCACCCTGGTGATGGGCCTGCTCGGGGAACGGATCGTCGAGGCCGCGGCCGGGCCCGGGGGCCACGACTTCAAGACCCGGCTCCAGGAGCTGGCTGCGCGCCGCTTCGACCAGCTGCCCCGCTACGAGGTGACCGGCGTTGGCCCCGACCACGCCAAGCAGTTCACCGCCACCGTCCACCTGGGGGGCCGGGCCGCAGGTTCGGGTGAGGGCAGGTCCAAGAAGCAGGCGGAGCAGGCGGCGGCCCGGGTGGCGTGGTTCGGCCTCTCCGGCCCCCAGGGCCCGAGCGGCCCCCTGAGCGGGGAACAGGGCGCTCCCGACCCCCTGGGCGGGGAACAGGGCCCGAGCGGCCCCCTGAGCGGGGAACAGGGCCCGAGCGGCCCCCTGAGCGGGGAACAGGGCCCGAGCGGCCC
>CAYTTL010000167.1:1837-6708 GCA_964440725.1 uncultured Acidimicrobiales bacterium | reverse complement strand
TGCTGCGTGTGGACGGCCAGTCCCAGGCACAGGAGTACGCCGCCGCCGTGGGCGACCGGGGTCCGGCCCGCCACCGCGCCGGCGACGGCAATCAACGCGCCGGCCATGAGCAGCGCGGAACCGAAGGCTCCGGGGTCGGCACTCGACAGCATGATGCCCAGGCCCAGGCCGGAGGCGGCCGCCACCACGAACGGGAGGCGCCAGCGGGCGTCGACCACCGCTGCCAGCCCACTCCAGCCCACCGCGGCCACGCACAGGGCCAGGCCTGTGCCGGACACGGTGAGGCCGGTGACCAGGGCGGCCTGGACGACCAGGGCCTGCGCGACGAGGCCGGCGGCGCAGCCGACGAGCGGCCGGTCGAGGCGAAGGGCGTCGACCACGTAGAGCCCGATCACCACGCAGACACCGACAAGGGTCTGACGAGGGGCAACGGTGAGGGCGACGAGAACCGGCAGGGCCATGGCGGCCCGGGCGATGTCGCCGAGCGACGACCTCATGCGGTCGCCGAGCGACGCCACGGCGTGGTTGCGGACCGGCTCTTCCCGGGCCGACGGGCGTTCGTCGCCGGGAAGGACGACGGCCCCTTCGAGCACCCAGGCCAACAACCACAGAGCCACGGCGGTGACGGCTACGGCGAGGTCGGGGGCGAGCACGTCGGCGATTACGCCTCCGGCCAGGACGGCCGTGGCCACCGCCGAGAGGGCGAGCAGGACGGGCCCGTCCCCACGGCTGCGGTTGGCGGCGGCGTAGGCCGCCACTGTTGCGGCCAGCATCCCCAGCGCGGCACCGGCCACCGGATGGCCGGCGGCGGCGGCGAGGGCCCACGGGGCGCCCAGCCCGGCCATGACGGCGGCGCCCGGCCTGCGGCCGGCCAGAGCCAGGGTGGTCACCGTCACCACGGCCACGCCTGCCGCCACACCCGACCCGGTGGCGAACGCCGTACCGGCGACGAGACACGCGGAGGCGGCCAGGGTGGCCAGGGGCCATCCGCCCCCCCGCATCAGCCCCTCCACCACCGAACGTGTCGCGCTCGACGACGTATCCCGTCGTCCATCGCGACAAGAACCGGCGGGGCCGGGGCGACGCAGGTCGGCGGCCAGCCAGGCCAGGGCGGCGGCACCGAGGGCCAGGCCGATGACCGGGTCCGCTCCCCCCGACGTCTCCACGCTCCACGGATCGAGCAGGGCGCCGGCGGCGACGAGCAACGAGACGGTACCCACGGTGGCCTCGGTCCACGAGGCCACCTGGCCCAGGGGACGTGACCAGAAGGGGTCGCGGCGCAGCGCCAGCGCCACGATCTCGACCACGGCGAACGCCGCCGCCACGTTCAACACATCGGTGACCGGCGGCAGATGGGCACCCGCCAGCGACGTCGCCACACCGACGGCGGCGGACGCCATGGCCATGAACGCCAGACGGACGTCGCCCTGGCGCTGCGCCCGCCGGGCCAGCACGCATGCGGCCAGGGCACCGGTGAGAGCGGCACTGACCACCTGGGCCTGGGCGCTGAGGCCCAGATCGGCGAGGGTGCCGGCGCCGAGGCCCACGGCCAGCATTCCCGCGACCAGGGCGCCGGCCGCCCCGAGAAGGGGGCCCAGGCCGGCGAGGGCGGCCCAGGCCACCGGGGCCGAGTCCACGGGGCCCCAGCCCGCCGTGTCCGGCCCACGACGGCGACGGACAGCCACGTCGGCGGCGAGGGCGGCGGCCGCCAGGACCAAGGGGGCCGGCACGGGGGTGAAGGCCGCCACTCCGGCGGCCACGAGGGGCACCGCCGCCACCCCTGCCCACCCCAGCACCACTGAACCGGTGAGCCGTCCCAGGCCGCCGAGCACGGCGACGCCGAGCAGTCCCTCGGTCAGCACCAGGGTCCGCCACCCCAGTCCGGTCTGGTTGGCTACCGCCGCCAGGTCGACCGGCAGGAGAAAGGCTCCGAGGTGGAACAGCACGTCGCCGGTGGCCGGAAGGGAACGGCGCAGCCATCGCCCTCCTCCCAGGCAGGCCGCCGTCACCCCGGCGACGAGGGCCAGCTTCCAGGACGCGGCGAGACGCTGCCACCGGACGGCGACGAACACGGCGGCGGCGGCGACGAGCAGGAAGGCACCGACGGCGGCCACCCAGGTGGCCCCCGCCCGGCGCCCGCGGAGTTGCGAGTTGGTGGGCATGACCACGACGATGACGTCCGTTGCCCGATGCTTCTATCGGCACCTGCCCCCACATGTCGCTGGGGTCGCCCCTAACGGAGACGCTGCCGCGCCTCGGGGCATCAGACTGTAGACACCGACGTCGAGCTCGGCTTCGAGGAGGGGCCCGGGTATGCCCAAGCACCACACCAGAACCTGGCTGGCCGTGACGACGGCGATGGCCGTGGCCGTGATCGGCGCGACCACCACGGCGGGGGGGGCGCCCGTCGGGACCCCGCGCATCAGCGCCAACACCCCTCTCGGCGACCCGGCGCCGGCGCAAGGCCGCGACGTGCCCGGCCTGGCCACCGACCCGACCGACGCCAACCACGTCGTCGAGGTCGACGAGGACTTCCTCAGGGGCGAATGCACCTTCAGGACGACCTTCGACGGCGGCACGACGTGGACCGAAGGCGACCTCACCATCGCCCGGAGCCCGGGGGCGGCCGATACCGCCGCCACCGACAACCCCGTCGTGGCCGAGCCACCCCCGCCGCCGTGCGACGCCGTCGACTCCGGCGGGTTCGCCCACTTCGGCCAGAGCGTGGCCTTCGGCACCGGCCAGAACGTCTACACCACGTTCTCGTCGGCCAACTCCGTCCACGTCGCCCGATCGTCCGACGGCGGGAGGTCATGGGCTCCCGCCGCCGTGGCCATCGGCGCGCCGCCCGGGTCACGCCCGTTCGACGTGAGACCCCAGCTGGCGGTCCGGGCCGACCCTGGTGGCGACCGCATCTTCGTCTCGGCATCGGGTCTCGCGCCGACGGGGCCGAGCGGCGCGCCCGACCCTGCGGCCGGCGGCAACGAGGGGATGAGCCGGCGCTTGGTGGCGACCGGGTCCGACGACGGCGGCGCCACGTGGGGCCCGGTCGTCGACGTGCAGGGCGAGGCCGAACGCGCGAGGGAACCGGCGCAGCCGGCGATCGCTCCCGACGGGAGCGTCTACATGGCCTGGCGGAGTGGCGCGGGCCCGAGCGGCCCTTCGAGCGGGGTGGCGGGGGGCGACGACATCGTGGTGGCCCGGTCGGTCGACGGCGGCGCCACCTGGACCCGCGTTCGCGCGGCAGCCGCGTCGAGCCCGGACGGGCCCGCCGAGGCCGGCTCGGGGGAGGCGGAACGGGCCGACGGGGCGTACCCGAGTCTGGCCGTCGACGCCCGCACGGGGACCCTTCACCTCGTGTACCGGGGTGCGCACGGCGGCGGAACCGACATCTCCCACACGGCATCGGCCGACGGAGGCTCAACGTGGTCTGCGCCGGTGCCGGTCTCCGACGACGTCCCCCGAGGGGACACCCGGCACCTGCTCCCCCGACTGTCGATTGCTCCCGACGGGCGCCTCGACGTGGTGTGGATGGACACGCGCAACAGCTATCGGAGCCCGGTGGCCTACGGCGACATCTGGTACTCGTCGTCCGGCGACGGCGGTCAGACCTTCACCGGCAATCGGCGGGTCAACGACCACTCGCTGAACCTCGGTCCCGGAACCGTCGCCCAGCGATCTGCCGCCCCCGTGCTCACCCCTCTCGGAGACACCCGGCTCCTCGTCGCCTGGGGCGACTCCCGCAACGCCGACACGGGCACGGGGGTCGACCCCGACGCCCACGCCGGCAGCGACGTCTACATGGCCGCCATGGACCTTGCGGCCACGGGCCCGGTGCCCGCCGGGGCCATCCCCGACACCGCCCCCGAGAAGCTGTCGGTG
This sequence comes from uncultured Acidimicrobiales bacterium, assembly GCA_964440725.1. Classification (GTDB taxonomy): domain Bacteria; phylum Actinomycetota; class Acidimicrobiia; order Acidimicrobiales; family AC-14; genus DATAQC01. The sequence goes on along the minus strand of CAYTTL010000167.1, from coordinate 2,826 downwards.
GATCTCTCCCGGCTGGCGTTCCCGGGCGGGGCGGGAAGGGCCGGCAGCCAGCGGACCACCAAGGTCGTGGTGGTCAACGCCACCGACGACACCGGCTTGGCCCTGTCCGCCGCGGTGCTGGCCAGGGCCAACGAGAGCCCGTTACTCCTCGCCCGGTCGACCGACCTCACGTCGGACCAGAAGGACGAGGTGGCGCGGCTGGCCCCCGGCGGCGCCTACCTCGTCGGCGCGGCGACGCGGCTCTCCGACAAGGTCGTGTCGTCGCTCAACGAGGTGGGGGCGACCGACGTGGTGCGCATCGCCGGCAGCGATTCCACCGACACCGCCAAGCGCATCGCCCAGCTCCTCGACACCCGGGACCCCGATGCCCGCGCCCGGGCCGTGCCCGCCTTCGACGCCGCGGTGATCGTCAACTCCCAGACGGGCGACGCGGCCACCGGATCGGCCCTGGCCGCGTCCTTGCGCCTCCCAATTCTGTTCACCCAGCGCGATGCCGTTCCTGTCGCCACCACCGAGGCGCTCGCGGACCTGGCCATCAAGACCACGCTCGTGGTCGGCGGGCCGGAATCGGTGAGCGACCGGGTCATGGGCGCCCTGCCCGGGGCCAAGCGCCTGGGCGGCGCAGACCCCACCGAGACCTCGGAGGCGGTTGCCGTCGAGGCCCGGGCGCGCAACGTGCCGACGAACGTGGTCTACGTCACCGACGGCGAGCGGCCCATCGACCAGGCCGCCCTGGGGGCGACGGTGGGCAGGGTCGGCGGGCTCATGCTGGCCGAGCCCGACGCCAGCGCCGACGCCGCCCGCCGATCGCTCGACAAGCTGGGTCTCACGCCCGTGGTCGACCGCCTGGTCGTGGTCCGCAGCAACACCGAGGGCTCGAGCACGGCCATCCGGATGGTCCTGGCCGCGCTGATCCTGCTGCTCGGGATCGCCATCATCCTCGTCGCTCTGGCCCACCGCGACCACGACGACGAACCGGCCGGACCGCC
>CAYTTL010000167.1:0-1737 GCA_964440725.1 uncultured Acidimicrobiales bacterium | reverse complement strand
TCATCCTCGTCGCTCTGGCCCACCGCGACCACGACGACGAACCGGCCGGACCGCCGCGGGATGACGGGCCCGAGCGGCCCTCTGAGCGGGGAGGCGGCGGCGCTAGTCGATCCCGTGTTCCAGGGCGTAGCGAATGAGCTCCTGCTTCCGGCTGAGGTGGAGCTTGCCGAGGATGTTGCGCACGTGGTTCTCCACGGTCTTCTCGGCGATGAAGAGGGATGCGCCGATCTCCCGGTAGGTGTGCCCCCTGGCCACGAGCTGGAGCACTTCACGTTCGCGCTCGGACAGGGGCTGGGCCCCGGTGGAGCGGGCCATGCGGCGGAACTCGCCCAGGAGCAGTCCGGCCAGCGTCGGTGAGAAGACGGGCTCGCCCTGCGCGGCGCGCCACAGGGCGTTGCGCAACTCCGGTCCGGGCGTCGACTTGACCAGGTAGCCGATGGCGCCGGCGGCGACGGCGTCGAGCAGATCACGCTCCTGCTCCGACACCGTCAGCATCACGATGCGGGTCTCCCCGCCGCAAGTGCGGGCCACCTTGAGGCCACCACCCGACGGCATGTTGAGGTCGCACACCACCAGGTCGGGGTGGTGGGTGCGGATGGCGGCGATGGCCTCGTCGGCCGTTCCCGCCTCGGCCACCACCCAGAAGTTCTCACCCAGGTCGGCACGGACACCGTCGCGCCAGATCGGATGGTCGTCGGCCAGCACCACCCTCACGGAAGCCACAGACACACCTCCGTTCCCGTGCCCGGGCGGCTGTTGACCTCGACGCGGCCGCCGGCCTCGTGCATCCGGCCACGGATGGAGCGGGCCAGACCCTGGCCCGGTGCCGTCGTGGCCGGGTCGAACCCTCCGCCGTCGTCCTTCACCGAGCAGAACACGCCGCCACCGTCGGTGGGCTCCACGTACACCGTGACCCGGCGGGCCCGTCCGTGCTTGCCCGCGTTCATGACCGCCTCGCCGGCGGCACCGGCCAGGGCCGCCACGCCGTCTCCCCCCAGAGGCGGGAGGTCCTCGGCCACCATCACGTCGGCCCTCCCCCCGAACGCGTCCTCGTAGCGCGCCGCCGCCGCCCGCAGCGCCGCGCCCAGGTCACCCCCGCCGGGGCCGACGGTGGCGGGCTCCGGCTCCTCGCCGCGGTGCCCGCCGCGGCGTGCCCCGTCGACGGACCCCACGGCCACCCCGAACAGATACTCCCGCAGCTCGCGTTCCTGCTCCCGGGCCAGGCGGGCCAGCACCGGATCGGCGGCCCGCCGCTCGACCACGGTCAATGTCTGGAGGACCCCGTCGTGCAACGTTCGCGCCACCTCCTCACGGGCTCGCGCGGCCGAGATCTGGCGTTCGGCCCGGCGCAGCAGGCCGGCCACGTACCCCGTCGCCGCCCCGCCCAGGGCGTAGAAGACCACGGTGTTGGTGAGCGACAGGACCTTGCCCCCCGTGTCGATCTCGGCCCCGTTGACCACGGTCGCGGCCACGCGCACCAGCCCCAGGGCGACCCCCGAGCCGGCCGCCACCAGGGGCCCGAAGGCCACGGCCGCGCCGAGGATTCCGGCCAGGGGCCACACCGACCCCAGGGACTGCGAGGTGGTGAAGGCGTGGTTGGGGCCGTAGGCCCAGCCGTCGCACAGGATGAGTGCGGCACCCACGGCGAGCTCGGCGAGCACCGGGCCCGGGCGTAGCAACAGGGCGGGATCGGTCCGCAGCAGCACCGTGTCGACGACGGTCACCGCCAGGGCGGCC
>CAYTTL010000166.1:0-6730 GCA_964440725.1 uncultured Acidimicrobiales bacterium | reverse complement strand
GGAAGCGGCGCTCGAGGGCGGCGTCCTTCTCGAGGTGCTTGCGGTACTCGTCGAGCGTGGTGGCCCCGATGGTCTGCAGCTCACCCCGGGCCAGCATGGGCTTGAGGATGGAGGCGGCGTCGATGGCGCCCTCGGCCGCGCCGGCGCCGACCAGGGTGTGCAGCTCGTCGATGAACAGGATGATGTCGCCGCGGGTGCGGATCTCCTTGAGGACCTTCTTGAGACGCTCCTCGAAGTCGCCGCGGTATCGGGAGCCGGCGACCAGGGCGCCCAGGTCGAGGGTGTAGAGCTGCTTGCCCTTGAGGGTCTCGGGCACGTCGTTGGCCACGATGCGCTGGGAGAAGCCCTCGACGATGGCCGTCTTGCCCACGCCCGGCTCGCCGATGAGCACGGGGTTGTTCTTGGTGCGGCGGGACAGGACCTGCATGACCCGCTCGATCTCGCGCTCGCGCCCGATGACGGGGTCGAGCTTCTTGTCGCGGGCCAGCTGGGTGAGGTTGCGGCCGAACTGGTCGAGCACGAGCGACCCGGTGGGGGCCGACTCGCCGGTGGGTCCGCCCGTGGGCGCGCCCTCCTTGCCCGCGTAGCCCGACAGGAGCTGGATCACCTGCTGGCGCACCCGGGAGAGGTCGGCACCCAGCTTGACCAGCACCTGGGCGGCCACGCCCTCGCCCTCGCGGATCAGCCCGAGGAGGATGTGCTCGGTGCCGATGTAGTTGTGGCCCAGCTGCAGGGCCTCGCGCAGGGAGAGCTCGAGGACCTTCTTGGCGCGGGGCGTGAACGGAATGTGCCCGCTCGGCGACGATCCCCCGTGGCCGATGATCTCCTCGACCTGGGTGCGCACCGCCTCGAGGGAGATGCCGAGCTGTTCCAGGGCCTTGGCGGCCACTCCCTCGCCCTCGTGGATGAGGCCGAGGAGGATGTGCTCGGTGCCGATGTAGTTGTGGTTGAGGAGCCGCGCTTCCTCTTGGGCCAGTACGACGACCCTTCGGGCTCGGTCCGTGAAGCGCTCGAACATGGAGACCCTCCCTCCTGACGGTGGGGTCCAGTGGCGGCAAGTCTAGTGGTGCCGCCTGCGAATGCGAGATGCACCCCTCCACCTTTGGCGACGGGGGGGATAGTCCTTCTTTCCAACATCGGCGTCGGGCAACCGATTCCTGACCCCGAACGTGGTTGTCTCAGGTGGAGAGCGCGTGGCTCACCAGGAGAGGCAGGGAGAGGCCGTAGGGGGCGGTGGCCACCCCCGCCTCGGTGACGATGGCGGTCACCAGCGACGCCGGGGTGACGTCGAACGCCCGGTTCTCGGCCGCGAACCCCGGCGGGGCGACCGCCACCCCGCCGAACGCGGTGACCTCGGCGGGGTGGCGACGTTCGATGGGTATGGCCGAGCCGTCGGCGCAGTCGAGGTCGACGGTGGACGTGGGGGCGCCGACGTACAGGGGTATCCCGTGGTGACGGGCCAGTACCGCCAGCCCGTAGGTGCCCACCTTGTTGGCCACGTCGCCGTTGGCGGCCACGCGGTCGGCGCCCACCACGACGCAGTCGATCTCACCCGCGGCCATGAGCGAGGCCGCCATGACGTCGGCCACCAACGTGGCCGGGATCCCCAGTCGGTCGAGCTCCCACGCGGTGAGGCGGGCGCCCTGCAACGCGGGGCGGGTCTCGCCGACCCACACGGTGGGGTGCCGTCCCCCCTCGTGGGCGGCCCGCACGATGCCGAGGCCCGAGCCGTAGCCGGCACAGGCGAGGGCGCCGGCGTTGCAGTGGGTGTAGACGCGGGCTCCCTCGGGGACGAGTTGGGCCCCGTGGGCCCCCAGGCGGCGGTTGCGGGCGACGTCGTCGGCGGCCAGGCGACGGGCCTCGGCGACCGGATCGTCGGCCTGCATCGCCCGCTCGACGCCCCAGGCCAGGTTCACCGCCGTGGGTCGGGTGGCGATCAGGCGGGCGGCCGCCTCGTCGGCGGGGTAGCCCGTCGTCCGGGCCAGGGCGATGCCCATGGCTCCCGCCACCCCCAGGGCCGGCGCCCCGCGCACCGCCATGGTCGTGATCGCGTCGCACAGCTCGTCGACGGTCGTGATGTCGAGAACGATCAGCTCGGCCGGCAGGCGACGCTGGTCGATGAGGCGGATCGTCCCGTCGGCCCACGCGATGGTGGGCGGGATGGGATCCGGTGCGGGCGCTCCGGTGACCATGACCGCCCCCATCATGCCGGGAGGTTGCGCTCGTAGACCAGGCGGAGCCCGTGCAGGGTCAGCCATGGCTCGTGATGCTGGATGCACGCCGAGTAGGGGGCGATGAGGCTGCCGAGGCCACCGGTGGAGACCACCGAGCACGGGCCCAGCTCGGTCTCGAAGCGTCGGCACAGACCGTCGACGGCGCCGGCGAAGCCGAAGATCGCCCCCGACTGGATCGACTCGACCGTGCTCTTGCCGATGGCCCGGCGAGGCTCGACCAGTCGCACGCGGGAGAGGGCCGCCGCCCGCTCGAACAGGGCGTCGAGGCTGATCTCCACTCCCGGCAGGATGGCTCCCCCCAGGTACTCGCCGCGCACCGACGTGGCGTCGACGGTGGTGGCGGTGCCGAAGTCGCAGACGATCGTGGGGCCGCCGTGGAGGTCGAAGGCGCCGACGGCGTTGGCGATGCGGTCGGCGCCCACCTCCTTGGGGTTGTCGTAGAGGATGGGCATGCCGGTGCGGGTGCCGGGGCCCACCACGACCGGGGGCGCCGACAGGTACCGCTCGGCCATCTCGGTCAGCACGACGGTGAGGCGGGGCACGGTGGAGCTGACGACCATGCCCGTGACCTGGTCGAAGGTGACGCCGCGCTGGGCCAGGAACTGGCCCAGGAGGAGGGCGTGCTCGTCGGAGCTGCGCTCGGCGCTGGTGGCGATGCGCCAGTGGCTGACCAGGTCCGTGCCGGCACCCCGCTCAGAGGGCCGCTCGGGCCCGGCGTACAGGCCCACGACGGTCTGGGTGTTCCCGGCGTCGACGGCGAGCAGCACCTGGTGCCGTTCAGCCGGCGACGTCGAGGCCGATGTCGAGCACGGGCGCCGAGTGGGTCAGCGCCCCGACCGACACGAGATCGGCGCCGGTTTCCAGATAGGCGCCGACGGTGTCGAGGGTCACGCCGCCCGAGACCTCCACCAGGCACTTCCCGCCGACGATCACGACGCACGCCGCGACTTGTTCGGGCGTCATGTTGTCGAGCAGCACCAGGTCGACCCGTGCGGCCAGCGCCTCCTCGACCTGGTCGGCGGTGTCGCATTCGACCTGCACCGAGCGTCCCGGCCACAGGGTGCGGGCCCGGGCCACGGCCTCGCTCATCGGGGTGCCCGCCAGGTGGTTGTCCTTGAGCAGTATCCCCTCGGACAGCGACCCCCGGTGGTTCACTCCGCCACCGGCGCGCACCGCGGCCTTCTCCAGGGCCCGCAGGCCGGGGGTCGTCTTGCGCGTGTCCCGGATGGCCGCCCACCGGCCCTTGGTGAGGTCGACGTAGCGGCGGGTCAGGGTGGCGACGCCCGACAGGTGGCCGAGGAGGTTGAGGGCGCTGCGCTCGGCGGTGAGGATCGACGCCAGCGGGCCTTCGACGCGCGCCACGGACGTGCCCGCCGCCACTCCGTCGCCGTCGTCGGCCGACCACAGCAGGGCGACATCGGGGTCGACCTGGGCGAAGACCTCGGTGGCGGCCAGGCTTCCGGCCAGCACCCCCCCTTGGCGGGGGACGATGTCGGCGACACCCGTCACACCGGCGGGAAGGAGGGCGGCGGTGAGGTCACCCAGCACGCCCAGGTCCTCGGCGAGGGCACGGGCCGCGACCTCGCGGACGGCGGTGATCGGCGGATGCACCGAGGCGGTCATCCGATCACCAGCCGGTGGGCCATGTCGGCCCGGCCGGCAGGGAAGTCGGTGCGGGTGTGGCACCCGCGGGTCTCCTCGCGGACCGACGCCGCCAGCACGACGACAGCACCGAGGGCGAGCAGGTTGCGGGTCTCGTGCGCGGCCCGAGACCGGTCGTTCGGGTCGAGGGCGGCTGCGGCGGCAGCCAGTCGGTGCTCCCCGTCGGTGAGGGACTCGGCGTCGCGAGCCACCCCGGCGCATGTGGTCATCGCCGATTGGAGCATCTCCCGGACCTTCTCCGGCGCGGTGGGTACCCATGAGGTGCTCGACGCGCCAAAGTACGGTTCGGGCACCGTCAGCCGGGGCGTGGAGTCGTCGAGACCGCGTAGGGCGCCGGTGGCGGCCGGGGCCGTCCGACCGCCGGCCACGGCTTCGACCACGCGGGCGGCGAACACCATCCCCTCCAGCAGGGAGTTGGAGGCGAGGCGGTTGGCGCCGTGGACCCCGGTGCAGGCGACCTCGCCGGCGGCCCAGAGACCGGGCAGGGCGGTGGCCCCGTCGAGGTCGGTGAGCAGACCCCCGATCACGTAGTGGGCGGCGGGGGCGATGGGAAGCCAGTCGACGGCAGGGTCGAGGCCGGCTCGGCGCAGGGCGGCGGCGATGGTGGGGAACCGTTGGTCGAAGGCGTCCAGGGGCGTGGCGTCGAGCCAGAGGTGCTCGGCGCCCTGGTCGCGCATGCGGATGGCCATGGCGCGTGACACGACGTCGCGGGGGGCCAGCTCGTCGACGAAGCGGTCGCCATTCGAATCCCGGAGGAGGGCTCCGTGGCCCCGGAGGGCTTCCGACAGGAGGGGCCTGGGCAGGGTCGGGTGGTGGAGGGCGGTCGGATGGAACTGCACGAATTCGACGTCGGCGACCGGCACGCCGGCCCGCAGGGCCATGGCCGCGCCGTCGCCGGTCGCCTGCTCGGGGTTGGTGGTGACCGAGTACAGCTGACCTGCCCCCCCGCTGGCGAGGAGGGTGTGGGACGCACGCACCTCGTGCACCACGCCCGCAGGGTCGAGCGCGGTGACGCCGCCGCAGCGGCCGCCGGCGACGATCAGGTCGGCGGCGAACCATCCCTCGAGCACCGACGCGGCGGTGGCCCGGACCGCCTCCACCAACGCCCGCTCGATCTCCGCGCCCGTGGCCGCTCCGCCGGCGTGGACCACCCGAGGCACCGAATGGCCGCCCTCGCGCGCCAGGGCGAGGACCCCGGTGTGGTCGCAGTCGAACCTCGCTCCGAGGGTGATGAGGTCGTTCACCCGGGCCGGGCCCTCGTCGACCAGCACCCGCACGGCGTCGGCGTCGCACAGGCCGGCGCCCGCAGCCAGGGTGTCGGCCAGGTGCAGGTCGGCCGAGTCGGGATCGCCACCGATGGCCGCGGCGACACCTCCCTGGGCCCAGCTGGTGGCCGACTGCGACAGCTCCCCCTTGGTGAGGACGCCCACGCGCAGCCCGAGCACCGACGCCGCCTCGACGGCCGCCGACAGCCCGGCGACGCCGCTGCCGAGGACGAGCAGGTCGAGCGGGGCGGGTGAGCTCAGGGTCCCCACCCCGTCCGGGTCGTCCCGGCAGCGGGGGCCACGGCGGTCAGGGCACGGTTGTCGTCGCTCACCGGCACGAGGGTGGGCACGAAGTCGTCGAGGTCGGCCTCCTCGACGTCGCCGTAGGTCAAGATGATCACCCGGTGCCCGACGTCGACGAGACGCGCCGCCGCCCCGTTGAGCTGGATCTGGCCGGTGCCGCCGGGGATGGCGTAGGTCTCGAAACGAGCGCCGTTGTCGACGTCGAGGACGGCCACCTGCTCCCATTCCCGGATGTCGGCGAGGGCCATGAGCCCGACGTCGATGGTGATGGACCCCTCGTAGTGCAGGTCGGTACCGGTGACCACGGCTCGGTGGATCTTGCTCTTGAGCATGCGGCGGCGCATCAGGACCTCCCGTGGGCGGCGGGTGTCAGCGCGAGGTTGTCGATGAGGCGGGTGCCGCCCACGCGGGCGGCGACGATGAGGCGCGCCTCGCCGGTGATGGTCTCGGTGAAGCGAGCGAGGTCGTGGGCCCGGACGACGGCCGCGTAGTCGGGGACCACCAGGGGCTCGCGGGCGATGGTGTCGGCCAGGTGACGGCGGACGGCCTCCGGGTCGCGCTGGCCGGCGTCCACCATGGAGGCGGCGCCGGACAGGGCTGCGAACAGCGATGGCGCCGCCCGCCGCTCGTCGGGTGTGAGGTGCACGTTGCGGCTGGAGCAGGCCAGGCCGTCGATCTCGCGGACGGTCGGGCACGCCACCACCTCGACCGGGAAGAAGAGGTCGTCGACCATCCGCCGCACGACCAGCACCTGCTGCCAGTCCTTCTCGCCGAAGTAGGCCCGGCAGGGACCCGCAGCATGGAAGAGCTTGGCGACCACGGTGGCCACCCCGGCGAAGTGTCCCGGCCGGCTGGCCCCCTCGTAGACGTCGCCCAGTCCGTCCACGTCGACGCTGGTGCCGCCGGCCGCCGGGTACATCTCGGCCACCGACGGGGCGAACACCACGGTGGCCCCACCGCCTGCCGCCAGTTCGACGTCGGCGTCGAGGTCGCGGGGGTAGCCGGCGAGGTCCTCCCCGGGGCCGAACTGGCGCGGGTTGACGAACACGGTCAGGGTCACGGTGTCGCACTCGGCGGCGGCCCGCCTGACCAGGGAGAGGTGGCCCTCGTGCAGCGAACCCATGGTGGGGACCAGGCCGACCCGCCGGCCCGCAGCCCGGGCCTCGTCGAGGTGGGCGCGCACATCGGCGACGCGGTCGAGCATCACGGGTCCGGCACCCCGCTCAGAGGGCCGCTCGGGCCCGGCACCCCGCTCAGAGGGCCGCT
>CAYTTL010000165.1:0-6849 GCA_964440725.1 uncultured Acidimicrobiales bacterium | reverse complement strand
CTCGATGGCCTTGGCCAGGCGGACCTCGTCGTCCTTGGTGAGCAGCGGGTACTGGCCGATGTCAGTGAGGTAGAGCCGGACCAGGTCTTCCTCGTCGCGCTCGACTCGCTCCTTGGGCAAAATGAACCTCTTCGTGTTGGTCGCGGTGGGCCACAGGCACTTGGCTAACGCCGTGCGGCACGCGGCGATTCCGGCCAGCCGGGAGAGAACCTGTGGTGCACCCACGATCTTACCCGAAGGGTCAAGTGCTCCGAACCGCAATGCCCGGTTCCGAAGTATCTCACGCTTTCCCATGAAACGTCAATCCCAGGATGTCGCCGTGGCCAGGCACGAGGGCGGCCAACGCCGCAGCGTCGGACTCGGCGGCATCGACGTCCGCAGTTGTCTGCAAGCGGGCGTCGAGGAGGGTGCCGGCGTCGGTTAGGGCCGCCTCACCGTCGGCCAGCAGCACCGCCGTCCACCGCACCGTGGGCCCGTCGGCGAGGGGATGGGCCTGCTCGGCCCGTGCCCGGTAGGCGGCCAGGAGCCGGGGCTCGACCACCCGGGCCACGGCCACCAGGCGCGAGACGGTCTCGCCGGCCTGGACGAGGGCCCCCAGGGCGGCGACGAGCGAGGCGACGTTCGCCCCGGCGGCGACGGTGAGCGTCTCGGGGTCGAGATGGGCCACCCGGGGCTGGCGATCGTGCCATCCGGCGGCGTGGGCGGCGTGGCGCCGGCTCAGGGTCGACCACAGGACCTTGACCGCGGCGTCGGGCTCGACGGCCACCCACGACCCCAGGACCTCGAACAGGCGCGTCTCCAGCCACCGGGCGTGGCCGGCCACCGCCGCCGACTGCTCCAGGGTGAGCCCTTCCGACCGGGACACGCACACCTCTTCTCTGGGACCGGCACCAGAACCTATCGGTCGGTGCCGGAGCGCCTCGGGGAGGCCGGAGAACTTTTCCTCAACACCTGGCGCCTCCCCGCCGATACGGGTCGCACTTCCGCCTTCGAGGCAGGTGTTGGGTGATGCAGAGGTTCGATCGGGCCGGTACCCGAGTCCGCCGGGAGGAACGGGCGGTGAGGGGGCCCGGTACCTCGACCCGGAAGCGCTCGACACCGCGGGCCGGGCCGGTGGCCTTCCTGCTCACGGCTGTGCTCCTTGGCTCCATCGCCGGAGTCGGCGGCGCCGGGGCGGTCGACGCGGTCGAGGATCTCGGCGTTCCCGTCAACGAGCTGCGGGTGCAGCAGGGTCCGCTGTCCCCCGATCCCAGCGGCTCGGGCTTCGTCCAGCTCCTCTACTCGTTCCCGGGGCCGCCGAGGGTGAATCCGGGGAAGCCGTTCGAGGTCCTCGCCGTGAACCTGCAGACGAAGGCCGTGAAGCGGGTGCCGGTCAGCTCGGTGCAACAGGGCATGGGATTCGAGGTGTGGGCCCCGCGCGAAGCGGTCTGGAGCAGGGGAAAGCGCCCGCGGATGTTCTTCCGGCCGAATGGCGCCGGCGGCCGGCTCATGTCCTGGGACCCGAAGACGCAGACCGTCTGGGACTCGGGACGGTTCTGGGGAGCGACACCCGGGGCCCAGCTCGTCTACTCCCTGGCGTCGGGTGCCGACAACTGGATCATCGGCGGGGGTGCCAACGACTCCGCCGTCGTTCGCTACAACCCGGAGACGGGCCAACTCGTCGACGGCGGGCCCGCCAGCCTGCCCGGCGACTACCGCCCGGCGTACGCCCAGCAGGTCGGGTCCGACGCGTCCGCCACCTATGTCCTCACGGGCAGGCAGCCCTACCGCGTGGTCGCCCGCCCGACGAGCGGGGGCCCGGACCGGATCCTCATGCAGTTCGATGACGCTGCCCTGTTCCACCGCGACCCCCGGCTGCATCAGACGGCGTCCGCGGTGTACGCCAACGTGGCGCTGAAGGGCGGGGCCACGTACACGATCCAGGAAGCGGGGCAGATGGTGACGCGGACGGTGCCGGGGACCACCGGGGCCAGGGCCGACCTGTACTGGGCGCTGTCGGCGGGATCGGAGATCACGCCCCTGACCACTCGACCTGATGTCACGCCTCCCAAGAGCCCGTTGCCGGCCAATCCGCCCGAAACCATCCTCGACAAGGACAGTCTGGTGAGAGAGGGGAAGGCACGGCTGTGGTACCGCTTCCCCAAGGACAGGCGCCCGTACCCGTCACCGCTTCCGGCGGGCGCGAGGCCCCAGGACTACGGCTGGCAGGTCGTCGACGTCCCCGTGAACAGCGTGGCCCTCAAGACCTCGCAGGCCATCGCCCAGCCCGGCGGCGGTGTCTTCGGCTCCAGCTACCACACCGGGGGCTTCTACTCCTACGACCCGGGTGCCGGCGCCACACGGACGCTGGGCCCGGCGGTGCTCTCCGAGGTGTACTCGCTCCTGGAAAGCAACGGGAAGATCTACATCGGCGGCTATTCGAAGGCCAAAGTCCTGGAGTACGACCCCACGCGCCCCTGGACGACCGGCCATGCTCATCCCTTCGCCGTCCAAGGGCTGGCCGATACCGATCCGCGCGCCAATCCTCGTGAGATCGCCAACTTCATGAACGACTTCGGGGCGATGAGCAGCAACCACATGGTCACCGACAGCGCGGGGCGGATCTACGTCGGAACCGACTCGTCACGAAACCAGGTCGGTGGCGGCCTGGGCATCCTGACGCCCGTCGCCGGGGGTGGGTGGACGTCCTCCAGCATCTGGTCACCGCTCAGGAACTACGTCACCGCCGGCCTCGGCACCAGCACCGACGGGCGTCACGTGGCCCTGAGCACACGGGTCGTGGCCGATCCCGCCAACCCGTCGGCGACACCGTCGGAGGCCGGCGTCTTCGTGCTCGATACTCAGTCCGACCTCTCCCGCTTCACCGCCGCGTGGGTTCCCCTGCCCGGCGTGAAGGCGCTGGGCGGAGTCGTGGGCGTGAGCCCCACCCGGTTCGTCGGGTTCGCATCCGTCGGTGCCGGCCAGACCCGCCTCTACCTGCTCGACGCCGTCAGCGGTGCCGTCATCAGCACGCTGGACCACGCCGGAGAGCTGATGAGCTCGGGAAACGTCACCCTCGGCCCCGACGGCCACGTCTACGGGGCGGTGAAGGTGCCGGGCGGCCGGCGCATCGTCCGGATCGACCCAGGCCTGAGCGCGGTGTCCACCGTCGCCGAGGTGGCCGGGGACTACGAGAGGTTCTCCTTCGTCGGTCGCGATCTGTACCTCACCGGTACCGGCTACCACACCAACGGCGTCGACAGCCTGAAACGGATACGTGACGTCCTGCCGGTGGAGATGGAGGACAGCACTTCTTGACGCTCGCGGCGTCAGCGGTAGTGGTTGGTGATGGGCAGGCGGCGGTCCTTGCCGAAGGCCTTCGGGGTGACCCGTACCCCGGGCGGGGCCTGGCGCCGCTTGTACTCGGCCTTGTCGACCAGCGCCACCACCTTGCGAACCAGCTCCCCGTCGAAGCCGGCCCGCTCCAGGTCGCCGGCCGTGGCGTCGCCTTCGACGTAGGCCTCCAGCACGGGGTCGAGCTCGTCGTAGGGGGGCAGGGACTGGTCGTCGCGCTGGTCGGCCCGCAACTCGGCCGACGGTGGCTTGTCGAGCACCGACTCGGGGATGGGCGGGTCGTCGCCTTCTCCCCGGTTTCGCTCCCGGCACAGCTCGTAGACCAGCGTCTTGGGCACGTCCTTGATCACCGCGAAGCCGCCGGCCATGTCGCCGTAGAGGGTTGCGAACCCCGCTGCCATCTCGCTCTTGTTGCCGGTGGCCAACACCATCCAGCCGAACTTGTTGGACAGGGCCATGAGCACGATCCCACGCACGCGCGCCTGCACGTTCTCCTCGGCCAGGCCCTCCTCGGTGCCGGCGAACGACGGCTCCAGCATCTCGAGGAGGGCGGCGTGGGCCGGCTCGATGGCGACGACCCGGTAGTCGATGCCGAGACTGGTGGCCAGCTTCTCGGCGTCGTCGTTGGCGCCGGTGCTGGAGAACCGCGAGGGCATGGCCACACCGTGGACGTGGTCGGCACCCAGGGCATCGACGGCGATGACGGCCACCAGTGACGAGTCGATGCCGCCCGACAGGCCGATGACCACGTCGGTGAAGCCGGTCTTGGTGACGTAGTCACGGGTGCCGAGCACCAGGGCCTCGTAGACCTCGGCCACCCGGCCGAACGGCTCGGCCAAGCCGGGGTCCGCCGGAGTGTCGGTGCCACGGGGTTCGTCGCTGATGTCCACGGCGGCCAGCGCCGGCGCGACGGCGCGGCCGCGGGGGTCGAGCAGGCGCTTGCGGAACACCGGACGCACGTCGACATCGGCGATCATGACGTTCTCCACGAACTGGGGCGCACGGGCGACCAGGCCGCCGTCGGCGTCGACGATCAACGACGCCCCGTCGAACACCAACTCGTCCTGGCCGCCCACCAGGTTCACGTACACGAGGGCGCACGACGCGTCCGACGCGCGGGTGGCCAGCATGCGCTCCCGCTCGACGAGGCGCCCGGCGTAGAAGGGGGAGGCGCTGATGTTGACCGCCAGCTCGGCGCCTCCCGCGGCCTGGTCGGTCAGGGGCCCGGTGGGGGCCCAGATGTCCTCGCAGACGGTGATACCCACCCGCACCCCGCCGATGACGAACAACGTGGGCTCGTCGGCACCGGCGGCGAAGTACCGCTGTTCGTCGAACACCGAGTAGTTCGGGAGCAGGCGCTTCCGGTAGACGCCCTCCACCGACCCGTTCGCACACACCGCCGCAGCGTTGTACAGGTCGCGACCGGCATCGACGAAGCCCACCACGGCGGCGCATCGCCCGGTGCGCGACGCCAGCTTCTCGAGTGCGGCGCGGTTGTCGGCGACGAAGCCGGGCTTGAGCAGGAGGTCCTCGGGCGGGTACCCGGTGATGGCCAGCTCGGGGAACACGGCGAGGTCGGCGCCGGCGGCCTCGGCCTGATCCAGGGCGCCGAGGATGGCGTCCACGTTGGCGTCGAGGTCGCCCACCACCAGATCGAGCTGGCAGGCGGCGACGCGCAGACGACCCACGCGCCCAAGCCTAGAACCGCCATCGACGTTCTTGTCGCGATGAACGACGGTGGGCGTCGTCGAGCGCGACATGTTCGGGGTGGTCAGGTGCCCGAGGGGCGGCCTCCGGTGCGCCGGGCCACCTTCGCCGAGGCATTGAACAGGCTCACCGCCTCGTCGGCGGGGAAGGTCTCACCCGTGCCGGCGGCCAGGCTCTCGTTCCGGCCCTGGCGTTCGGCGCGGCGCCGGGCCACGACGGTGCTCGGGCGACGGCGCAGCTTCTTGTCGACCTGCTCGGCGAGTCGCGCCAGCTCGGCGTCGACGGCACTGGTGGGCTCCGGCTCGATCTTGGGCCCCACCACGCGACCATCGCGCCCGGCGGCCGCAGCGGGAGGTGGGGCGGGCGCTCGGGCCGCGGCACTCAGGTCGGGGAGCGGTGGCAGGCCCAGGGGGTTGGGCTCGCCGGGGCCGGGGCGGGGGCCGGCGAGGGGCGACTCCGTCACCACCTGATGGAAGGTCCCGGCGTGGCGGTCGCGGTCGGTGAGGGGCTTGGTGTCGGGCGCGAACACCCGGCGCAGGGTGGCCGGGATGCTGGCGTGCTCGAGGGTGTGGTCGACGATCGTGGCAGGACGGATCCACGGCGACACCAGCACCGCCGGGACCCTGACGCCGAGGCGCCGGAAGTCGAAGCTCTTGTTGCGCTTCTGCTTGCGCTCCCGGTCGGATCTGGCTCGTAGCCAACGGCCGATCAGGCGGCTCAGCCCCCGCCAGACCCGGTCACGGGGAGCGACGGCTGCCGGGGGGCTCACGTGGTCGTAGAGGCCGCCATGCTCGTCGTAGGTGATGACCAGGAGCGTCGTGGCGAACAGGGCGGGGTTGGCGCGCAGCGCCTCGTAGACCGTGGCGATGAGGGCCTCGCCGCCGTCGAAGTCGTCGTGGTTCTCGAGGTTGTTGTGGGGGTGCTGGCTGTTGGTGCGGCGAGGAGCGGATTCGGGGCTGTAGAACCGGTTGTGGGCGGGCTCGATGAACGAGTAGGAGGGCAGGTTCCCGGACGCGGCATGGCCGGCGAACTGGCTGAACTCGAACCAGTTGCCGATGTTGGCGCGCCGCCGCAGGAGGAAGTCGACGAAGGTGCGCGGCCGCCAGAGCCGGGGATAGCACCACACCTGGGGGGTGCCGTCGTAGTAGATCCGCCACGACGCCTTCTTCTTGGCGATCAGCTCGAAGATGGTGCGGTCGTAGTAGAGGCCGGCCTCGATGTTGACGGTGTTGTCCGACGTGGCCGCGTGGGCGAAGTTGCGGTTGGGCCAGGTCTCACCGGGTACGGAGCTGAACCAGGCCGTGCACACCCCGAACTCCAGGGCCAGCTCGGCCAGCACCGGGCACTGCACGGCGGGGTCGAGGCACTTCATCACCGCATCGGCCTTGTCCACGCCCACCAGGTCCTCGTAGCTGCGGAGGAAGCCCCCGTTGCCGGGGACGTCGCCGAAGGCCGCCATCTGGCGCAGTGCGCCTTCGTGGCTGTGGTCGGGATCGAGGCCGAAGGCGACGCCGTCGGCGGTGGCCTCGACTGCCGCACCGGTCGCACTCACGTTGTGGTGCCGGTGGCGCGAGAGCCCGTCGAACGCATCGGCCGTCGGGTGCTTCAGGAAACCCAGGACGTTGTCGAACGAGCGGTTCTCGAGCATGAGCACCACGACGTGCTCGATCTGCGCCGTCGCACTACCGGCCGTGCTCGCCGCCTCAGGCATCGGTGTCGACGTTACCGAGTGGCGGCCTGTCCCGCAGGGCCGGCCACCAAGAGAGGAGGGCACGGGCCGCGGCGTGACTGGGAGACTCTCGGGCGTGC
>CAYTTL010000164.1:0-6865 GCA_964440725.1 uncultured Acidimicrobiales bacterium | reverse complement strand
CGCCCCCCGGCTACGTGGGCTACGAGGAGGGCGGCCAGCTCACCGAGGCCGTGCGCCGCAAGCCGTTCTCGGTCGTGCTGTTCGACGAGATCGAAAAGGCCCACCCCGACGTGTTCAACGCCCTGCTCCAGATCCTGGAGGACGGGCGCCTCACCGACGCCCAGGGCCGCACTGTCGACTTCAAGAACACCGTCATCATCATGACCTCCAACCTCGGCACCGCGGATCTGCGCAAGGCCGCCATCGGCTTCCAGAAGTCGAGCCACGCCGTCACCTACGAGAAGATGAAGGACAAGGTCAACGAGGCCCTCAAGGCCCACTTCCGGCCTGAGTTCCTGAACCGCATCGACGAGACGATCGTGTTCCACGAGCTCACCCGCGAGGAAGTCACCCAGATCGTCGACCACATGATCCGCCGGGTCACCGGTCAGCTCGCCGGCCAGGGCCTCACGCTGGAGCTCACCGCGGCCTCCAAGGACGTCCTGGCCCAGAAGGGCTACGACCCGACCCTGGGTGCCCGACCGCTGCGCCGTGCCATCCAGCGCGAGGTGGAGGACCCGCTCTCGGAGCGCATCCTGTGGAAGGAGTTCCGGGCCGGGGAGACCATCATCGTCGACGCCGAGGACGACAAGATCGTCTTCCGCTCCATCGAGGGCATCGAGCCCCCACCCGTGGAGCTGGCTGAGACGGGCCCCTCCGAATAGTCGGGCCTCGCCCGCCGGTAGCGTGCGCCGGATGTCCCGGCCGCGCGCCCTTGTCGCCTCCCTGCTGCTGATCCTGACCCTCGGTGCCTGCCAGGTCAGGATCACCGGCGGTGTCGACATGTCACCGGACGGCAGCGGCACCGTCCGGGCGGGCGTGGGCCTCGACGCCGAGGCGGCCAGGGCCGTCGGTGACATCGGTTCGGTGCTTCGTGTCGACGACCTCCGGCTGGCCGGGTGGAGGATCGACGGGCCCCGGACCGAAGGCGACGGGCTGACCTGGGTACGGGCCTCACGCCAGGTGGCCGACACCAAGGAGGCGAATCAGGCGCTGGCGGAGCTGAGCGGCCCTGACGGGCCCTTCCGCGATCTCACCGTCAGCCGCAGCCAGACGCTGGTGCACAATCGCACCAACGTCTCCGGCGCCATCGACCTGTCGACGGGCCTCGCCAGCCTGGCTGACGCCGACTTCCTGGCCAAGGTCGGTGACGGCCTGCCCCTCGACGTCGAGGGCCTGCGCCAGGAGTTCGGCGAGGACCTCGACCGCTCCGTCCAGGTGCAGTTCGAGGCCCGGCTGCCGGGGTCGGTCGACGCCAACACCGAGGAGAAGGCCGGCCGGCGGCTGGTGTGGCGCCCGCCGCTGGGCGGTCAACTCCCGATCAGGGCCGACTCGCAGGCGTTGAACCTGATCCCGCTCGCCGTGCTCGCCGTGGTCCTGCTGGCGGTCGCCGGGTTGGGTACCGGCTGGTTCCTGCTCCGCCGGCGTCGCTGAGAAATACGCGATCGCTCCCGCCCCGCACGCGCGAGGCTGCGGCCTATGACCGACGTGGCCATCCGGGTCGAGGGCCTGACCAAGCGGTTCGGCTCCGTCGTCGCCCTGGCCGGCATCGACTTCGAGGTGCCCACCGGCAGCGTGTTCGGCCTCCTCGGCCCCAACGGGGCGGGCAAGACCACAGCCGTGCGCATCCTCACGACGATCATCGCGCCCACCGAGGGACGGGCCAGCGTGCTCGGACTCGACGTCGTCCGCGACGCCGAGACGGTGCGGACCCGCATCGGCCTGGCCGGCCAGTACGCCGCCGTCGACGAGAACCTCACGGCCAGGGAGAACCTCCGTCTGATCGGACGGCTCACCCAGCTGCCCCGCAAGTCGCTGGGTGCCCGGGCCGACGAGCTGCTCGAGCGCTTCGACCTGACGGGCGCGGCCGACCGCCCGGTGAAGACGTTCTCCGGCGGGATGCGCCGCCGGCTCGACCTCGGGGCGGCCCTGGTGCACCGCCCCCCGGTGCTGTTCCTCGACGAGCCCACCACGGGCCTCGACCCCCGCGGCCGCACCGACCTCTGGGGGGTCATCGCCGAGCTGGTGGCCGAGGGCACCACCCTGCTGCTCACCACCCAGTACCTCGAGGAGGCCGACCGCCTGGCTCACCGCATCGCCGTGGTCGACGGAGGTCGGGTCATCGCCCAGGGCACGTCGGCGGAGCTGAAGGCGGCCCTGGGCGCGACGGTGGTCGAGGTCGGCTTCGCCGAGGAACGTGACGCGGCGCGGGCCCAGCCGATCGTCGCCCCCTTCGCCACCAACGACGCCGGTCGCGTAGGCTCCGTAGTGCGCCTCGTGGTCTCCGACGGCCCGCGGGCGATGCGCCAGGTCCTGTCCGGCCTCGACGACCAGAACCTGAGCCCGGTGTCGGTCGCCCTGCGCGACCCCAGCCTCGACGACGTGTTCCTCAGCCTGACCGGCCGCCACGCCGAGGGCCCGAGCGGCCCTTCGGAGCGGGAGATGGGCCCGAGCGGCCCTTCGGAGCGGGAGATGGGCCCGAGCGGCCCTCCGGCGCCGGACACGGACCCGGCGCGCGACGGCGACGGAACCTCGCCCGCCGAACCAGGAGCCGGAGCGTGACCCTCACCACCGAGCCGTCGCCCACCGGGCCGTCGGCCACCGTGTCCCAGACGCGCAGCCGGCTGAGCCGGGCCATCGGCGACGCCCGGACCGTGGCCGGGCGCAACCTGCTCACGATCGTCCGCCTGCCCCAGCTGCTCGTGTTCTCCACCATCCAGCCGGTGATCTTCGTGCTGCTGTTCCGCTACGCCTTCGGCGGCGCCATCGGCGGACTTCCGCAGGGACTGCCGTACGTCGACTACCTGATGCCTGGCATCTTCGCCCAGACCGTGGCCTTCGGGGCCATGAGCACCGGTATCGGCCTGGCCGACGACCTCTCGAAGGGCCTCATCGAGCGGTTCCGGTCGCTGCCGATGGCCCGCTCGGCCGTGCTCACCGGCCGCATCCTGGCCGACCTGGTGCGCAACGTCTTCGTCGTCATCCTCATGTGCGTGGTGGGCTTCGCCGTCGGCTTCCGGATCCACACCAATCCCCTCGAGTTCCTCGGCGGCCTGCTCGTCCTGCTGGCCTTCGGCTGCGCCCTGTCGTCGATGTTCGCCCTCATCGGCCTGTCGGTGCCCAACGCCGAGAGCGCCCAGGCCGCCGGCTTCCCCCTGCTCGGCCCGCTGGTCTTCGCCTCGTCGGCCTTCGTCCCCGTGAACACGATGCCCGGCTGGCTCCAGCCCTTCGCCGAGTACCAGCCCGTGTCGGTGGTGATCGACGCGGTACGCGCCTGCGCCGTCGGCGCCGAGTTCGGGCCCGACGCCCTGCCCCTCGTGCTGGGTGCGCTGGCATGGACAGTGGGCATCCTCGCCGTGTTCGGGCCCCTGGCCGTTCGCCGCTACCGCCGGTCCGCGTAAGCGTCACACCCTCTCCGTAGGCTCGGGGCATGGCCAAGGTACGGACGGTTCATCGGTGTCAGGAATGCGGCGCGGGGAGCGCCCAGTGGTCCGGGAAGTGTCCGGCGTGCGGCGCCTGGAACAGCCTGGTCGAGGAGATCGACACGTCTCGCAGCTCGGGCGCGGTGAGGGCGCGGGTCGCGGTCGGCTCCGGGAGGACCGATCCCGGCGGTTCGGCGGGCCACGCGGCGTGGGACTACCCGGCGGCCCAGGCCGTGCCCATCGCCGAGGTCGTCTGTGACGGGTGGGCACCGCGGCCCACGGGCATCGACGAGCTCGACCGGGTGCTCGGTGGCGGCCTGGTGCCGGGGTCGGTCACCCTCGTCGGCGGCGAGCCCGGCGTGGGCAAGTCCACCCTGCTCCTGCAGGCCCTGGCGTCGCTGGCCGCCACCGGGGCCCGGTGCCTGCTGGTCACGGCCGAGGAGTCCGCCGAACAGGTGCGCCTGCGGGCCGAGCGGCTCGGCGTCGCCGGCTCCGGGGGGCTGTGGCTGGTGTCGGAGACCGAGCTGTCGCGGCTGATGGCCCTCATCGAGGAGGTCGAGCCGTCACATGTGGTGGTCGACTCCATCCAGACCACCTTCGACGCCGATCTCGACTCCGCTCCCGGCTCGGTGGCCCAGGTCCGCCACTGCGCCCACCGCCTGGTCCAGCTGGCCAAGCGGCGGGCCATGGCCACCCTGCTGGTCGGCCACGTGACCAAGGACGGCAACCTGGCCGGCCCCCGGGTGCTCGAGCACACCGTCGACACCGTGCTGTCGTTCGAGGGCGACCGTCATCACGCCCTGCGCCTGCTGCGGGCCTCGAAGCACCGCTTCGGCTCGACCGGCGAGCTCGGACTGTTCCAGATGGCGGAGGCAGGGCTCGTGGGGGTACCCGATGCCGGCGCCTTCTTCCTCGCCGATCGCCGCTCCGGGGTGCCGGGTTCGGCGGTCGTGCCGGCCATGGAAGGGCGCAGACCACTGCTCGTGGAGGTCCAGGCGCTGGTGGCGACCACGCAGCTGGCGTTTCCCCGCCGCTCGGCCGAGGGGGTCGACAGCGGCCGGCTGGCCCTCCTCCTGGCCGTGCTGGAGAAGCGGGTCGGCATCGACATCGCCCGATCCGACGTGTACGCCCTCGCCGTCGGCGGGGTGAAGGTG
This sequence comes from uncultured Acidimicrobiales bacterium, assembly GCA_964440725.1. Taxonomy (GTDB): domain Bacteria; phylum Actinomycetota; class Acidimicrobiia; order Acidimicrobiales; family AC-14; genus DATAQC01. The sequence continues at coordinate 2,250 of CAYTTL010000164.1, read as the reverse complement.
GCCGAGCCCGCCGCCGATCTGGCCCTCACCCTGGCGGTGGCCTCGGCCCACGCCGACGTGCCCATCGGCGCCGACGTGGTGGCCTGCGGCGAGGTCGGCCTCGGTGGTGAGCTCCGGCAGGTGGGCCAACTCGACCGGCGGCTGGCCGAGGCCGCCCGCCTGGGCTTCCGCCGTGCCGTGCTCCCCACCTCGGCGCCCGATCCCCCGCCGGGCATGGCCGTGATCCGGGCCGCCACCGTGACCGAGGCGGTCGCCGCCCTCGAACTCCGCCCCCGCAGTTCCTGACGTCGCCGGTCGGACGGCGCGCTCCAACCACTAGCATTTCGCGGGTGCCTGCCCGTCGAAACCTCGGACTGATCGACGCCCTGGCCACGGTGGCGCCCGGTCAACCGCTGCGAGAGGGCCTCGACCGCATCCTCCAGGCCAACATGGGCGCGCTGATCGTGGTCGGCGACGGTCCCGAGGTGCTGGCCATCTGCTCGGGTGGCTTTCTCTTCGACGCCGAGTTCAGCCCCCAGCGCCTCTCCGAGCTGGCCAAGATGGACGGCGCCATCATCCTCGCCTCCGACGCCAGTCGCATCGCCCGGGCCAACGTCCATCTGGTGCCCAACCCCAGCGTCCCGACATCCGAGACGGGCACCCGGCACCGGACGGCCGAGCGGGTGGCCCGCTCCCTCGTCGGCGTCCCCGTGATCTCGGTGTCGGAGGACATGTCCTCCATCGCCGTCTACTACAGCGAGACCAAGCACCCCATCGAGCCCAGCCCCCGGCTGCTGGCCCGGGCCAACCAGGCCCTGGCCACCCTCGAGCGCTACAAGAGCCGCCTCGACCACGTGTCCGGCTCGCTGGCCGCTCTCGAGGTCGAGGACCTGGTGACGGTGCGCGACGTCGTCACCGTGGTGCAGCGCATCGAGATGGTGCGACGAATCGCCGAGGAGGTCCACGGCTACATCGTCGAGCTCGGGTCCGACGGCCGCCTCGTCCGCCTCCAGCTCGAGGAGCTGATGGGCGGCGTCGAGGAGGACCGCCGGCTGGTGATCAAGGACTACTTCCGCCAGGGCGACGGCTGGCGTCTCCCCGAGGCCATCAACGCCCTGGGCGCCCTGAGCACCGAGGAGATCCTCGACCTCAAGTCGGTCGCCGAGGTCCTCCACCTGCCCGGTGACCCCGCCGATCTCGACACCGCCCTCGAGCCCCGGGGCTACCGCCTGCTGGCCCGGGTGCCCCGACTGTCCGAGACGATCATGGACCACGTGGTCGCCCGCTTCGGCTCGCTGCACAAGATCCTGCGGGCGTCGATCGCCGACCTCGACGAGGTCGAGGGTGTGGGCGCCGCCCGGGCCAAGTCGATCGAGGAGGCGCTGCGCCGCCTGGCCGAGACCAGCATCCTCGACCGCTACGGATGATCTGCGGCTCTGTCTCCCGGCGGGCACCCGGGCCCTGCGGGCCACGCCCCCCCGGGTGCTGGCGGGCACCCCAGCCCCGCCAGCCGTCGTCCACCGCCGCTCCAGCAACACCCCCCAAGTTGTCGATGTGGCGGTTTCCTGGCACTCTAGGTAGGTCCCCCCGTTGTACGTCCCCTGGGAGCGGTATGCCTTTCGACGTAGGCGACAAGGTCGTCTATCCCCATCACGGCGCCGCGGTCATCGAGCGGCGTGAGCGCCGCGATGCCTTCGGCACCGACCGCGAGTACCTGGTGCTCAAGCTCGCCTACGGCGACCTCACCCTGATGGTTCCGGCCGACAACACCGACGAGGTCGGTCTCCGTGAGGTGATCAACGACGAAGAGGTCGAGGAGGTGTTCGCCGTCCTTCGCAAGAAGGAGGCCCGGATGCCCACCAACTGGTCCCGTCGCTTCAAGAACCACGTCGAGAAGCTCAAGTCGGGCGACATCTACCAGGTGGCCGAGGTCGTGCGGAACCTGTCGATCAGGGAGAAGGACAAGGGCTTGTCGGCGGGCGAGAAGCGCATGCTCACCAAGGCCCGTCAGATCCTCGTGTCCGAGCTGACCTTCGCCATCGGGGTCGACGAGGAAGAGGCCGAGAGCAAGCTCGACGAGGCGCTCCTCTAGGTAGCAGCCCATGACCCCTGCGGGCCGCCGGCCCGGCCCCCAGCGGGGGTCCCGGCGCACGCCACCGCCGGGACGGCGCACCACCAGGGCCACCGACGCCAAGCGCGGACCGGGCGGCGACCAGGTCGAGGGGCGCCAGGCCGTGGCCGAGTTGCTCTCCGCCCGCCGGCGACAGGTGA
>CAYTTL010000163.1:0-6885 GCA_964440725.1 uncultured Acidimicrobiales bacterium | reverse complement strand
ATGATGTCGGCGATGTTGGAGGACTTCACCGAGCCTCCGTACTGGATGCGCAGCGACTCGGCCACGGTGTCACCGTGGAGGTCGGCGACGACCTTGCGGATGAGCCCGGTGGTGGCCTGGGCGTCGTCGGGTGTGGCCGTGCGGCCCGTGCCGATGGCCCAGATGGGCTCGTAGGCCACGACCATGGCCGAGATCCGCTCGGCCGAGGCGCCCTGGAGGGCGGAACGAACCTGCCCGCTCACCTTGGTGTCGGTGTGTCCCGCCTCGCGCTCCTCCTCGGTCTCGCCCACGCACAGGATCGGCGTCATCCCCGCCGCCCACACCGCCTCGAGCTTGCGACCCACGACGTCGTCGGTCTCGCCGAACAGCTCCCGGCGCTCGGAGTGGCCGACGATGCACCACGACACGTTGAGCTTGGCCAGCATCGGCGCGCTGATCTCGCCGGTGAAGGCCCCCGACTCCTCCCAGTGGCAGTTCTGGGCGCCGAGGGAGATGGGCACCCGGTCGGCGTCGAGCACGGTCTGGACCGACCGCAGACAGGTGAACGGCGGATGCAGGGAGACGTCGACGGCGTCGTAGTCGGCGGCTTCCAGGCGGAACGCCAGCTTCTGCACCACCTGGATGGCCTCGAGGTGGTTCAGGTTCATCTTCCAGTTGCCGCTGATGAACGGCTTGCGCCCCTCAGGCACCGTCGCCCCTCTTCTCCGCCGACTGTCGCAATGCCTCCAGGCCGGGCAGGTCGCCCTTCTCGATGAACTCGAGGGAGGCCCCGCCACCGGTCGAGATGTGGTCGACCCCGTCGGCGAACCCGAACTCGGCCACCGCAGCGGCGCTGTCGCCTCCGCCCACCACGGTGAAGCCGTCGGCGCCGGCCACCGCCTCGGCGACGGTCTTGGTGCCGGCGGCGAACCGATCGTCTTCGAACATGCCCATCGGCCCGTTCCACAGCACGGTGCCGGCACCGGCGATCACCTCGGCGAACGCCGTGGCGCTGTCGGGCCCGATGTCGAGGCCCTTCCAGCCGTCGGGGACGTCGGCGCCCTTGGTGTCGACCTCCTCGTCGGGTCCCATGGCCACCACATCGGTCGGCAGGAGGATCTCCTTCCCCGACTCGAGCAGCTCCCGGCAGGCGTCGATCTGGTCGTCCTGGAGCAGCGAGTCACCCACGTCGTGGCCCTGGGCGGCCAGGAACGTGAAGCACATCCCGCCGCCGATGACCAACACGTCGACCTGGTCGAGCAGCGCCTTGATCACCCCGAGCTTGTCGCTCACCTTGGCGCCGCCGAGCACGGCCACGAACGGCCGCTTCGGGTCCTCGAGGAGCTTGCTCAGCACCTCGACCTCGCGCGCCAGCAGGCGACCCGCTGCGCTGGGCAGGTGCTGGGGCGGACCCACCACCGAGGCATGCGACCGGTGGCAGGCGCCGAAGGCGTCGTTGACGTAGAGGTCGTGGCCGTCGACCAGGCGTTGGACGAAGTCGGCGTCGTTGTCCTCCTCGCCCGGGTCGAAGCGCAGGTTCTCCATCAGATCGACGTCGGGTGCCAGCTCGGCCAGCCGCTCGCGGACGGGGTCGAGGCTGTACGTGTCGTCGGGCTTGCCCTTGGGCCGGCCCAGGTGAGCGCAAGCATCCACGCTGGCGCCCTGATCCACCAGCCACTCGATCGTGGGCAGGGCGGCCTTGATGCGCATGTCGTCGTCGATGCGGCCGTCGGAGATGGGCACGTTGAAGTCGACGCGCAGCAGTACCCGCTTGCCCTTGGGATCGGGCAGGTCCTCGAGGGCGGGGAGCTTCACTTGCCGGCCGAGCCGACCAGTTCCACGAGGTCGACGAGGCGGTTCGAATAACCCCACTCGTTGTCGTACCAGCCGGCGACCTTGACCAGGTTGCCCATGGCCATCGTGAGTTCGGAGTCGAAGGTGACCGATGCCGGCGAGCCGACGATGTCGGTGGACACCAGGGGGTCGTCGGAGTACTCGATGATCTTCGCCATCGGACCGTCGGAGGCGGCCTTGCGGAAGGCCTCGTTGACCTCGTCGACGCTGACCTCGCGGCCGAGGACGGCGGTGAAGTCGGTGATCGAACCGACGGGTACCGGGACCCGCAGGGCGGTGCCGTCGAGCTTGCCCTTCATGGCCTCCAGGACCAGGCTGGTAGCCCGGGCCGCTCCGGTGGAGCAGGGCACGATGTTGATCGGCGCCGACCGGCCCCGGCGCAGGTCCTTGTGGGGGAGGTCGAGCAGGTTCTGGTCGTTGGTCATGGCGTGCACCGTGGTCATGAGGCCCTTCTCCACCCCGAAGGCGTCATCGAGGACCTTCACCATGGGGACGAAGCAGTTGGTGGTGCAGGAGGCGTTGGAGACGACCGTGTGGTTCTCGGGATCGAAGGTGTCGTCGTTGACCCCGACCACGAACGTGGCGTCGGCACCGCTGGCGGGGGCGGAGACGATCACCCGCGGGGCACCGGCGTCGATGTGCTGGGCCGCCTTGTCACGGTCGGTGAACAGCCCAGTGGACTCGACGACCACGTCGACGCCCAGCTCGCCCCACGGAAGGGCCTTGGGGTCGCGCTCGGCGAGAACCTTGAAGGTCTGCTTGCCGACCTGGATGCCGTCGTCGGTGGTGGTGACGTCCTCCCCCAGGCGGCCGAGGACCGAGTCGAACTTCATGAGGTGGGCCAGGGTGTCCGGTGACGTGAGGTCGTTGACGGCCACGATCTCGATGTCGGAGCCCCGTTGCAACACAGCCCGTGTGAAGTTGCGCCCGATCCGGCCGAACCCGTTGATACCCAACCTGACGGTCATGTGTTTCCTCCTTGTTTCGTGCCTGTCTACCCGCTAAGCCTCGACCAGATCCACTAGCGCAGCCGCCAGCCGCTCCGGGTCATGGGCCGTCTCGCCTGGCCGGGCTATCGGCCGCTCGACGCACGTGACACCGGGGCTGCCGACGGGGAGAGCGCCCGGATGGTACAGGACCACGTCAATGTCGAGCCCGTGGGCGGCGAGGGCGGCGACGTGGGCGGCCACGTCGTATCCCGTGGTCTCGGGGGGCTGCTCGCGGAGGTTGCAGACGTAGACCTTGCGCCCGGGCGTGGCGGCGAGGGCGTCACGCAGGCCGGGGACGGCGACCACGGCGAGAACGCTGGTGAACAGCGAGCCGGGCCCGATGACCACCTGATCGGCCCGGGCCAGTGCCTCGAGGGCCGCCGCCGGTGGTTCGGGATCGGCGGGGACGAGGGACACCCCCACGATCCGGCCGGCGTTGGCCACCGCCACCTGACCCTGGATGGAGCCTTCCCCCCCGTTGCCGTCGGTGCTGACGACGGCCTTGAGCACCACGGGGTCGCGGGTGGCGGGCACGACCCTTCCCACCGCCCCCAGCAGGCGGCCGGCCTCGGCCAGGGCCACCGGGAAGTCACCGGTGGCGTCGGCCAGGCCGGCGATGACGAGGTTGCCGAAGGCGTGGCCCTTCAGGTCTCCGGAGCCGAAGCGGTGCTCGAAGGCCTCGGTCCAGAGCGACCCCGACTCGGCCAGGGCGACCAGGCACTTGCGCAGGTCACCGGGCGGGGGAATGCCGAAGTCGGTGCGCAGCCGTCCGCTCGAGCCTCCGTCGTCGGCCACCGACACGATGGCGCAGATGTCGTCGGCATAGCGGCGGACCGCCCGCAGGCTGGCGGCCAGCCCGTGACCGCCGCCCAACGCCACGACCCTGGTCACGGACGGCCCTGGGGCCGGGGGGCCCATTCGATCCGGTGCTTGTCGATATCGCGGTGGGCGACGGTGGGCTCGAAGCCCCGCTCCCGCAGGATCTGCCTCAGTTCCTCGGCGATCACCACCGAGCGGTGGGTACCGCCCGTACAGCCGATGCCGATCGACAGGTAGGACTTCCCCTCCTTGACATAGGCCGGCATGAGCAAGCCGAGGAGGTCGTCGAGCCGGGACAGGAACTCGCCGGTGTCGGGCTGGCTGCAGACGTAGTCGCGCACCGGCTCGTCGAGGCCGGTGAGGGGACGGAGGTCGGGCACCCAGTGGGGATTGGGCAGGAAGCGGCAGTCGAAGACCAGGTCGACGTCGAGGGGCAGCCCGTGCTTGTAACCGAACGAGACCACGCTGGTCTGCAGGCCGCTCTCGACGTCACGGGCGAACAGGTCGAGCAGGCGGTCACGGAGCTGGTGGACGTTGAGGTCGCTGGTGTCGACCACCACGTCGGCCTGGGACTTCACCGGTTCGAGGAGCCGGCGCTCCCGCTCTATGCCCTCCGAGACGCGCTCGCCCTCGGCCAGCGGGTGGCGCCGGCGGGTGTTCTCGTACCGGCGGACGAGGACCTCGGTCGTGGCCTCCAGGAAGAGGACCCGCACCCGGCTGGCGGTCTTGGCCAGCTGGTCGAGCGCCGGGGTCAGCTCGTCGAGGTAGGCGCCGGTGCCCACCACCAGGGCGACACGCTCGATGGTGGAACCCGGGGCCTGGACCAGCTCGGTGACCTTGGACAGCAGCGCCGGAGGCATGTTGTCGATGACGAACCAGCCGAGGTCCTCGAAGCTGTCGGCCGCCTGGGAACGTCCCGCCCCGGAGAGGCCGGTGATGATGAGGAACTCGCTCACGCACGACGCAGGCTACAGCCGGGCCGCGTCAGCGACCCTCCTTCTCGGCCACGAGGAGCAGGAGGCGGGGGATCGTGGCGGCGTCGCGGTACTCGGTGGCCCGGGCCAGGAAACCGGGCGGGGGCGGGGGCTCCTCCATCCGGCGGATCACCAGCCCGGCGACGGCCATGGCGTTCACGTAGCGGGAGAGGGGCCGGTGGACGAAGGGCACGAACACGCCCTTCTCCACCTCCTCCAGCGAGGAATCCTCGTGGAGGTACGGACCGATGCGCCAGTACTGCTCCTCGAGGATGTGGTCGTCGATCCATCCCGACCCGGGCGCCTGGAGCAGGGGGTGGTTCAGGAAGAACAGGAAGCGACCGCCCGGGCGCAGCACGCGTCCGACCTCGGCCAGGGCGGCGTCGGTGTCGGTGATGTGCTCGAACACCAGGCAGGCGACGACGGCGTCGAAGGCAGCCGGCGGGAACGGCAGGCCCCCGGCCTCGCCGCGGGCGTAGTGCACTCCGCCACCCCGACCCCGCCCCACCGAGACCTGGGCGGCCACCGGGTCGATGCCCACCACCCGGCGGGCGCCGGCGGCCGCCGCCACTCTGGCCACCTGTCCTTCGCCGGCACCGACGTCGAGCACATCGGTGGCCCCGGCCAGGTGCGTGGCCGCCAGCGGGAGGATCTGCTCGTCGTACTCGGCGTCGGCCCCGTCGGTGAAGTGCTCCTGCCACCACCCGGCGTGGGCCTCCCACAACGCCGCCGGCGACCCCCCGGCAGGGGCGCCGTCACCCACCGGGGGCACCGTTCGACGACGTGGCCTGTGAATGGAGCGCCGCGTAGGTGGCCTGCGCCACGGTGTCGGGGAGCCACGGCAGGGCGGTGAGGTCCTCGAGCGACGCCGTCTTCACGGCGCGGATGCCGCCCAGCTCGGCCAGCAGGCGACGCTTGCGGGTGGGGCCGAGGCCGGGCACGTCGTCGAGGGCGCTGCGGGTCATGCGCTTGGCCCGCAGCTGGCGGTGGTAGGCCACGGCGAAGCGGTGGGCCTCGTCGCGCACCCGCTGGAGCAGGTAGAGGGCCTCGGACTGCCGGGGGATGCGAATGGGATCGGCCAGGCCGGGCACGAAGACCTCCTCGAAGCGTTTGGCCAGGGCGGCCACGGAGATCTCGTCCTCGAGGCCCAACTCGGTGACGACGTCGATGGCCACGCCCAGCTGCCCCTTGCCGCCGTCGACGAGGAGGAGGTTGGGCTGATAGGCGAAGCGCCGGCGCCCCGGGGTGCCCGGCGGTCGCTCGCGCTCGGCGATCATGGCCGTAAGCCGGCGGGTGAGCACCTCGCGCATGGCTCCGAAGTCGTCGTTGCCCGGCACCTCACGGATGCGGAACCGGCGGTAGTCGCTCTTCTTGGGCAGGCCGTCCTCGACCACCACCATGGAGCCCACGTAGTCACTGCCCTGGATGTGGCTCATGTCGTAGCACTCGATGCGCAGGGGGGCCTGGGGCAGCCCGAGCGCCTCCTGGAGGGCGTTGAGGGCGCGCGCCCGGGCGTTGTGGTCCGACGCCCGCTTGAGGCGGTGGCGGACGAACTCCTCCTTGGCGTTCTGGGTGACGGTGGCCTGCAGCGCCCGCTTGTCGCCCCGTTGGGGGACCCGGACCACCACTTTGGACCCCCGCTGCTCGGACAGCCAGCGGCTGTAGAGGTCGGGGTCGTCGGGGTCGTCGGGGACCAACACCTCACGGGGGATGGAGTCCGGCTCCGTCTCGGCGTAGAGGCCCTCCAGCACGTGGCCGACGAGCTGGGACGGGGTGACATCGAGGACCTTGTCGACCACGAAGCCCTTGCGCCCCACCATGCGGCCCCGGCGCACGTAGAACACCTGAACGGCGGCCTCCAGCTCGTCGTCGGCGATGCCCACCACGTCGAGGTCCTCCGGCCGCTCGGTGACCATGGCCTGTTTCTCGATGACCTTGCGCACGCTGGCCAACCGGTCACGCAGGCGGGCGGCCCGCTCGAACTCGAGGTTGGCGGCGGCCTCGCCCATCTGGCGTTCCAGCCGGCTGACCACCGGTTGGGTCTCGCCGTCGAGGAAGTCGACCAGCTCGCCGACCAGCGAGTCGTAGGCGGCCTTGTCGATCTCGCCGACGCAGGGCCCCGTGCACTTCTCGATGTGGAACAGCAGGCAGGGCCGGCCCAGCTTGTGGTGACGCTCCAGCTTGTTGTCGGAGCAGGTGCGGATCGGGAATGTGCGCAGCAGCAGGTCGAGCGTCTCGCGGATGGCATAGGCGTGGCCGTAGGGACCGAA
>CAYTTL010000162.1:4543-6984 GCA_964440725.1 uncultured Acidimicrobiales bacterium | reverse complement strand
TGCCGGCGAAGGCATCCTGGCCCTCGGCGACGGCCGCCGGGTCCGCGCCGAGGACGTCGATGCGGACGAGTCCGGTGGGCTGAGGCCCTTCTGGCGCCGACGCCACCGAGGGCACGAGCGACGCCGGCGGCGAGGAGGCGGGCGCCGAGGCGCCGGCGGTCCCGTCCCCGGGGGGAGCACCCTTGGTGAGGGCCACGACGGCACCGGTCGGCCGTAGCGCCAGGCCATACCCGGCGCCTCGGGCCACGAAGTCGACACCGTCGTCGGCCTGACCGCGGTTGGGAGCGAAGCTCACGGGCAGGTTCGCGTAGGCCTGGGCGATGTCGGCATCGGCCCTCGGCCCGTCCGACGCCATCCCGGCGACCGACTCCGACAGGGGACCGCGACCGGCGACGCCGGCGACGGCGACGGCGACGCCGGCGGCCAGGACGATCAGCCGAGCCGCCTTGGACCACTGCGCATTCGATGTCATGGTCGCAGCGTCGCGCAATCTTCGGTGCCCGGCATCGGACGGTCGTACGTCGTACTAGGTGCAATTCGCATTCAGCGCCCCACAGTGCCCCACGTTCGGCGAGCCGACGATCTGGGCAGAGTGACCTCGTGAACCAACAGATGACGTGGAAGGTGGTCGGCGGGCTGAGCGGCATCCTCGCGGGAGCGGCGACCCGCCGGCTGTTGCAGGCGGGCTGGCGGCGAGCGCGTGGTGGGGACCCGCCCACGAACCCCGCCGCCCCGACCACCGGATGGTCCGAGGCGCTCGGGTGGGCGGTGGCGTCGGGTGTGGCGATGGCCGTGACCCGCCTGATCTCCCAGCGCGGCGCCGCCGGCGCATGGAAGGCCGCCACCGGGCGCTACCCGGAGGGCCTCGAGACGGTCAGCCCCTGAACCGGCGCAGGGGGGTTGCTACCTCTCCCGGTCCTCGCCGCTCGAGATGACCGCTGAGGATGCCCAGCCCAGGGTCACGCTCGGCAGCGGCGGAGCGATGCCGATGGTCGGTCTCGGGACCTGGCAGATGACGGGATCCCGGTGCTACGAGGCCGTCCGCCACGCCCTCGATGCCGGCTACCGCCACCTCGACACCGCGACCATCTACGGCAACGAGGCCGACGTCGGCCGGGCGGTCCTCGACAGCGGCCTGCCCCGTGAAGACGTCTTCATCACGACCAAGCTGCCGCCGCGCCATGCCGGACGCGAGCGGAGGACGCTCGAGGCCAGCCTGGGAGCCCTCCGAACGGAGTACGTCGATCTCTGGCTGATCCACTGGCCACCCGGCGAGGGAGCTGCGCCGGAGGTGTGGGAGCAGCTCCTCGCCCTCCGCTCCGAGGGTCTGGCCCGAGCCGTCGGCGTCAGCAACTACAGCACGGCGCAGCTCGACGACCTCGTGTGGGCGACCGGTGAGGCTCCGCAGGTGAACCAGATCCGCTGGGGGCCGACCCTGTACGACCCCGACGAGTTCGAGGATCACCGCCGGCGAGGCGTGATCCTGGAGGGCTACAGCCCCTTCAGGAGCACCGACCTGCACCAGCCGGTGCTGGCCGAGGTGGCCGGGCGCCACGGGGTGACGCCCGCCCACGTCGTGCTGCGGTGGCACATCGACCACGGGGTGGTCGTGATCCCCAAGTCGGCAACGCCCGAGCGGATCACGTCCAACTTCGACGTGTTCGGTTTCTCCCTCGACGATGAGGACCTGCACCGCATCGACAGCCTGTCGGCCGCCGTCGGGTAGCGCTCAGCACGCCCGCCGGAGCTCGGCGAACGCCTCGACCAGGGCGGGAAGCTGGTAGTGGGCCTGGGCCCCACTGGGGTTGGCCACGACCCACAGCCGGCTCCCCGCCAGCGACTCGGGTTGGGGCCCGATGGCCGCCTGGCGACGGCCGAACCCGACCCGGTAGGCCTGCAGGCCCACGACGGCGACGACCCGCGGCCGGAACCGTCGCACCTTGTCCTCCAGCGCCGACGCGCCGGCCCGCAGCTCGTCGGTGCTCAGCTCCTTGGCCGTGCGCGTCGCCCGGTCCACCAGGTTGGTGATGCCCACCCCCGCGCCGGGCAGCTCGCCCTGCTCCGCCGGCGCGAGGAGTCGGTCGGTGAACCCGGCCTGGTGGAGGACCTTCCAGAACCGGTTCGACGGGTGGGCGAAGTGCTGCCCGACGGCTGCGGACCACAGGCCGGGGTTGATGCCGCAGAACAGCACCCTGAGGCCGGGGCCGATGACGTCGGGGATGGTCCCGCCCTCGGCGGCGGCGAGCTCCTCGCCGCGCATGCCCGCCGGTCAGTGCGACGGCCCGCCGTCGCGCGGCGGCGTCGCATCGGCGGGCGCCTGGCGCGCACTCGGGCCGGCCGGCGCCGCCTGCTGGCTCAGGTAGTTCTGGATGCCCATCGCCATCTGCAGCGAGTAGTCGAGCGACACGGCCGGGGGCGCGGGCAGTTCGGTGGGCATGAAC
>CAYTTL010000162.1:0-4533 GCA_964440725.1 uncultured Acidimicrobiales bacterium | reverse complement strand
GGGCACGTTGCGGAACCAGTAGGGGATCTGGGTCTCGTTCGGCGGGAACATCGGGGCGATGTCGGACGGATTCTGTGCGGTCGAGTGGCAGGACAGGCACGACGACCTCGGATTGTCGACCGGCCCGTTCAACCGCCCCTGATAACCGAGATGGGGCATCGTCACCACCGGGTTGATCCAGGTCTCCTGCAGCGGCCCCGATCCGGTGTAGTCGGGATCGTTGCCCCACATCAGCCCGACAGGCGAGACGTTGGTCCAGCCTGTGCCCGGGGTCGTGCCAGGTGCCGGCCCACCGCCGTAGACGTAGGTGCCGAACACCCAGCCGGTCGGCGATCTCCGGTCCTTCACCGCGAGGTCGATCTGCAGCAGGCGCACGGCCACCTTCCCTCGCTGGGCGGGGTCGGGACGGAAGGCGTTCACCTCGCTGTAGACGTAGACGTCCCAGGTCGGCGAGCCGGCGAGATAGGGAACCTGGTCGGAACCGGCGGTGGTGAAGAGCAGCTTGGCGCCCACCGTCCCTTCGGGCATGATCCCCATGGTCGAGTCGGGGGCGGCCCGGTTCGCCCACACCTTGCCGATCGCGCTGGCGCCGACGGCGTTGTAGAAGCCGACCGCGTAGTTGTTCCACGGCAGGGTCTGCGCAGGATCGAGCTCGGCCGGCGTGTCGGGTCCGGCCGGCTTACTGACGCGTTCGCGGGTCAGCCCGTGGGCGGGCTCGCGGCCGTTGAAGCCGAACGCCTGCCAGGGCGCGTTGTACCACTGGCGGACGGTATTGAGCGTCGGGTCGAAGGAATCCTCGACGCTGTCGCGGATATTGCCTGCGTAGAAGTAGTCGAGCACCGACTGGGCATATGCCTGCGGCTGGGCCGCGGGATCGAAGGCCAGCCACGGCTGCTCGTCCGCGGCCACCGTCTGCGGATAGTCCTGGGCGAGCTTGAAGATGTGGCCGTCCCAGCCCGTCGGCGCTGCCACCGCCGTGTCGCAGAAGGGCGTGGTCGGCGTGTCGCACTGGCCCGAGCCGGCGACGAGCGACGATCTCGCTGCCGGCGTCGCCCTCTCCTCGTCGGCGGTCTTCGTGCACCCGACCAGCAATGCCACCGAAACCGTCAGAACCGTTGCCGCTGCAAGTGTCCTGCGCATCGTCTGAGCCCTCAGATTCTGGTGGCGGCGATTGATGATAGCGAACTCCCGATCGCGTAGACCGGGCCGGGGCGTGCGACGATGTCGCTCGCGTTCTGCTCGCCTTTACCGGGTGCCGTTCGGTGCGACGACGACCAACTAGCCCTTCATCTTTCGTGTGTCCCGCGGCTCCAAGAATGGCTCCTTGTCGGCGGGGTGACCCGCTTCGATCTGGCGGCCACGCTCGAGCTCGGCGTTGAACTCGGCACCCAGGAGGACGGCGATGTTCGACAGCCACAGCCAGACGAGGAAGATGATCACCCCGCCGAGGGTCCCGTAGGTCTTGTTGTAGGAGCCGAAGTTGGCGACGTAGAAGGCGAACGCCGCCGAGGCGGTGATCCACACGACGACAGCCAGGATCCCGCCGGGGCTGAACCAGCGGAAGCCCGGCTGCTTCACGTTGGGCGATGCCCAATACAGGATGGCGAACATCACGCTGACGATCAGCAGCAACACCGGCCACTTGGCGATGTCCCAGACCCTCACCGCCGAATCGCCGAGCCCCAGGAGATCGCCGGCCTGCTTGGCCAGCCCGCCCGTGAGGACCACCGCCAACGCGGTGATCACGAGAAGGACGACGAGGACGAGGGTGACACCCAGCCGGACGGGGGCCGTCTTCCAGATCGGACGTCCCTCCTCGATCTCGTAGATGGCGTTCGAGGCGCGCATGAACGCCGCCACGTAACCCGATGCCGACCACAGGGCCACGGCGATGCCGACGAGGAACAGGATCCCCCCGCTGCCCTGGCTCTTCTGGAGGTTCTCGATGGCCGTGGTGAAGATGTCCTTGGCCTGTCCCGGCGCCACCTCGCCCAGGTTGTCGATGAGCGGCCGGGTCGCCGATGTCCCCACCAGCCCGAGGATGGACACCAACGCCAGGATCGCCGGGAAGATGGCCAGGACGCCGTAGTAGGTCAGCGCCGCCGCCCGATCGACTAACTCATCCTCTTTGAACTCCCGGATCGTCCTCTTGAGTACGCCCTTCCATGACGACTTGGCGAGGTCGGTCGGTGTGTCCGGCGCCTGAGCATCCGGCTCCGAGGAAACAGTCGTGTGGGGGTCTCGTCGCTGCGACCTGTCGTCCTCGGCTTGGTCGCGCCTGTGCGTGGACAGCGGTTGAGGAGATTGTGGGGGTGTCGAGGGCGCTGTGGCCGGCGGTGCCTCCGGGGATCGGGAATCCGCACCGCTCGGCTCGTCACCCCGTTCCGGGGGATACCAACTCATGAACGCCGGCGAGGGCGGGTGGTTTCTGTCGGTCGGCGCACTGGCCGTGGGGATCTGGGAGCCACTGGTGCCTTCCTGGGCGACGCTGCCTTCTTGGTCGTCGCCGCCCTTTTGGTCGTCGCGGCCGTCTTCTTGGCTTCGCCCTTCACCGCCCCCGTCGCACCCTTGGCCTGTTTCTTCACCGAGGCAGTGGCGCCCTTGGTCTTCGCGGCCACGGATTGAGTCGCGTCGGTGGCTTCCCCTTTGACGCGACCAGCCGATGCCTGGGCTCGTCCCTTGACCTGCTCCACCGCCTCGGTGGCCGTGCCCTTCACCGCCTCCAAGCTGGCCTGGGCGCTGGACTGCAGCTCGCCGGCAACGCTCTTTCCGACTTCGGCCGCCTCCTGGGCCAGGGGCTCCAGCCGTTCTTTGGCCTTCTCCGCAAGTTGGCGCTCACGATCGGTTGCCGGGAGGACGGCGGCGGCGAAGAAGCCGCCGGCGAAGGCCAACAGCCCGGCGGCGACCGGGTTGCCCTCGGCGCGTTGGCGTACTGCCTGAGGAGCGTCGCCCAACGTGTGGGTCACAGAGCCCGCTGCCCGGCTGGTGCGCTGGGGCACTCCTGCACGCTGGCGACCGGACGCCACGCCGGAGCCTCGTCGCTGGCCCGCGGCCGCTCGCGCCGGCACGGGGAATGTCCCGCCCGTACTGCCCCCATTGCTGCCCAAGGCGCTGCGCAGGCCCTTGCGGGCGGCGTCCGCCCCACGCTGGGCCAGGCGGCGGGGGCTCATGCGGGCCTTTACGTCGCCGACCTTGTCGGCGGCCTCGGATTTGGCCCGGGCCATCACCTTCTTGGGGGCCACCCGGTCGCTGATTGCCTCCAGGGTCTCGCCCAGGTCCTCGCGGACATCGTCGATCTCGCTTCGGATCTCCTCGGGGGGTTTCGCCATGTCAGTTCCTCCTCCACGGGTCGGGATAGTCGGACGCGGCGGGGCCGCTGGCTCCCTGTTGCAGAGACTCCTTTGCGGTCTGCACGTCCTGCTTGACCGTCTCCACGGTCTGCTCGGGCATGGGACTGACCTGGGAGAGCTTGGCCTTGCCCTGTTTGGCGGCGACACCTGCAACCGCCAGGAAGACGATGCCCACCACGAGGAACGCAAGTCCCGTGGCGATGACCTCGGCCAGGCCCCATGCTGCGGCGAAGGCCAGCAGGATGGCGGCGATGAAGCCGGCCACCCCGGCGGCGGCGAAGGCGGCGACACCCTTGGTGGCCTTGGTGACCTCGCCCTTGACCTCCGCTGCGGCCAGCTCCATCTCCTTGCGGACCAGGGCCTGGACCTGGCTCGTCAGGTCGGAGAGCAGCTCACCCAGCGGTCGCTCGTCAGCCGCGCTCACCGTCACCGTCCCCCGACGATGGGAGCGAACTGGTCGTCGCCCCACCCTTGGATGCTCGCACGGCCCGCCCCACCCCGAAGCCCGCCGCCACAGCGCTCAGGAGGAATACGCCGGGGCGCCGGCGGGCGAATTCCTGCACGTCGTCGAGCACCGCCGTCAGGCCCCGATTGTCGACGTCCCGAGCGATGCCGTAGAGCCGATCAGCGACCTCGTAGACGGCGTTGGCCGCGTCGGACACATAGGGCTGCACTGTGGTGGCGTCTTCGGGTCGTCCTTCGGCCAGCGCCTGCACCTCATCGCCCAGCCGGGAAAGGGTTTCGGCCAGCCGGCGGGACTGCGCGTGCATCTGGGCCTCGACTTGGCCCTGAGCCTCCTGGGCGAGGCCCTTCGCCTGATCGACGACCTCCTCCCTCACCTGGTCGGCCTGTTCCCTGGCGGTGGCCTTGACCTGGCGGGCCTGGCGGGTCGCCACGTTGGCCACCGCTTGTCCCTTCTCCTGTGCGGTCGATGCCACAGCCTGGGCCTGCTCGGCCGCCTTCGATGCGACCTGTTGGCCCTCGCCGGCGGCTCGTGATCCGACTCGGGTGCCGGCCTGCTTGGCCGCCCTGGCCGTGGACCGAGCGGGCGCTCCACGAGGCGGGGGCGGTGTCGGTGGTCGTCGTGCCATTACTGCTTCCTCCTTCGTTTCCGGTAGGACGCGCTGCTCGGCCTCATCCCTTGCCGAACATCTTTCCGAGGCCGCCGAGCTTGCCGGCGAGG
>CAYTTL010000161.1:0-6996 GCA_964440725.1 uncultured Acidimicrobiales bacterium | reverse complement strand
GGTGTCACTGGCGTGGGCCAACGAGGTGGCCTCGCGTCCCCCACCGGCACCGCGTCCCGAGCCGGCACCGACCGCTGCACCGCAGGACGTGGAGGCGGCGCCGGCGAGCGTGACCGTGCCTCCCGCCGCCCCGCCTGTCCGGGAGGTCGCCGAGGTATACCGGCCACTCCTTCCCGCCGACCAGGCCGCGGCCGACCCCTCCCCGCTACCAGCGCCGGCACCCGCACCGTCACCCGCGCCGGAACCCGCCCCGCCGGACGCGCCTCAGCCCGCCGAGCCCTCCCCGCCGGTCGAGCCCCAGCCCGCCGAGCCCCAGCCCGCCGAGCCCACCCCGCCCGTTCCCCCGCAGCCCCTCGAGCCCCAGCCGGTCGAGCCCATCCGCGCCGTCGAGCCCGAGCCCCTCGAGCCTCAGCCCGTCGAGCCCGAGCCCGTCGAGCCCCAGCCCGTGGCGGCTGACGAGGCGCCGGTTGTGGCCGACGCCGACGGCGGGTGGGCGCCTCCTGCGGACCGGCCCGCCGCCGCGGCCGGGACGCGCCTGGCCGTGGGCTCCGATCATGCCGGCCTCGAGCTCAAGGCCCACCTGGTCGCCCACCTGCGCGGGCAGGGCCACGAGGTCGACGACCTGGGCACCCACACCGACGAGTCCGTCGATTACCCCGACTACGGCGCGCGGGTGGCCCGGGCGGTGGCGTCGGGAGACGCCGAGGTCGGCGTCTGCGTGTGCGGCACCGGCATCGGCATCGGCATCGCCGCCAACAAGGTGCCGGGCGTACGCGCCGCCATCGTCCACGACGTGTCGTCGGCCCAGATGGCCCGGAGGCACAACGACGCCAACGTGATCTGTGTCGGCGCCCGCCTCCTCGGCCCCCAGGTGGCGACCGACGCCATCGACGCCTTCCTCGCCGCCCGCTTCGAGGGGGGTCGCCACCAACGGCGCATCAACGAGATCTCCGCTCTCGACCGTCACAGCGCGCCGGCCCCGGTCGACGACACCACATCGTTCGACGACACGGAGCTGTTCGCCATCGTCGCCCGCGAGGTCGATCGTCAGAACACCACGGTCCAGCTCATCGCCTCGGAGAACTTCACGTCGCCGGCGGTCATGGCCGCCCAAGGGTCGGTCCTCACCAACAAGTACTCCGAGGGCTACCCGGGCAAGCGCTATTACGGGGGCAACGCCGTCGTCGACGAGGCCGAGAACCTGGCCCGCGACCGGGTGAAGGCCCTCTTCGGCGCCGAGCACGCCAACGTCCAGCCCCATTCGGGGGCGAACGCCAACATGGCGGTGTACCTCGGCCTGCTCGAGCCCGGTGACACGGTGCTCGGCATGCGCCTCGACCAGGGTGGCCATCTCACGCACGGGTCGCCGGTGAACTTCAGCGGGCGCCTCTACCGCTTCGTCTCCTACGGCGTCACCGCGAGCGACGAGCGCCTCGACTACGACCAGATCCGCGACCTGGCCCGCAAGGAACGGCCCAAGGCCATCGTCGCCGGCGCCACTGCGTACCCCCGCATCATCGACCCCGGAATCCTCCGCATGATCTGCGACGAGGTCGGCGCCCTGCTGATCTTCGATGCCGCCCACATCGCCGGCCTCATCGCCGGGGGCGTCCACCCCAACCCCGTCGGGTCCGCCGACGTGGTCACCTTCACGACCCACAAGACGCTCCGGGGCCCCCGCTCGGGCTGCATCCTGTCCACCGAGGCCCACGCCCGGGCCATTGACAAGGCGGTGTTCCCGGGCCTGCAGGGCGGGCCGCTGATGCACGTGATCGCGGCCAAGGCGGTGGCCTTCCGGGAGGCGTCCCAACCCGAGTTCCGGACGTACGCGGCGCAGATCGTGGCCAACGCCCAGGCCCTGGCCCGGGCCCTGGCCGAGCACGGGTTCCGCCTGGTATCGGGAGGCACCGACAATCACCTGATGCTCGTCGATCTCCGCCCCTTCGACGCCGACCTCACCGGCAGGGAGGCCCAGGAGACGCTCGATCGGGCCGGGATCACCCTCAACAAGAACCAGATCCCCGGCGACCCCCGATCGCCGTTCGTCACCAGCGGCCTGCGCATCGGCACCGCAGCGGTGACGACCGCAGGGATGGGAGAGGCGGAGATGGGTGAGATCGCCCTGCTCATCGGCCACGCCCTGCGCCGCCGCAGCGACCCCGGAGCACTCGACGAGGTGCGCGAGACCGTCGCCACCCTCTGCTCGAAGTTCACGCCCTACCCCCACCTCGCCGCGCCGCGCTAACGCCTTCGGACCTGTTTGGTCGGGTGCCCGCCGCCAGAAACAGGGCCGCGAGCCGGCGCGTCATTACACTCCACACCATCGATGCCCCGCATCCTGCCGGCCGTGCCCGGCCCTCGACCGTGATCGGCGGGTGCCGGTGCTGAGCTACGGAATCGTCTTCGCCGTGGCTGCGGTGGTGACCTACGCGGTCACGCCCGCCATGTGCCGTCTTGCGGTGGCGGTGGGTGCGGTGGTGAAGCCCGACGAGCGGCGAGTGCACAAGCGTCCCACCCCCACCCTCGGGGGCGTGGGGATGCTGTTGGCCTTCCTCGTGGCCATGGGCGTGGCCGCCCTCCTGCCCCAGTTCCGAAGCATCTTCCGATCGTCGTCGGAGCCCATCGGCCTGGTGATGGCGGCGGTGGTGATCCTCGCCGTCGGCGTGCTGGACGACCTCCGCGACGTCTCGGCGCCGGCCAAGGTTGCCGGCCAGGTGTTCGGCGGGTCGGTGCTGGCCCTGGCGGGCGTCACCATGTTCTTCTTCCGGATCCCCTTCGCCGACTTCCTCGTGCTGTCGCCCGACCTGGCGTTTTTGGTCACCGTCCTGTGGGTGGTGGGCATGGCCAACGCCGTCAACCTCATCGACGGGCTCGACGGCCTGGCCAGCGGCATCGTCGGCATCGCCGCCTTCGCCCTGTTCATCTACGCCAACCGCCTCTCGGGGGCGGGCCTGCTCGAACCCGAGAACATCGCTCCGCTGGTGATGGCCATCACCTGCGGCGTGTGCGTCGGGTTCCTCCCGCACAACTTCTCTCCCGCCAAGGTGTTCATGGGCGACGGCGGGTCGATGTTGCTCGGCCTGCTCATGGCCGCGGCCACCATCTCCGTCGGAGGACGCACCGCCGACCAGTTCAGCGGGCAGACCTACTTCTTCTTCGCCCCTCTGTTCATCCCGTTCTTCATCCTCGGCGTCCCCTTCGTCGACACCGGCTTCGCCATCCTGCGCCGGGCCGTGCGCCGGGCGTCGGTCTCACAGGCCGACAAGGAGCATCTCCACCACCGGCTCATGGAGATGGGCCACGGCCCCCGCCGTTCGGTGCTGATCCTGTGGGCCTGGACGGCGGTGCTGTCGGGCGTGGTGCTGGTCCCCGCCTTCACGAACCAGGGCAACGCCATCGTCCCGTTCCTCGTCGCCGGGCTCGGTGTGCTGCTCTACACCTTCTTCCATCCCATGGTCCGCCGCCCCCCGTCCGCAGGGGTGTTCGACCAGGAGGCGCCCTGGACACCGCCTCCCGTGAGCCGGCGCGACGACCCGTCCGTGGTGGACGGTGAGCCCGGGGCCGCGACGGTCCAACCGGGGGCGTCGACGACCCGACATTTGCGGCCCCCGCGTGCTGTCCCGTAAGTTGCGCCGGGAGCCAAGGAAACGCCGGACTCACTGAAGTGCCAGGAGCATTGGTTGGAGCTTCGCGAACAGAACCCCGGACGGAGGGACCAGGACCTGGTACCCCCGGAAGGGGAGCCAAGCCCCGAGTTCCTCGCGCGCCAGCAGACCTACAACGGTTTCGGTGACGCCCTGGCGATGGCGTTCGAGATGGTGGTGACGCCGCTCGTGTTCGGTCTCGGAGGGTACGGACTCGACCGCTGGTTGGGAACGGCCCCCGTGTTCATGGTGATTCTCGGCCTGGTCGGCATCATCGGCATGTCGGCCAAGATGTGGTACTCCTACGACGCCCGTATGCGCCTCCACGAGGCCTCCGGGCCGTGGGCGAGAACCTCGGTCGACGCCACCCCACCTGTCGACTCCCGGTCGGCGCGAGAGAGCCCATGAAACCCGCCCAGGTCGACCGGGAGACGAGCGAGGAGATTCTCGCCGCTACTCCGGCGGTCGAGCGCGAGCTGGCTCACGACATGATCAAGCGGGGCGCTCCCGTCTTGCCCCTCGTGGTCGTGGCGGCCGGCCTCGTCTGGGGCGTCGACGGTGCCCTCTCGGCCGCCTTCGCGGTGGGCGTGGTGTTGGTCAACCTCGTCATCTCCGCCGCGCTCATGAGCTGGGCGGCCCGGGTCTCGCCCGCCGTGCTGATGGGCACGGTGCTGTTCGGGTTCCTGGTCCGGATGCTGCTGGTGACGGCGGCTGTCGTGGCCGTCAAGGACTTCGACTGGGTCAACCTGGCGGCACTGGCCATCACCCTGCTGATCACCCACCTGGGGCTGCTCATGTGGGAGACACGGCACGTCTCGGCCAGCCTGGCCTTCCCCTCACTCACTCCCAAGCGAGGGGACTGATCGTGGCCGCCATCTTCGCCCTCGAGTTCCCGCCCGTCGACACCCTGGTCGAATGGCAGCCCATCTTCTTCGAGGGCACGCCCTTCGAGATCAACAAGGTCGTGCTGCTCATGTGGCTGGCCGTGTTCATCGTGCTGGGCGTCTTCATTGCCGCCGGTCGCAAGTCGAAGGCGAGCATGGTGCCGAGCGGCATCACGAACGTGGTCGAGACAGGTATCGAGTTCGTCCGCAACGACGTCGTCCTGCAGACCATCGGTCCCCAGGGCCTGGGGTTCACCCCCTTCCTGGTCACCGTGTTCTTCTTCGTCTTCATCCTGAACATCTTCGAGATCATCCCGGCCATCCAGATGCCGGTCAACGCCCGCATGGCCATTCCCGCCTTCCTGGCCATCGTCGTCTGGGCGATCTTCAACTTCATCGGCATCAAGAACCAGGGCCTGGGTGGCTACTTCAAGACGATGCTCTTCCCCCCCGGGGTGCCCAAGTTCCTGCTCCCGCTGGTGGCCCTCATCGAGTTCGTGTCCACCGTCTTCGTGCGGCCCTTCTCGCTCGCCGTGCGGTTGTTCGCCAACATGCTGGCGGGCCACCTCCTGCTGGTGAGCTTCGCCGTGCTGACCGAGGCCCTGTTCGCGGCCACGATCATCGGCGCCGTCGTCCCGTTCGCCCTGTTGGTGGCGCTCACCGGCTTCGAGGTTCTCGTCTCCGGCCTGCAGGCGTTCATCTTCGTCATCCTCACCGCCGTGTACATCGGCGGGGCCATGCATCCCGAGCATTAGGAGGCACCCCTTGTTGGACGCCATCGGATTTCTCGCCCAAGCCGCCGGAGGCGCGGACCCGTCCCCGGGACTCAAAGTCATCGGTGCCGGCATCGTCTACGGCGGTGCGGCCATCGGCCCGGGCATCGGCATCGGCATCGTCGTGGGCAACGCCATCACGGCCATGGCCCGCCAGCCCGAGGCCGCCGGCATGGTCCGCACGACCATGTTCCTGGGCATCGCCTTCACCGAGGCCCTCGCCCTGTTCGGCTTCGTGCTCAGCTTCCTCCTCCAGGGATAACCGGGTGGGCGCCGTGGGCACGAAGAGCTTCAGGACACGCGTTCTCGTCGGGTTCGCCCTCGCCGGCGTGCTCGTTCTCGGCGCCCCCGGACCGGTGTCGGCGGCGGAGGAGCCGACCGAGCAGGAGAAGTGCATCATCGAGGCGGCCGAGCAGGGCAAGGAGGTCAAGGAGTGCATCCAGAGCCCCAACCCCATCCTGCCGGAGACCCACGAGCTGATCTGGGGAACCATCTCCTTCGTCGTCCTCCTCCTGGTCATGGCCAAGTACGCCTACCCGTCGGTGAAGAAGGGCATGGACGCCCGGGCCGACAAGATCAAGTCCAGCCTCGACGAGGCGGAGAGCACCCGCACCGAGGCCCAGGGCATCCTCGACGAGTACCGCAAGCAGCTGGCCGACGCCAAGAACGAGTCGGCCCGCATCATCGAGGAAGCGCGCCAGGCGGCCGACAAGCTCCGCCAGGACCTCAAGCGCCAGGCCGAGGCCGAGGTGGAGGACGTGAAGGCCAGGGCCCAGGAGGACATCGCCGCCCAGGTCGACCGGGCCCGAGCCGACCTGCAGTCGCAGGTGGCCACGTTGTCGGTCGACCTGGCCGAGAAGGTCGTCGAGCGCAGCCTCGACCGCCAGACCAACCTGGCCCTGATCGAGAACTTCATCCGCGAGACAGAGGCCGCCTCTTGAGTGACGTCGTCGAGGGGTACGCGTCGGCCATCGTCGCGGTGGCCAAGGCCGAGGACGTGCTCGACGCTGTCGAGGACGAGCTCTTCCGCTTCGCCCGTGTGTTCGACGACTCCGACGAGCTGCGCCAGACCCTCACTGACGCCAACCTGCCGCCGGAGCGACGCCAGGGCATGGTCGAGGACCTGCTCACGAACAAGGCCCTGCCCCTCACCGCCAGCATGATCTCGTTCGTCGTCGCCGCCGGCCGGGGGCGCGAGCTCCCCGCCATCATCGACCTCGTGGTGCGACGCGCCGCCGAGGAGCGCCGCCACGTGGTCGCCGAGGTGCGCTCCGCCGTTCCTCTCGACGACGACCAGCGCCGTCGCCTCGCCCATGCCCTGTCGTCCAACCTGGGCAAGGAGGTGGAGGTGAAGGTCGTGGTCGACACCTCCGTACTCGGCGGTCTGTCCGCCCGGGTCGGCGACACAGTGATCGACGGCACCGTCCGCCACCGCCTCGACCTGCTCCGCGAGAGCCTCTAAAACGCCAGGAGCGTCCCATGACCGACCAGCTCACCATCTCGACCGACGACATCGCCGACGTCCTGCGCAAGCGGCTCGACGGGTTCTCCCCGAGCCTGGAGAAGCAGCAGGTCGGGCGCATCACCGAGGTGGGCGACGGCATCGCCCGCGTGTCGGGCCTGCCGAACACATCGGTCAACGAGCTGCTCGAGTTCGAGGGCGGCACCCTCGGCCTGGCGCTGAACCTCGACGAG
>CAYTTL010000160.1:0-7025 GCA_964440725.1 uncultured Acidimicrobiales bacterium | reverse complement strand
GCCAGCCAGATCGGCAGGGGCATCAGGTCGGTGGTCTCGTCGCAGGCGTAGCCGAACATCATTCCCTGGTCGCCGGCGCCCTGGGCGTTGAGGGTGTCCTCGCCACTGTGGCCCTTCCGTACCTCGTAGGCCGTGCTCACCCCCTGCCCGATGTTCGGCGACTGCTCGTCGATGGCGGTGATGACGCCGCACGTGTTGCCGTCGAAGCCGTACGACTCGCGGTCGTAGCCGATGTCGCAGATGGTGGACCGCACGAGCTTGGGGATGTCGACGTAGGCCGACGTGGTGATCTCACCGGCGACGACGACCAGACCGGTGGTGAGGAGCGTCTCGCAGGCCACCCGTCCCTGAGGATCCTCGGCCAGGATGGCGTCGAGGACGGCATCGGAGATCTGGTCGGCCATCTTGTCGGGGTGGCCCTCGGTGACGGACTCCGAGGTAAAGGTCCAGCTGGTCATGATGTGCTCCTCCGCGTCGAGGCCTGCAGGCCATGGGAATCATCGGGGTGGCGGCCGTTGAGGCTCGGACCGCCGGGACTGTTCGTCGTCGGGGTGTCGAGGTGGGTGGCGACGACGTCGAGCAGGATCGAGGCGAGCTCGCGCTTGTCGACGAGCGGGACCTCGATGGTGGTGCCGCCGGCGTCGATGATCACGGCCCGGTTGGTGTCGGTGTCGAATCCGGCGTCCGGGTCGGACACGTCGTTGCCCACGACGACGTCGAGGCCCTTGGCCTCCAGCTTGGCCCGGGCCCGCGCCGCCACGTCGGCGGTCTCGGCGGCGAAGCCCACCAGCACCTGTCCCGGTCGCCGCGACCCGGCCACGGCGGCGAGGATGTCGGGAGTGGCCTCGAGCACGAGGTCCGGTACCCCGTCGGCCTTGGCCAGCTTGGCCGCCACCACGTGCCGGGGCCGGAAGTCGGCCACGGCGGCGGCCATGACGACGACGTCGGCGGCGGCGGCGCGTCGGAGGACGGCCCGTTCCATGTCGGCCGCGGTCTTGACGGAGACGACCTCGACCCCGTCGGCGGCGGGCCGGTCGGACGCCGTGACCAGGGTCACCGACGCGCCCCGGGCGGCGGCCTCGTCGGCGACGGCGTGGCCCTGCTTACCGGACGAGCGGTTGCCGAGAAAGCGCACGGCGTCGACGGGCTCACGCGTGCCGCCCGCGGTCACCAGCACCCGGCGACCGGCCAGGGCGCCACCGCCCGAGGGTGGGGCGGGACGGCGGACGGGGCGACCGAGCGCGGCGTGCACCGCCGTCACGATGTCAACCGGGTCGGCCAGGCGCCCGGGCCCGTCGTCACCTCCCGCCAGACGGCCCACCACCGGCTCCACCACCTGCACACCGCGCCGGCGCAGGGTCTCCAGGTTCTCGCGGACCGCAGGGTGCTCCCACATCTCCGCATGCATGGCGGGGCACACCACGACCGGCGCCCGGGTGGCCAGCAACGTGGCGGTGAGCAGGTCGCCGGCGATCCCGGAGGCATAGGCCCCCAACAGGCGGGCGGTGGCCGGGACGACGACCACCACATCGGCCCGCCGTCCGAGGGTCACGTGGGGGATGGGGTCGTCGGAATCCCACAACGACGTCTGGACCCGCTCCGATGCCAGGGCCGAGAACGTGACGCTGCCCACGAACCGGGTGGCGTCGTCGGTCAGCACGGGGATCACGTGCGCTCCGCCGTCGACCAGGCGCCGGCACACGTCGACCGCCTTGTAGGCGGCGATGCCCCCGCAGACGCCCAGCACCACGCGCGGCGGCTGACCTGCTGAACCGGTCTCCGGCGACGCCTCGGCCATGGTGTCGATACCCGCCCCGTGAGGCAGCGGGCTACTCCTCGCCGTCCTCGGTCTCTTGACGGCGGGTGTACGTGACCTTGCCGGCGACGATCTCCTCCAGGGCGATCGACAAGGGCTTGCGCGACACCGATGCCACCTGCGGGGGGACGATCGACCCGAGGCCCTCGCCCAGCTGGCTGAAGTAGGAGTTGATCTGCCGGCCGCGCTTGGCCGCCAGGGTGACGAGGCTGAACTTGGAGTCGACCTGGGCGAGCAGGTCCTCGATGGGCGGGTGGATCATGGTGGCGCGCTCGGCCATCGGGCATCTCCGGGATCAGGGCTGCGGTGGGCCGTGGGGCCGGGACCGGGCCGAATCAGGCCTGATCGCGCTTCCCACGGTGGTGCTCAAGGATAGCAGCGACCTCCTCGGTGGCCCAGGAGAGCTCGTCGTTGATCACCACGTGGTCGGCCAGTGCCCGTCCCGAGGCCTCCTCGCGGTCGGCCTCGGCGAGACGTCGGGTGACGGTGGCGTCGCCCTCGCCCCGGCCGCGGAGGCGGGCCTCCTGGGCGGCGCGCGTGGGGGCGAGGACCAGGATGACGACCGCGTCGGGCCGGTGCCGCTTCACCTGACCGGCGCCCTGCACGTCGATCTCGAGAAGGACGTCGTGGCCGGACGGTGGGTCCGGCACGGGCGTTCCGTAGCGGTGGTCGAAGACCCGGGCCGACTCGAGGAATCCCCCGGCGTCGTCGTGGGCGGCGAAGGTGGCATCGTCGACGAAGTGGTATGCGTCGGCGGCCTCGCCGGGACGCCGGGGTCGGGTCGTCCACGACCGGCTCAGCCACAGGGCCGGGGCCCGAGTGACCACCGCTTGGGCGATGGAGCCCTTTCCGACGCCGGAGGGCCCGACGATGACGAAGACGAGGGGCGGGGCCGGCCCCCGATCCACCGGGAGGTGGCTCAGGACGAGGGGAACTGCTTCTTCAGCGCATCGCGCTGCTGGGCTCCGAGCCCTCGCACGCGCCGGGAGTCGGAGATCTTCAGCTCCTCCATGAGGCGGCGGGCCCGAACCTTGCCCACCCCGGGCAACGACTCGAGCACGGCGACCACCTTCATCTTGCCGACGACTTCGTCGCCGCCGGCCTGCTCCAACAGTTCGTCGAGGGTGACCGAGCCCATCTTCAGTTTCTCTTTCAGCTCGGCCCGCTGACGGCGGGCGGCTCCCGCCTTTTCGAGGGCCGCCTGACGGGCGTCGGGTGAGAGCTCAGGAGGCAGAGGCATGCCGGGCACCATAGCGCGCCGGATCACGCGGTGACCGGGCCGAAAAGCCGTGCCCTCAGCGCTGAACGGCCGACACCGTGTCACTCAGCGCGGCGGCCGCGGCGGCCGGGTCGTCGGCGCCCGTGACCGCCCGCCCGACGACCAGGAGATCGGCGCCGGCGGTCAGTGCCTCCTGTGGCGTGGACGCCCGCGCCTGGTCGTGGCGCTCGCCATGGGCCAGGCGGATGCCCGGTACCACGGCGATCATCCGGGGGGCCAGCTCCTTGGCCTCGCGTACGTCGGTGGCGGCGCAGACCAGGCCGCTGCACCCACCTTCGACGGCGGTCACGACCCGTCGACCGAGGATGTGGGCGGGGGCATCGGCATCGCTGGTGAGGATGGTGACGGCGATGGCCAGCGGCGCGGGGACACCCGCCGCCGCCGCCCCCTCGGCCAGCCCGTCGACACCGGCGCGCAGCATCACCGACCCCCCGTGGGCGTGCAGGGTGAGGTAGCTGGCTCCGAAGGCACCGACCACCCGCGCCGACTTGCGCACCGTGGTCGGGATGTCGTGCAGCTTCAGGTCGAGGAAGACCTTGAAGTCGGCGTTGAGCATCGACGCAACCGCGTCGGGACCGGCTGCGGTGAAGAGCTCGAGTCCGATCTTCACGGTGCCGAACCACGGGTGGAGGCGCCGGGCCATGCGCAGGGCGACCACCAGGTCGTCCACGTCGAGGGCCAGGGCCAGTCGGTCACGAACTTCCATTGACACGCCTCTCCGTCGTCTCCGATCCAACGCGGACGGTACCGACCAGGTCGGCAACCCGGGCCACATCATGGCCCGAGCACCACGCTGCCAGTTCGTCGCCGACCCGCCATGTGGCCCGCGGGTCGGCGAACGTCGCCGTTCCCACCTCGACGGCATCGGCCCCGGCGAGGATCATCTCCACGGCGTGCTCGCCCTTCGACACTCCTCCGACCCCGACGATGCCGGCGCCGGGAAACGCCTGACGGCACTCGTGCACGGCCCGCACGGCGATGGGCCGCAGGGCCGGCCCCGACAGCCCACCACTTCCCGCGGCCAACTGCGGCCGGCGCGTCTCGGGGTCGATGGCCAGCGCCCGCACGGTGTTGACGAGCGTCAGCGCCTCGGCCCCCGCGGCCAGGGCGGCGCCGGCGACATCGGTGACCGAGGCCACGTCGCCGCCCAGCTTGGCCCACCTCGGCCGGGCGCAGCCGGCGGTGGCCTCGACGACGTCGGCGGTGGCGGTGGCCGAATGGGCGAAGACGTGGCGCCCGCCCTCCAGGTTGGGGCAACTGAGGTTCACCTCCACGGCGACGACTCCGGCCGGCGCGTCGGCCAGCAGGGCGGCGGCGCGCTCGAAGGCGGCGACGGTGAGGCCCCAGATGCTGGCCACCACCCGGGCCCCGGTGGCCAGGAGCGGCGGGAGCTCGTGTTCGAGCCACGCCTCGACTCCGGGGTTCTGCAAGCCGACGCTGTTGAGCATCCCCGCGTCGACGGGATGCAGGCGGGGCGCCGGGTTCCCCGGCCAGGAGTCGGCGGAGAGTGACTTCACGACAACGGCCCCGATGGACCCGAGATCGAAGTAGGACCCCAGCTCGGTGCCGTAGCCGGCGGTGCCGGAGGCGGTGAGAACGGGATGCGGGAGGCAGACCGAACCGATCGAGGTCGAGAGATCAACGGGGTGCCGGCGACGGCCACGCCCGATGGGCACTAGACGTCCAACCGCAGCTGTCCGGCGCGGTGGAACTCCTGGAGCGAACGCACCGACAGCCCGAAACGGGCCCAGTCGGCGATGCCCCCGGCTGCGGCCAGGGCGGCGGCGACGGTGGTGAGGCACGGTACGTTGTGCACGTTGGCTGCCCGCCGGATATGGGCACCGTCGGCCCGTGGTCCCCGACCTCGGGGGGTGTTCACGACCAGGTCGATCTCCCCGCCGGCGATGAGCTCGACGGCCGACGCCCCGCCGACGCTCCCCTCCCCCACCTTGGCCACGATGCCCCGCACCGGCACGCCGTGCTCCTCCAGGTGTCGCGCCGTGCCGGCGGTGGCCATGATCGCGAACCCGGCCTCGGCGAAGCGTCGGGCGGCGACCACGCCACCCGCCTTGTCGCGCGCCGCCAGCGACAGGAAGACGGTGCCTCCGTCGGGCAGGCGGTCTCCGGCCGCGTGCTGGCTCTTGGCGAAGGCCAGGCCGAAGGTGGCGTCGATGCCCATCACCTCACCGGTGGCGCGCATCTCGGGTCCGAGCAGGGTGTCGACGTCGGGGAAGCGGTTGAACGGCAGCACCGCCTCCTTCACCGAGACGTGTCCGCCGTCGACGGCGGGCACGAGCAGCCCGACGTCGCGCAGCTCGGCCAGGGTGCTCCCCGTCCTGACCCGGGCCGCCACCTTGGCCAGGGGGACACCTGTGGCCTTGGCCACGAACGGGACGGTGCGGCTGGCCCGGGGGTTGGCCTCGATGACGAAGACCTGAGGGGCAGCGTCGGCGCCCGAACCCGAGTCCCGGGCGCCTGAGTCCCGGGCGGCCGAGTCCCGGGCGGCGGGCCGGCGGGTGCCGACGTTGGTGACCGCGTACTGCACGTTCAGGGGCCCGCACACCTCGAGGGCGGCGGCGATGGCCCGGGTGTGGCCTTCGATCACCTCGACCACGGATCGGGGCAGGGTGGGCGGCGGGATCACGCACGCGCTGTCGCCGGAGTGGACGCCCGCCTCCTCGACGTGCTCCATGACGCCGCCGACGACGACCTCGCCCGACGCGTCGCGCACGGCGTCGACGTCGACCTCGATGGCGTCCTCGAGGAAGCGGTCGATGAGCACCGGCCGGCCCGTGGCCAGGCCGCCCTCCCGGCCGAGGCTGCCGAACACCTCCAACTCGGTCATCGCCCGCGCCAGGCCCTCGTCGTCGTAGACGATCTCCATGGCCCGTCCTCCGAGGACGTAGCTGGGCCGCATCAGCACCGGGTAGCCAACGCGCGTCGCCACCTGGAGCGCCTCGGTGTAGCCGTGGGCCGTCCCCCCCTCGGGCTGGGGGATCCCGAGGCTGGCGCACAGGGCGTTCCACCGTTCCCGGTCCTCGGCGTCGTCGATCGACGCCGGGCTGGTGCCGAGGATGCGGAACCCGGCGGCCTCGATGTCGTGCGCCAGCTTCAGCGGGGTCTGTCCGCCGAGGCTGACGATGACCCCGACGAGGCGCCCGGACCGGGCCTCGGCCTCGAGCACGTTCAGGACGTCCTCGGTGGTGAGGGGCTCGAAGTACAGGCGGTCGCTGGTGTCGTAGTCGGTGGAGACGGTCTCGGGGTTGCAGTTGACCATCACCGTGTCGTAGCCGGCCTCGCGCAGGGCGAAGCTGGCGTGGACGCAGCAGTAGTCGAACTCGATGCCCTGGCCGATGCGGTTGGGCCCGGACCCGAGGATGACGACCGTGTCCGCCTCGGCCCGCACCGTCTCGTCCTCGTCCTCGTAGGTGGAGTAGTGGTACGGCGTGGTCGACTCGAACTCTGCGCCGCAGGTGTCGACGGTCTTGAACGTGGCCACGACGCCCGCCGCCACCCGCCGGGCCCGGACCGTGGCCTCGTCGGTCCCCCACAACCACGCCAGCTGGGCGTCGGCGAACCCGAGGCGCTTGGCCCGTCGCCAGTCGCGGCGGGCCATGGCGTCGAGGCCGGTGGCGGCCAGGCGCTCCCGTTCCTCGGTGATGGCGGCGATCTGGTCGAGGAACCACGGGTCGACGCGCGTGACCTCGTGGAGGCGGTCGACGCTGATGCCCCGGCGCAGGGCGGCCTCCAGGTGGAACGGGCGGTCGGGCGTGGCGATGGCTGCTCGGCGGGTCAGCTCGTCGTCGTCCCAGGCGTCGGTGGCCGCCTCGCCGGGGTCGCAGTTCAGCCCCCAGCGCCCATGCTCCAGCGACCGGAGGCCCTTCTGCAGCGACTCGGGGAACGTCCGCCCGATGGCCATGGCCTCGCCCA
>CAYTTL010000159.1:0-7056 GCA_964440725.1 uncultured Acidimicrobiales bacterium | reverse complement strand
AATCCCGCCCGCGAGGTCAAGCGCCGGTTCGGCGACGAGGTGGTGGAGGAGCTCCTGCGTCTGGCCTGGTG
This sequence comes from uncultured Acidimicrobiales bacterium, assembly GCA_964440725.1. Taxonomy (GTDB): domain Bacteria; phylum Actinomycetota; class Acidimicrobiia; order Acidimicrobiales; family AC-14; genus DATAQC01. Next base: position 6,985 of record CAYTTL010000159.1, on the reverse strand, counting down.
GGACTGGCCCATAGAGGACCTCATGGAAGCGGTCCCCCTCCTGTGCAGCCCCGACGTGGAAGGCCTGGTCAGCTTCGCCGCCGGGGCGACGCTCGAGACTCACGGACCGGCTCCGGCCAACCGGCGCTCCACCTCCTCGGGCCGGACGGTGAGGAAGACGTTCGGCGTCCTCCAGGGCATGGTCCAGGTGTCGTCGGCCACGAGCGCCGGCCCCCGGCCGACGCGGAATGCCGTGTAGCCGAGCTCGCGGAACGGGGCCCGCAGCTCGTCCACCGTCGCCCCCTGGCGGGCGAGATGGGCCGGTTCCACCTCGATGAGGACATCGGGCCGCCACTCCCGAAGAGTGGCTGCCGCCCCCCGGACGGCGTCCAGCTCGGCCCCCTCCACGTCGATCTTCATCGCCGTGACCCGGCCTGGATGGTGCTGACTCAGGACGTTGTCGATCGTGTCGAGCCGCACCTCCTCGACACGTCCTCCCGGACGGGCGCCGGGCGAGAACGAGCTCAACGCCGCCTGGTCACCGGCGAATGTCGTGAGGGACCCGACGCCCGTGTCGGACCCCAGAGCCAGGTGCACGGGCTCGACCCAGTCGTAGCCGTTCATCTCGACGTTGGCGACCAGCTCCTGGTAGGTGAGCGTCGCCGGCTCCACGGCGATGACCGAGCCCCCCTCGCCCACCCTGCTCCCGGCGATGAGGGCGAACAACCCGACGTGGGCGCCGGCGTCCACGAAGGTGTCGCCGGGCTCGAGGAGGCGATAGAGCAGTTCGATCTCGGGATCCTCGAAGCCGTAGCGGTACAGGGCCCGGCCGAGGGTGCTCGTCAGGCGGACGCCGCACTTCGCCCCGCCGTAGTGGATCTTGACCTGTGTCTGGGACAGGGACGTGACCCGACGCCGGACGTTGACGGTGACGAGTCGGTAGGCGGTGGTGGCGGGCGTGCGCTTCCAGGCCGACGCAGCGATCACGTCCCACGGAGGCCGGCGCCTGCGGTGGAGGGGAGAGGTCCGGGCGGACTGCTGTGACATCATCGGTCCCTGTGAGCGTCGCCATCGTGCACGACTATGTGACGCAGAGGGGCGGTGCCGAACGAGTCGTCCTCTCCATGCTCAGGGCCTTTCCCGGCGCGCCGCTCCACACGTCGCTCTACAGCCAAAAGGAGACGTACCCGGAGTTCGCCGTTGCCGACGTCCGACCCATGGGACTCGATCGTATCGGCCTACTACGACGGCACCATCGCCTCGCCCTTCCGTTCCTCGCCGCCGCGTTCTCGCGGCACCGGGTCGACGCCGACGTGGTGCTCTGCAGCTCGAGCGGCTGGGCCCACGGTGTGCAGACACGCGGCCGCAAGGTCGTCTACTGCTACTCGCCCGCCCGTTGGCTGTACCAGACCGACCGGTACCTCAGGAACTCCGCGGCACCGGTGGCACGATCGCTGCAGCTGCTCAGGCCCCCCTTGTTGCGATGGGACCAGCGGGCGGCCCGCAGTGCCGATCGCTACCTCACCAGCGCGCGGGTGGTGCAGCGACGGATCCGCGCCGCCTACGGGATCGATGCCGAGGTTCTTCCGCCACCGCACACCATCGACGTCCAGGGAACCCAGAGAGAGATCGCCGGGGTCGAGCCGGGAGGACTCGTTGCCGTCTCGAGGCTGCTGGCATACAAGAACGTCGACGCCGTTATCGGCGCCTTCGCCGACCTTCCCGACCAGCGGCTCCTCGTCGTCGGCGACGGACCGGAACGGCAACGCCTCGAGGCGATGGCCGGCGGGAACGTCTCCTTCGTCGGGTCGGTGGACGACGACGAGCTCCGGTGGCTGTACGCCTCGTGTGCCGGCATCGTGTCGGCCAGCCACGAGGACTACGGCCTGACTCCGTTGGAGGCAGCCGCCTTCGGGAGACCTGCGGTGGTCCTGCGCTGGGGGGGCTACGAGGAGACGGTCGTCGAGGACGAGACGGGCGTCTTCTTCGAAACCCCGTCGCCGGGCGCAGTGGCCGAGGCGGTGCGGCGGTTGGCGTCGACCACCTGGGACGAGCACGCCCTGCGGGCCCACGCCGCCACCTTCTCCGAGCCATCCTTCATCGCCCGCCTGCGTGGCGTCGTCGCCGAGGAGGCGGCGTTCAGCCGATCGTAATACCGTCGAAACCTTGGGAGGACGGATGGGCCTCTGTTGGGCAACTTCCCGCGACCCGGGGCCGCTAAGCTCAGCCGGTCGGGCTCGACCGAGCAACGAAAAGGACGGGCGGCGGCGGAGTTCAGGAGGTCGTGACGAGCGCTTCGCTGGTGAGGCAGGAGAAAACCCGGACCCTTCCCGAAGGCGTCCGGGTCCGGCGCGCCTCGGCGAGGTGGTGGCGCAGCTACACCGCGGTTCTCGCGGTGATGGACACGCTCGCCATGGTCATCGGGGCCTTGGCCGCACAGCAGGTGCGCTTCGGCAACCTCGAGACGCTGTCACCCATCCCGCACCGGTTCTCCTACACGGTCATCACCCTGGTCCTGCTCCCCGGGTGGTTGGTCACCCTCACCCTCTGCGGCACCTACGAGCGCCGGCACCTCGAGGTGGGCGCCGACGAGTACCGGCGGGTCTTCGCCGCGGCCGTCCGGTTCCTCGCCGCGGTGGCCACCGCCGCCTTCGTCTTCAAGATCTACGTGGCCCGGAGCTTCGTGGCTGTCGCCATCCCCGTCGCCACCGCCACCGCCCTCGGCGGACGCTACGCCGCCCGCCGCTGGCTTCACCGGCGCCGGGCTCGCCAGCAGCGGTGCATGAAGGGGTGCCTGGTCGTGGGCTCCGACGCCGCTGTCCATGACGTCATCCAGGCAATGCGCAACGCCCCCTTCGTCGGCTATGCCGTGGTCGGCGCCTGCACAGCGGCAGGCGACGGGGTCATCGATGTCGACGGCCAACCCGTGCCCGTCGTCGACGACATCGGCGGCATCCTGGCCAGCGCCCACCGCACGTCGGCGGAGGCCATCGTCGTGGCCGACGGGACGGCCCTCCCCGACGGCACCCTGCCGGCGCTGGCCTGGCAGCTCGAGGGAACCGGGATCGAGCTGTTGGTCGCGCCCGCGGTCACCGACGTCACCGGGCCACGCATCTCCATCCGCCCCGTGGCCGGGCTGCCCCTGGTGCACGTCGAGGAGCCCGAGCTCAGCGGCGTGCGGCACCTGGCCAAGGCCATCTTCGACCGGTCGGTGGCGGCGTGCGCCCTCATCGTCCTGGCGCCGGTGCTGCTCGGCGTGGCCGTCGCCGTGCGCCTCTCCGGCGGCGGCGGCCCGGCGCTGTTCCGGCAGGTGCGCATCGGCGTGGGCGGGCGCCGGTTCGTGCTGTGGAAGTTCCGCACCATGACCGTCGACGCCGAGGAGCGTCTGGCCGACGTGGCCCACCTCAACGAGCACGACGGCGTCCTCTTCAAGATCGTCAACGATCCCCGGCTGACTCCCCTCGGCCGGGTCCTGCGGCGGTGGTCGATCGACGAGCTGCCCCAGCTCTGGAACGTCCTCCGGGGTGAGATGTCGATCGTCGGCCCCCGCCCGCCGCTGCCCACCGAGGTCGAGCGGTACGACACCAAGATCCGCCGGCGCCTCCTCGTGAAGCCGGGGCTCACCGGACTGTGGCAGGTGAGCGGCCGGGCCCGTCTCCCTTGGGACGAGGCGGTGCGCCTCGACCTCTACTACATCGAGAACTGGTCGCCCTCGCTGGATGCCGTCATCCTGGCCAAGACACTGGTTGCGGTCGTCCGCCGCCAGGGCGCGTGCTGACGGAGCGACTGGGGACGCTTCCCTACCGCATCATCCGCGTCCTGCCCCGTCGCGCTCGCTTCCGCCTGGCGATGGGTGTCGGGGCCGATTCGGCCGCCCGGGCCCGGCCCGCCGTCGTGGCCCTGCGGGGGGGCCTCACCATGCGCCTCGACCTGGGCGACCACATGCAGCGGACGATGGCCGCCGACTGCCTCGAGCGGGCCGAGGAGGACGTGACCGTCCCCCTCCTGCGGCCCGGCGACCAGGTGCTCGACATCGGCGCCAACATCGGATACCACGCCTTGCGCTGGGCGCAGCACGTTGGCCCGCACGGCATGGTCTTCGCCTTCGAGCCCGCGCCCCCCAACTTCGAAGCCCTGCAGGCCAACCTGGCCCTCAACCCCCGTCTGCCGGTGGAGGCCCACCAACTGGCCCTGGGCGACCGGTCCGGGAGCCTGGCGCTGTCGTCGGACCGACCGGGCATCACGTCGGGCAGCTACAGCGCCAAGAACACCAACGCCGGCGGCTTCGACGTCCGCCAGCAGACCCTGGACGACTGGGCCGCCGGCCGCGACCTCTCCCGGCTCCGGCTGGTGAAGCTCGACGTGGAGGGCTGGGAGGCCAAGGTGCTCGACGGCGCGGCCGCCACCATCCGCGAACGGCGTCCGTACCTGATGCTCGAGTGGAACCCGGGGCACGACGAGACCGCGGCCCTGGCCGACCGCCTCGACCACCTCAGGTCAGAGGGTGGCTACGACGGCTTCCTCATCGACCGGTCGCGGATCTCCGGCAAGGGGATGCTGGTCGCGCCCCCGCCGACGACTGCGGCGTGGCCGAAGCTGGTCAACCTGCTGCTGGTGCCGGCGAGCTGAACCACTCCGCCGTCCTGGCCAATCCCTCCTCGAGGGACAGCGCCGTCGTCCAGCCCAGCTCACGCTCGGCCCGGCTGATGTCGCCCTCGCTGTGGCGGACGTCACCCGGCCGGGGGTCGACGTGCAACGGCTGGTACTCCACATCCAGGATCTGGGCGAGAAGGTCGAGCAGCTCCAGCAGGTCGACGCGGCGCGGCCCGGCGATGTTGTACGCCTGACCCCGGCACGCCTCGCCGGGGGCGGCGGCCGCCGCCAGATTGGCGGCAACCGCATCGGTCACGTACACGAACGAACGGCTCTGGTGACCGTCGCCGTGCACCGTGGGCGGCGTGCCCGTTCGCAGGGCGTCGATGAAGAGAGGGATGACCGCCGAGTACGGCGAACCCGGCCGCTGGCGGGGCCCGAAGACGTTGAAGTACCGCAGCGCCACCGTCTCCAGGCCGTACAGCTCCGCCGACACGCGGCAGTAGTTCTCGCCCGCCACCTTGGTGACGGCGTACGGCGACCGGGGGAAGTGCGGCGCGGTTTCCGGCGTGGGCAGGGGGGCGGCGCCGCCGTAGACACTGCTCGACGAGGAGTACACGACCCGGCGAACGCCGGCGTCGGCGGCCGTCTTCAGGACCGTCAGGGTGCCGTGGGTGTTGGCCCGGTCGGTGGCCAGGGGGTCCTCGACCGACCTGCTCACCGCCCGGTGGGCGGCGAGGTGGAACACGATCTCGACACCCGCGACCGCCTCGGTCACCACTGCGGCGTCAGCCACGTCTCCGACGATCAGGTCGGCACCGGGATCGACATTGTCGACGAAGCCGGCCGACAGGTCATCGAGCACACGGGTCTGGTGACCCGCAGCCACCAGGGCCTGGGCCACGTGGGAACCGATGAACCCGGCGCCGCCGGTCACGAGCACTCTCACCGCCGTGAACCGTACTCGCCGGGCCTGGCCACCCCGGCGACGACCGTGACAAGCGCAGTTGACCCCAGACAACCCGCCCACAGCGTCTAGCATCTGGACATGGGTCGGTGCCAAGAGTTCGGGCTCCAGATCCGAGACGGCTGTGGGCACGCCATGGTGGCGGGCAAGAGCGCGTGCTCCTGCGCCGAGTGCGGCATGGTCTGCGGCGGCCGTTTCGCGGGATGTCCGGACGTGTGGGCGCGCGGCCCCCAGCCCGTCACGCTCATCGCCGCTCCGGTCGACGAGTCGGTCCCGGCGACGGCGATGGCGGGAAACGGCTCCGGCTCGCCACCCATCGCCACGTCGACGGTCAGGGCGCGCGCCATGGCGGCCCCGTCGTCGAGCCCCCCGGCCGGACCCGAGCCGGGCCCCGAGGGCGAGCCCGCCCCGGCCCAGGCACCGCCATCGGGATCCGCGCCATCGCCGCCACCACCACCCCGTCGTCCTGCGCCCCGGCCGGCCGCGGCACCCGCCACACCCGTGCCATCGCAGTCCCAGCCTCCCGCCAGCGCCGCCGCCCTGCGATGGCTGGAAGGGGCGTTCGCCGGCTTGCGGGCCGAGCTCCAGTCGCTGCGCGGCCAGGTCAACCAGCAGCAGGCCGCCACGGCCGAGCTCATCGGCGGGATCACCCAGCAACAGCTGATGCTCTCGGAACTCCTCGAGGCCAGGGACGCCGACTTCAGTGTGATCGAGCTCGCCGAGGCCTTGCCTCAGCTGGTGAGCGACGCCGTGGCCGCCCAGGTCCGCGACGATCGCCGCCGGACGGTCACCGAGATCCAGGCCGCCGTCGACGAGAAGCTGGAGGAGACCCGGGGGGCCGAGGAGACGGCCGCCGAGCTACGGGCCTTCCTGCAGAACGACCCCTCCACCCGGTCGATCGTGGCCGCCGTCGCCACCCAGGCGGCAACCCGGGCGATGCGCACCGAGGTGGCCGAGCAACTGCCCCAGGCGCTCGACGCCGTCGTCGCCCACTCCGACGCCCGGATGGACGAGCTGGCCGACCGCATGGACAAGCGCGTGAACAATCTGGTGGCCGAGGTGCGACGGGCCACCACGTCTTCGCCCGCGCCGAAGGCCACCGCTCGGGCCCCGAAGCCCACGACCCCGAAGGCGACGAAGGCCACCAAGGCCACCAAGGCGACGAAGGCGACGAAGGCGACGGCGACGGCGACGGCGACGAAGGCCACCAAGGCGACGAAGGCCACAAACGCCGTGAGGACCACGAAGGCCGTGAGGACCACCAAGGCGGCCAAGGCCAGGACACCGACGGCGAAGGCGACGACCGGGGCCACTACCCGGAGGTCCTCGTCCGCCCGCGTCGGGTCGAAGAGGCCGACCACCGCCGTGCCCGCCACGGTCGCTGCGCCCACACCGTCCACCGGGCGGCGAGCGGCCGCCGGGACGAGCGGCCGGCGGACCGGCCGG
>CAYTTL010000158.1:5967-7064 GCA_964440725.1 uncultured Acidimicrobiales bacterium | reverse complement strand
GGGGCTCTTCACCCTCAGACGACGTCACGATCCCGTCGAGGGCGTTGGCGGTGTCGTGGATGACCTTGCGGTCGGCAGCAGGCATGGCCTCGAGTACTCGCGGCACACCGGTGTCGAGTACCTGCGCAGCCACGTCGCGAGTGAACCGCGCCAACGACTCGCGCCGCAGTTTCCGGTAGCCGGCCATATCGACGACGATCCACCCGTGGTGGCCGGACGCGTGTCGCTGCACCACCGTTCGCGTCAGTTCCTGGACCGCGGCGAGCGTCTGGCCGCCCGGCCCGATGAGCAGACCCAGCTCCTCGCCTTCCACGGCGATCTCCTGCGTGTCCTCACCCAGGTCGTGGCGGGCGACCGTGTACGAGGCTCCGAACGAGTCGAGCAGGCCCCGAACGAACGACTCGGCGACCTCCCCGCCGTCAACGGTGGGTGAGTCGCTGGTCATGTGTGCTCCTTGTGTGGGCGCGGCTGCGGCCGATCGGGATCGGCGGGCAGGGGCTGGTGCGGGTTCGGCCGCCGGACGGGAGGTGCGATCGCCAGGGTCGTCGCTGCGATCAGGTCGAGTAGGACGCTCGGCCCGGTCGCGCCCACCCGCGCGCCGCCGATCACGCCGGTCGACCTTCGGACGGGGGGAGGTGGGTAGGACCCGGGCCCGCACCCGGGCCTCGGAGCGGAGGCGACCGAACAGGCCGCCCTTGGGTTCTTCGACCACCTCGAACTCGGCATCGGCTTCGTCCACCCCGAGCTGGTCCAAGGCCGCGTCCTTCGCCTCTTCGATTGTCTTCGCTGTGACTTCCACCCATTCCACTACTCGCCATCCTTGTCTCCGTCGCCTGCAGCCGGCGGAAGCGGCGCAGCGAGCGGTACCGACCCATTCGATCCCGGGGCCTCAGTGGTCGATCCCGGCGAAGCCGGGGTCGATGGTGCCTGTGGTGTGTCGGGCGGCACCGGCTGGCTGGCGGGCTGCGTGCCGGAATCCACAGCCGGGATCGGCGTCTCCGGCGCCTGCCGCGTCGACCCGTCGCCGTTGGCGCGACGCCCGCTGTCGCCTTGGACGACTGCATCGTTGGCGACTCCTGCGTCGGGCTTCGTGCCTG
>CAYTTL010000158.1:0-5867 GCA_964440725.1 uncultured Acidimicrobiales bacterium | reverse complement strand
TCGGGCTTGGATTCCCGGGCCGTGCCGGCACCCCCGTCGCGCCGGGGGGAGCCGCCGTTCTTGGCCGTGCGCTCGGGTCGCTTGGAGGAGGCGGGGCCCCCCGCCGACGGTCTCGACTGACCCTTCACCGGCTTCTTCCGCCCTCTTGGTGGCTGCGGTGGCGGCGTGCCCCGCCCGCGGTTGGGCCCACTCTTGCCCTTACCCGGCCGGGAACCCGACGCTCCCCCGGCGTTCGCCTTGGCGGGCCGAGCGCCCTTGGCCAAGCGACCCGTCGTGGCCCCCTTGGCTCCCTTGGCTCCCTTGGCTCCCTTTGCCGGCGTCGACCCGGGCTTCCCCTTGGGAGCCTTGCTGGCCTTCCCCGACGGCTCCTTGGTGCCGGCCTCGGGACGGGGTTGGTTCCGGAACAGGAACGCCTGCTGGCCGATCTGCCAAATATTGGAAACCAGGAAGTAGACCACGACCCCGGCGGGGATGGTCCAGGAGATGAACACGAAGACGATCGGGAAGATCTTGCCCATCATCGCCATCTGGGAGTTGAGGCTCTCCTTGGGCAGGCGGGCGGTGAGCTGTCGCTGCTGGTAGAACCCGGTGGCGCCGACCCCGGCGATCAGGATCAGGAACGGGACCAGCGCCGAGCCCGACTCCTCGGATGCCGGCTTGGCCAGATCCATCCCCCACGACTCCATGGTTCCGCTCGACGCTTGCAGCGCGCGGAACAGGCTGCTGTCCTCGGGCACGTTCTTGGGGGCGCCGTCGATGTGACCCCCGGTGATGCTCAGGTCGGTGAGCGTGCCGACCGTGACTTCGCCGTTCATGACCAGGGCGGTGGGGATCTTGCCGTTGACGATCTTGGCGTCGGCGACCGTGCCCACGACCCTGCCGTCGACCACCGCCCGGGCGTCCTGCAGGGAACCGTCCTTGATGACGCCGTTGGCCAGTTCGCCACCGCTGACGTGGCCGCCCTGAACGGTCGCGCCCTGAAGCGGGCCTGTCGTTCCACCGCCGACGGCCACGGCCGTGCCGACCACCACCGCGAATCCGACGATGAATGTCCTGGTCAGGCCCAGGATGAGGCGGTACAGGACGAGCAGGACAGGAGCCTGGATGAACAGGGGCAGGCACCCCCCGAAGGGGTTGACCTTGTGCTCCTTGTAGAACTTCATCATCTCTTCGTTGAGCTTCTGCTTGTCGCCCTTGTACTTCGCCTGCAGGCGCTTGAGCTCCGGTTGCAGCTTCTGGAGCGCCTGCTGGGAACGGGCCTGTTTCGCCGTGAGTGGCAACGTGATCAGCCGGACGGCCACCGTGAGCAGGATGATGGCCACCCCGTACGACGGGATGAAGTCGTAGAACCAGGCCAGGAGCGTGCCCAGGGCGTCGTACAGCGGGTCGAGGATCCAGAACTTGGCGGCCAGGACCACGGTGGCCGGCGGCGACATCTACGGTCTCCGTTCGGGGACGGGGTCGACGCCCTGGCCACCCCAGGGGTGGCACCGGGCCAGGCGCCTGGTCACCAGCCATCCACCGCGCCACACGCCGTGCTCGGTGAAGGCCTCCAAGGCGTAGTTCGAACAGGTCGGCCAGTACCGGCAGGGCGAGGGCCGGGCGACGAACACCCGTTGATACGCCCGCACCGCCATACACACGGCACGCGTCAAGCTGCTGGTCACGGCCCTGTCGGTGGGGGTCAAGACCCTGTCGGTAGGGGTCAAGACCCTGTCGGTGGACCGCTCGAGGTTCTCGCCACCGCAGCCATCGCCTCCGACACCGCCGCCCGCAGTTCCTGGTACGACGACCGCGCCCCCTCGGGAGTGACGCCGATGAGGTAGGCGCCCGGCTGCAGCAGGGGCACGGCCTCGCCGACGGCCGCCCGCAGGCGCCGGCGCACCCGGTTGCGAACCACCGCTCCCCCGACCCGGCGGCCCACGGTGTAGGCGACCCTGGTCGGTTCCGACGCCTCGCCCGGCAACCAGGTCACCATCACCGGCCCGCGCCGAACCCGTCGCCCCGATCGTCGCAGACGCATGAAGGTGGCCCGGTCGGAGATGGGCTGGATCAGGCCGAAAGCTGATGACGGCCCTTGCGGCGACGGGCGGAGATGATGGCTCGGCCGGCTCGGGTCGACATGCGGTGACGGAACCCGTGCCGTTTGGCCCGCCGGCGGTTGTTCGGCTGGTACGGGCGTTTCACCCATGGCCTCCTACGCGAAGTATGACGTGGTCGTGGCGCGCGCGGTCGGGCGCCAACGGTGCCCCGTCAGGGTAGCCGCAGCCGCGTGTCCGCGAGAACGCGAGGGGCGAGAAGGCACGCCGCGCGACGTTGGTCCGGTGCTACGGTTCCCCCACGCCCGAGGAGCGGCCCTCGGTTTGGGACCCACGCAACTTCCCTGGCCCCGTAATTTTGCGACTGCCGCACAGTACGCAACCGAGTATCCACAGGTGTGGATACCCATGTGGACGAGACACGACCAGGGAGGAGTCGGCGGGTGGGGAGCGTTGAACGCGCAGAGCGTCTGTGGGAGACATCGTCGGTGTTGCTGCGGAAGCGGCTTCCCGAGGGCACGTGGAACACCTTGTTCGGGTCGGCACGCGCCGTCGGGGGCGACGACCACTTTCTCGTCCTCAGCGTTCCCAGCGCGGTGGTGAAGGACCGCATCGTGCAGCGTCATCTCGCTGTGGTCGAGGAGACCTGCTCGGAGGTCGAGGGCCAGCCCGTGCAGATCCGCCTCGAGGTGCACACCGACGCCGGAGCCACCGACGACGGCCGCAGCGGTGGCGACCCCGGGACCGGGACGGAATCCGGGACGCCCGAGCGGCCCGCTGAGCGGGGTGGTGGGCCCGAGCGGCCCGCTGAGCGGGGTGGTGGGCCCGAGCGGGGTTCCGGGCCTCCTCGCCACCCTGAGCGAGGTGGCGTCCCCGCCGGGTCGATGAGCGGCGCTCACGGCCGGGATGCCCAGGAGGCCTCGCCGAACCCGAAGTACACCTTCGAGGCGTTCGTGAGCGGCACGTCGAACAGGTTCGCCCTGGCCGCGGCGATGGGCGTGGCCGAGAAGCCGGCGAGGGCCTTCAACCCGCTGTTCATCTACGGCGACGCCGGCCTGGGCAAGACCCACCTCCTCCACGGCATCGGCAACTACGTCCGGCGGCACTACGAGACCCTGCATGTCGTCTACGTGTCGGCCGAGAGCTTCACCAACGACTTCATCGAGTCGATCCGGACGAACACGCAGTTCGCCTTCAAGCAGCGCTACCGCACGTGCGACGTCCTCCTCATCGACGACATCCAGTTCCTGGAGCGCAAGGACGGTACGAGGGAGGAGTTCTTCCACACCTTCAACGCCCTCCACGACGAGAACCGCCAGATCGTCATCACCTCCGACCGCTCACCGAAGAACCTGTCGGCGTTCGAAGACCGCCTCCGCACCCGGTTCGAGTGGGGCCTCACCACCGACGTCCAGCCCCCCGACCTCGAGACCCGCCTGGCCATCCTGCGTCGCAAGTGCGAGCCGGAGACCCTCCCGGTGCCCGACGACGTCCTCGAGTACATCGCCACCCATATCACCGACAACATCCGTGAGCTGGAGGGCGCCCTCATCCGGGTCAGCGCCTACGCCAGCATCCACGACGTCCCCGTCACCATGGCCATCGCCGAGGAGCAGCTCCATCACCTCATCAGCGCCGAGGCCCGCCAGCTGACGCCCCGGATGATCCTCGACACAACCGCAGAGATGTTCGGCATGACCATCGACGACCTCATCGGCAAGAGCCGTAGCCGGCCCCTGGTCACCGCCCGACAGATCTCCATGTACGTCTTCCGCCAGATGACCGACTTCAGCTACCCCGCCATCGGCCGTGAGTTCGGCGGCCGTGATCACACCACGGTGATCCACGCCGTCGACAAGATCAGCACCCTCATGAAGCAGCGCCGAGCCATCTTCGACCAGGTGACAGCACTGATGCAGCGCTTGGGAAGCGGGTCGTGAGGCGCGCCGGGCGCTGTGTGGCCGCTGGGGACAACCCGATGTTGTCCCCGTCATCCACGCGTCCTGTCACCCACCTGTGGGAACCTGGGGATCACGGCGGGACACGTCGAGGGACCCCCACCTGCGGAAACGTCGGTTCGTCCCCAGTCCACAGGCCCTACTCCCACTCCCGCCTCTTCTTCTCTACTGAATCAAAAGAGGTAGGCCGATGAAGTTTCGTGCTGAACGCGATGTCCTGCTCGATGCTCTCGGGATGGCGGCGCGCGCCGCAGCCACCCGCGGGGGAGCCATGCCCGCTTTGTCGGGAGTGAGGTTGGAGGTGGTCGGCGACACCCTGCACCTGGCGGGCAGCGACCTCGATCTCACCATTCAGGTACGGGCCGAGGTGGCCGGGCTGGAACCCGGCGTGTGCGTGGTGCCGGCCCGGCTGGCCACCGACATCGTGCGGGCGGTGGAACCCGGCGCGGTCGTGGTGGCGGTCGAGGGGAGCGAAGCGATCATCTCCGCCGGCCGGTCCCAGTTCGCGGTGCGTCTCCTGCCCGCCGAGGAGTTCCTGCGGCTTTCCGAGCCGTCGGCCGAGGCCGTCACACTCGACTCCGCCGAGTTGGTCCGGGCATTGCACCAGGTGGTTCCGGCCGCCAGCCACGACGACGCCCGCCCCATCCTCACCGGTGTCCTGCTGGCGGCCGAGAGCGACGGACTACGCCTGGTGGCCACCGACTCCTACCGCCTGGCCCTGTGCGATCTTCCCGGTACCAGTCTGCTGGCCGCCGGCCAGCAGGTGCTCGTCCCCTCCCGGGCGCTGGGCGAGCTCACCCGTGTGGCCGCGGGCGCCGACCAGGTGCAGCTGCGACTGGGTGACGACGAGGCCAGCTTCGAGGTGGGAACGGTGCGTGTCACCACCCGGCTGATCGAGGGCGAGTTCCCCAACTACCGCCAGCTCATTCCGTCCAGCTATCCCAACCGGGTCGTCGTGGGACGGGAGCCCCTTCTCGACGCCGTCCGCCGGGTCAAGCTGTTGGCGCGGGAGGCCACACCCGTCCGCCTGGCCCTGCGGCCCGACGGTCTGGAGCTCACCGCCGTCACCCAGGACGTCGGCCAGGCCCGTGAGGACGTCGACGCCAAGTACGAGGGCACCGAGATGGTGGTGGCATTCAACCCCGAGTTCCTCATCGACGGGCTCGAGGCGACCACCGGCGACCAGGTGGTCATCGAGACCCTCGACGCGTTGAAGCCGGCGACGATCCACGCCACCGAGAGCTCCAACTTCACGTACCTGTTGATGCCCGTCCGGGTCTCCTGACCCCAGGTGGCCACCGCTGTACCTCGACCGCCTCTGGCTCACCGACTTCCGTAGCTGGCGGCACGCGGACGTGAGCCTGGCCACCGGCCTCACGGTAGTGCAGGGCAGCAACGCCGCAGGAAAGACCAACCTCCTCGAGGCCATCGCCTACCTGGCGACGCTGTCGTCGTTCCGGGGAGTGCCGAACGAGGCGCTCGTGCGGGTGGGTTGCACGCAGGCGGTGGTGCGGGGCCAGGGCCGCCGCGGCGACCGCGAGCTTCTGCTGGAGGCCGAGATACGGGCCGCCGGCCGTGGACGGGTGGCGCTGAACCGCCAGTCCGTCCGCCGGGCCGCCGACCTGCTCGACGCGCTACGGGTGAGTGTGTTCTCGCCCGACGACCTCGTCCTGGTGAAGGGGCCGCCGGGTGGCCGGCGCCGCTGGCTCGACGACGCCCTCGTGGCTCTGCATCCTCGCAACGACGCCCTCCGCCGGGAGTTCGAGCGGGTTGTCCGCCAGCGCACGAGTCTGCTGGGCCAGGCCGGTGGTCGCCTCACCGGCGACGTGGCCAGCACCCTCGATGTGTGGGACGCGAAGATGACCGAAGC
>CAYTTL010000157.1:0-7172 GCA_964440725.1 uncultured Acidimicrobiales bacterium | reverse complement strand
GGGCCGGCGATCTTGAGCCACCTGAGGTCAGGGGCGGGCCGGTCGGGACGCGCCGGCTGCAGCTCAGGAGCGGGCACGGGTTCGGGCGCCGGCGCAACGTCGATGGGGGTCGGCGGGTCCGGGGGCTGCGACGCGGGCGGCGTCCACCGCTCCAGCGCGGAGAGGAGTCGCTCGACGTCGTAGTTCCACCGCGAGTCGCTCAGTGCCAGGCCGTTGTACTTGGACAACCGCACCAACGGGACGGGCAGATCGTCCTCCTCCGGCATCTCTGCGTCCTCGACCAGGACCGGGATGACGGGGATTCCCCGCTCCAGGGCGGCGGCGATCTCCAGCCGTACGAAATCGCGGGGGTCGTCGAGGCGCCGACCGCCACCGGTTCGGGTGATGGTGGACCACTCCCGGCCGATGACGGCCACCAACGAGTCACACGTGGCGACCGCATCGCGGATCGTCTGCGTGAACTCCGTCCCGAAGCTGATCGAGTCGAGGTCGCGGAAGATCTGGTCCGGACCGAAGTGCGCGCTCAACCGGTCGTACAAACGCCCGGCATGACCAGCCGAGTCGTCCCGGCGGTAGCTCAGGAATATACCGCCCATGTTCAACCGTATCGCCCCCTCGCGTCCGTTACTCGGTACTGAGTTCCGGGAGTGGGGCCCGGATACGCGGGGGTGCCCGGCGGGCGGGGTCAGGCGCTCACGGTGGGAATGCGCCGGCGCTGGCGCTGGGCCCGTCGCTCGAGAGCGAGCTCGTGCTCCTCCTGCGAGTCGACGATCTCCAGGATGCGGGCCACCGCGGCCCGCACCTCGGGAGCCTGTCCGGCGGTCAGGCCCACGCCGCTGCGGTCGGCGGTGGGCACGGCGGCGTCGAAGGGCACGACGCCGGCCAGGGGTACGCCGTGCTCGGCGGCGACCGTCGTGTAGAACTCGGCGTCGGCGGGCAGGCGGGCCTTGTTGCCCACGCCGTAGACGCGGGGGATGCCGAGCTCCATGGCCAAGGGCACGGTGCGTGCCGCGGTGAGGATGGACTTGCGCGTGGGCTCCATGATCATCAGGAGGACGTCGGCGTAGGCGAGGGTGCCGCCCGCCCGGCTGAGGTGCTCGAGACCCGCCTCCATGTCGACGAGGGTGACGTCGGCCTCCTCCTCCATGGCCATGCCCAGCAGGCTGCGCACGGTGGCGTGGGACATGCAGGTGCACCCGGCGCCGGCCTGCTCGACCCGCATGGCGTGCAGCAGGGTGACGCCGATGGGCGTCCGCAGGCCGTACTCCTCGAGGAGCGCAGCCGGGGTCAGGCTGCCGTCGCCCGCCCCGACCACGAGGGAGCGGGGCACGAGGGGAGCGTGGTTTGCGGTGTCCTCGTCGAGCCCGAGGCTCATGGCCAGGTTGGGGTTCGAGTCGGTGTCGATCGCCACCACCCGCTGGCCGCGCTCGGCGTAGGTCTGGCAGATGAGCGATGACAGGGTGGTCTTGCCGACCCCGCCCTTGCCGACGATCCCGAGCTTCATGCCCCCATCCTACTGCCCGCCCCCCGCTGTGTAACCGGGTGGAGACCCGCGCCTAGGAGGCCAGCCGCTCCGATTCGTCGCCGCCGGTGAAGGCGGCCAGCTCGGCCAGGTAGCGGTCGGCGAACCCGCGGGCGGCGTCGGGACCGAAGAGCCGGTGGCGGTAGCGGAACGACAGGTGCAGTCGCTTGTCGACGGTCACCGCCCCGACGGTGAGGCCGAGGGGCATCCGCCCCGGCGGTGAGAACCACACGTCGACGGTGCGCCCGCCGTCGGACCCGAACGAGGGGGGATCGGGAATGTGGCCGATGTTCGACAGCATGGCCGTGTCGACCAGGCGGTTGCCGGTGAGGGGCATGACGGCGATGAGGGCCTGCTTGGCCCACAGCGGGAGGCGCCGGGCACCGGCGAGCCCCACCATGAGGGCCGTGCCCATGCCGGCCTTCTTCTTCCGCTCGGTCTGGGTGGTCAGCGCCCGCAGGGCGGCATCGGCGCTGCGCCGGTCGTGGGGGGTGGTGGAGACCCTGGCGGGCAGGGAGAAGTTGCCCACCACGTCCTGTCGCCACTGGACCGGACGCAGGTTGGCGGGCACGAGCACACCGATCCGGCCACAGGGCTGACCGTGGTCGGCGTTCCACCCGGCGATGGCCAGGTTGAGGGCGCAGAGCAGCACGTCGTTCACCGTGCCGAGGTGATCGAGCCCGACGAGGGCCTGGGTCTGGGCGACGGAGAGGGCGACGTGGTGGAAGCCGTAGCCCGCCTGGCCGGAGGCCCCCTCGGGCGCCAGGCGCGCCGGGGGAGCGACGATGTCGCGCAACTTCTCGGCCAGGGCGAGACGCCGCCGCAGCCGGTCCCGGAACCTGCCGGCCGCCAGCCGGTCGGGGTAGTCCCTCGCCTCGAGGGCGGCGGGCTGCGATGCGGGGTCGTCGTCGCCCGTGTAATGGCGGGCCACCGAGTACAGCAGCCGGAGGGCGCCGAACCCGTCCATGGCCGCGTGGTTGGCGTTGAGCATCACCACGTCGCCCCCGGGGTGTCGGGCCAACCGGGCCCGCAGGGGAGGCGCCTCGGCGAGAGGCACGGCCAGGCTCTGCAACTCGGCGCGCGCCGTGGCCAGGTCGGCGTCGTCGGCGCAGTGGACGACCCGAAGGGGGTCGTGCTCGGCCCCGGGAAGGATCTCCCACTGGTCGTGGTGGTCGGACGGGCGCGACGCCATCTTGCGGGCTCTCGCCATGGGGTGGGCGGCCAGGGCACTGGTGAACGCCGACCGGAGGCGGGTCTCGTCGAGGTGGCCTTCGACGGTCACCTCCATCTGGATGCTCCACGGCGCCGCCTCGGTCTCCAGCAGGTGGACGGCTTCGTCGACGGGGCTGAACGGAATCCGTGTCGGCTCGTCGGGTGTCGAAGGAGGGCCGGCGGTATCGGTGTTTGTGAAAATGTTCACAATCGATACTCTACACGCTTGTTGCCCAAGGGATGGTGATTTCCCGAGCGCCTCAGCCGCAGGTCTCGGCGAAGAAGGCGGTCACGTCGGCTCGGTCGCGGGTGCGGCGCATGGGCGGAAGGGCGGCCAGGAGGAACGGGCGGTAGGAGGACTCGGCCAGCCGGGGATCGAGGATGGCGACGACGCCCCGGTCGGTGGTGGTGCGGATGAGGCGGCCCGTGCCCTGGGCCAGACGGGTGGCGACCTGGGGAAGGTCGACGCTGGCGAATGCGTCCGCGCCCGCCCGCTCCCGACGGGCCTGCGTCACCGGGTCGTCGGGGCGGGGGAACGGCAGGCGGTCGATGACGACGAGCGAGCACGACGCGCCCGGCACGTCGACGCCCTGCCAGAACCCCATGGTGGCGAACAGACACGACGTCTCGTCCGACCGGAAGGCCTCGATCAACGCCGGCTTGGGCAGGTCGTCCTGGGCGAGGACCCGGTAGGGCAACTCGCCGGCCAGGGCGGCGTGGGCGGCACGCATGGCGCGCCACGAGGTGAACAGCCCCAGCGTGCGCCCACCGGCCGCGGTGATGAGGAACTCGAGCTCGCCGTGGGCGCCGGCCTCGTGGTCGGGATGGCGGGGATCGGGGAGGCGGGGCACGTAGAGCAGCGCCCGCCGCCGGTAGTCGAACGGGCTGCCGACGTCGAGGTCGACGGTGTCGCCGCCCAATCCGAGCCGCCGGCCGAGACCGGGGGGAATCGTCGCCGAGGTGAGGATCGGCGTGGCCGACGCCCACGCCACCCGGGCCAGGTCGGCGCCGACGTCCGTGGGCGCAACCCGTAGTGCGGGCTGCGAGCCCGACTGCTCCACCCACGTCACCGAGTCGTCGCCCGTGACCAGGAACGTGTCGATGTCGGCGGCGAGCGAGTCCAGGGCCTTGGCCGCCCGCTCCCGGCGGGCCTTGAGGGCGGGATCCTCATCGAGGCGGCGGAACGCCGCCCGCTCGCGTCGCACCGCTTCCGCCAGGTCGGTCAGGGCCTCGCCGACGGCGGCCTCGCCCGCCGCGCCACGGGTGAGCCGGACACCCGTCAACGGCGTGAGGACGCGGTCGAGACTGTCGCGGTGGCGAGCGAGCTCGGCGGCCGAGGCCAGCCGGGCGACGGCAGCCACCCGCCCCGGCGTGAGCGTGACCCCCAGGGCGCCGGCCATGATGTCGGGGGCCTCGTGGGCCTCGTCGACGATGAGGACGTCGTGATCGGGAAGCACGTAGCCGCCCGAGGCCACGTGGGCGCCGAGCAGGTGGAGGTTCACCACGACCACGTCGGCTTCACGCGCCCGCTCGTAGGCGGCCTCGGCGAAGCAGTCCGTCCCGCTCGGGCACTCCTGGGCGCCCGGGCACTGGTCGGACCCCACGCTGACCGACGACCACGCCCGCGCGCTCGGCTCGAACACCAGCTCGGCCCGGTCGCCGGTCTCGCTGTCCTCGGCCCACGTCAGCAGCCGGGAGACCTCCTTTCCGACGTCGCGACCGGCGCCGTCGTCGTCGTCGAGCAGGCTCGGGGCGTCGTCCCTGGCGGCCTCGAGGGCAGCCTGGCGGCAGAGGTAGTTGCTGCGACCCTTGAGCACGGCCCAGCTCAGGCCCGGGCGCAGCCCGACTGCGGCAACCGCAGGGAGGTCCTTGCCGGCCAGCTGGTCCTGCAGCGCCTTGGTGGCGGTGGCGATGACCACCCGGGCGTCGTCGCCGCCCAGGAGGGCGCCGGTCAGGTAGGCCCAGGTCTTTCCCGTGCCCGTTCCCGCCTGCACGACCAGCGGCCGTTCGTCGCGCACCGCCTCGGCCACCGCCTCGGCCATGGCGATCTGCCCGGCACGGATCTCGCCGCCACCCTCGAGCGTTGTCGCCAGCATCTCGAGCGCAGCCGGGGCATCCACCGTGACACTTCATCACGGTTTCCGCGGTTGAACGCTCGTCTCAGTGTCCGCCGGACGGTCGGCGCGGTCGTGGGCCGGTGGCCAGAAGCATCAGCGTGCCGGCGGCGACGGAAACGACGGCCAGGGCCGACAAGGCGTCCAGGTCGGAGCCCGTACGGGCCAGCGCACGGGCGACCAGGATCGGGCCCGCCGGACCCTCCACCCGGTCGGGAGGGAAGGACGGGTCGAATGGCGGCGTGGGGACGGTGTCGGTGATGGTCAGCTCGAAGGTATCGGTCACGACGAGCCGACGGTCGAAGTCGTCGACGACCGTCGCCGTCACGGGAACGGTCATCGTGTCGCCGGCGTCGCCGGTGAAGGCGATCGGCCAGTCGCAACTGTATGTCCCACCCGGCGACAGCGGCTGGGGGAGCGAACACGTGCCCACTCCGTCGAGGTCGTCGTCGACCAGGGCGATGAGGGTGACGGCCTCGGTTCCCGTGTTGGCAATGGTCACCTTGCCTGTGAATGTGCCTCCGGGCGCGGGCATGGCGGCGACGGCGGCGTTGCCGTCGACGCTGATCGACGGCGCTGGTGGAAGTGTTTCCGTGACCACGACGGTCTGAGCGGGGCCGCCGCAGCCGGTGAAGGCCGGGGCGTTGTTGGCGTCGCCGCCGTAGTCGGCCGTCCACTGGTAGGTGCCCGGCTGGGTCGGCGTGAAGTCCCCCGAGTGGTAGCTGCCGTTCCCGTTGACCGGCCAGGCCACGGGAATCTGGGCCACGCCGAAGCAACCCGGACGGTCCGGGCCATGCACGTAGAAGGTGACGTACCCGGTGGGGTTGTTCCCGCCACTGAGAACGGCGGTGGCGCTGATGGATCCGCCGAGTACCACGTTCGCAGAGGCGGTGGTGGTGATCGTCGGGGTCACCGTCGGCGGCGCTGTGACCACCACAGTTGCGGCGGGGTCGTCGCAGGCGGTGGTGACGGCGTCGTTGTCGGCGTCGCCCGGGTAGTCGACCGTCCACCGGTAGGTGCCCGGCTCGGTCGGCGTGAAGGCCACCGGGCCGTAGCTGCCGTTCCCGTCGATCGGCACGAGCACCGGGATGTTGGCCACCCGGGTGCAGTCGGGCGAGTCCGGGCCGTACACGAAGAAGTCGATGTGCCCGGTGGGGTTGAGGCCGCCACTGAGAACGGCGGTGCTGCTGATCGACCCGCCGAGCACCACGTCGGGCGACGCTGCGGCGGTGATCGTCGGGGTCACGGGCGGCGGGGTGGTGACCACCACTGACGCGGCGGGGTCGTCGCAGGCGGTGGAGACCGGAGCAGTGTCGCCGCCGACGCGATAGTCGACCGTGAACCGGTAGGTTCCTGGGAGGGTCGGCGTGTAGGGCCCAAAGGGGTAGGTCCCGTTACCGTTGACAAACCCTCCCGACGGGATGGTCGCCACACGGGAGCAGTCCGGCGAGTCCGGGCCCCAAAGCCAGAGTTCCAGGTAGCCCGGAAGGGTGTTCGCGACAACGACGGTGCCGCTGATGGACCCGCCGAGCACCACGTCGGGCGATGTCGTGATGGTGAGTGTCGGGGTGAGCGGCGACGGGGCGCCCGGAACGGGCGATCCGGTGCCCACGGCGAAGGTGGGGTGAAGCCCGGCGAGCAGCGGAAGGGCGAGGGCGAGCAGCGCCACCGTGAGACGCAGCCTCGACGTACGTGCGGGTTCTCCGGGGAGCGCCGTTCTATTCGCCCTTCGCCAGTTCTTCGGCAATCGACTCCAGCTTCTTGGGCGGTGTGTGCTCCATGCCCTCGTCGCGCAGCCACGCCACGAGAGGGCTGTGGAGCATGGCCATCGAGCCCATCTTGCGCGAATGCTGCACCAGCTTCTCGTCCCGCTGCTTGCGGTCGTGCTGGTAGGCGGCGAGGGCGTCGTCCACCGACGCCTCCGAGGCCAGTCGCCGGGTGAGGGTGATGGCGTCCTCGATCGTCATGCACGCGCCCATCGAGGCCCAGGGCGCGGTGGCGTGGGCCGAGTCGCCGAGCAGCACCACACGGCCGCGCGTCCAGGTCTCGATCGGCGGAAGGTCCCAGATCTCGTTCATGACGATGTCGGCCGGATCGGCGGCCTGCACGGCGGCGATCATCAGCTCGTACCAGCCGTCGACGTGGCGAAGGATCTCGTCCTTGTCGACTGAGCCGTTGGCGTGCCCGGCGTCCTGTTGGCGGTCGACGTACCAGCGCACCTGGCCGGCGCCCACGTCGCCCACACCGCCCTTCGAGCCCCGCGCCCAGATCTCGACATGGCGGTTCGGCTTCAGAAGCTCGTGGGAGAACCCGTCGATCACCCC
>CAYTTL010000156.1:6841-7191 GCA_964440725.1 uncultured Acidimicrobiales bacterium | reverse complement strand
CCCCTCCCCGGGTTCTGGACCGACGCCGACCTGGCCCGCCGCCGCCCGTCCTAGTTGTAATACCAGCCGGTCGATTGTTCTGGTCAGTACGGCGGGTACGACTCGGTAGCGTGCCGAGATGGGGACGTCGCCGCCTCGCATGCTCAGCCAGCGCGAGCTCAACCGGGCCGTCCTGGCCCGCCAGCTGCTCCTCGACCGGGGCCGCATGAGCCTGCCCAAGGCCCTCGAGCGCATCGGCGGCCTGCAGGCCCAGTACGCCCCGGCCATGTACATCGGCCTGTGGTCGAGGCTCCGGGGCTTCGAGCGCGCCGACCTGACCAGAGCACTCGAGCGGCGCACGGTGGTGCAGG
>CAYTTL010000156.1:0-6798 GCA_964440725.1 uncultured Acidimicrobiales bacterium | reverse complement strand
TCGGTGACGAACGTCGCCGGTCCTGGCTGGCGGCGATGCGTCAGCAGGTCACGGCCGAGGATCTGGCCGCCGCGGCCGTCCGCCTGCGGGGCCACCTCCACGAGGAGAGCCCGCTGCGCCGCACCCAGCTCGACGACATCGTCGGCAAGGAGCACGCCATCGGGGTGGGCCTGTGGCTCGACCTCGTGCGGGTCCCGCCCTCGGGCACCTGGGAGCGGCGCCGGGCCGACCTCTACGGCGCCGCCGAGGACTGGATCGGCCCGCCGCCCGACCTCGACGTCGACACCGCCATCGACCACCTGGTGCGCCGGTACCTCGGGGGCTTCGGCCCGGCGTCGGTGGCCGAGATCGCCAACTGGGCGGGGATGCGGAACCCGACGGTCGCCGCAGCCGTGCGACGGCTCGCGCTCCGGCGCTTCCGCGCCGAGGACGGCACCGAGCTCGTCGATCTCCCCCGGGCACCCCTTCCCGACGCGGACACCCCGGCGCCGGTCCGGTTCCTGCCCGTCTGGGACGCGACCCTGCTGGTGCACGCCCGGCGGGCCCTGATCCTGCCCGAGGAGCACCGGGCGAGGGTGTTCAACACCAAGACGCCGCACTCGGTGAACACCTTCCTCGTCGACGGCCAGGTGGCGGGCACATGGAGGTTCGAGCGTGACAGGGTCGACGTGGAGCCCTTCGCACCGCTCGGCGCCAAGGTGCGCACGGCGGTCGCCGACGAGGCCGACCGCCTCGCCGCCTTCCACGCCTGAGGTCGCGCTCGTGGACGCGTGCTCGCCACCGCGTCAAGATTCCGCCGACCCCGACGACCCAGGAGGCACCCATGCCCGCCGCCGCAGACACCCCCGCCGGTCCGTTCGGTGCCGAGTGGAACCCATTCGCTCCCGATGAGCTCGCCAACCCGTACCCGTTCTACGACCGGGCCCGCGCCGAGGCTCCCGTCTTCCACGCACCACTGCTCGACATGTGGGTCGTCAGCCGTTACCGCGACGTGGTCGCCGCCCTCGACGACCCCGAGCGCTTCTCCTCCATGGACACCGCGCCCAGCGAGGCCGCCGCCATGCTGGGCCAGATGCTGTACCCCGGCCCCAACGCCGTCGGCGTCGACCCACCCCACCACGCCCGGCTGCGCACGCCCCTCGACCCGGCGTTCACCCCGCCCCGGCTGGCTGCCCTGGAAGGCGATATCCGACGGATCGCCAACGAGCTCGTCGACGGCATGGCCACGGGCACCGACGCCGACCTGGTGTCGGGGCTCGCATCCCCGCTACCCATCAGCGTCGTCGCCGCCCTGTTCGGCGCCGGCCCCGAGCACGTTCCCGACTTCCAGCGGTGGAGCCAGAACCTGATCTCGTTCATGACGACCCTCATGGGCCCCGAGGACCAGGCCGCCGCCGCCCAGGGCATCGCCGAGTACCACGCGTTCCTGCGGGCGCTGATCGCCGAGAAGCGTGAGAACCCGGGTTCCGACATCACCAGCGACCTCGTGCACTTCCAGGGCGACCCGCCGCTCAGCGACGGTGAACTGGTGAGCACGCTCACCGGCCTGACCTTCGCCGGGCATCCGACCATCGCCTGCCTGATCGGCAACGCGGCCATGACCTTCCTCGACCCCCGCAGCCGATGGGAGGCTCTCGTTGCCGACCCGTCCCTCCTCCCCGAAGCCCTGGAGGAGGTCCTCCGCCTCACCGCTCCGGTGCCGACGGTCGTGCGAAGGACGACCGAGGACGTCGTCGTCGGTGACACGACCGTTCCCGCCGGTTCGCGGGTGTTGCTCGTCTTCAGCTCCGCCAACCGTGACGAGGCCCGGTTCTCCTCCCCCGCCGAGTACGTCCCCGGCCGGGACAAGGGCGCCAGCCACCTCACCTTCGCCGGCGGCCCCCACCAGTGCGCGGGCCGCGCCCTCGCCCGCCTCGAGGCCCGCATCGCCTACGAGGTCCTGCTCGACCGCCTGCCCGGCCTCCGCCTGGTGCTGGGCCAGACCATCGACTACCTGCCGACGGTCGTCATCCGCGGCGTCAGGTCTCTCCGCGTCACCTGGGACTGATGCCGCCAGGGTCCTGACGGAAGGTCCTCACCTCAACCGCCTCAAGGCACTGCGGGCCGCCCAGAGACCGCACATGCCGTGCACGCCGGCGCCGGGCGGCGTCGAGGCGGAGCACAGGTAGGCGTCCATGCCCGACATGGGGATCCGGTAGGGGTCGAGGGCCAGGCGGGGCCGGCGCACCAGCTGGAGGCCACCGTGGGATCCGCCCGCCACGTCGCCGCCGACGTTGTTGGCGTTGTGACGCTCGAGGTCGGCCGGGAACATGACGTTCCGGGCGAGCACCACATCCCGGAAGCCGGGCGCGAAGCGCTCGAGCTGCGCCTCGACGGCCTCGGTCATGTCGAAGGTCGACCCGTGGGGCACGTGGCAGTAGGCCCAGAACGTGTGCTTGCCATCCGGTGCCCGGGTCGGGTCGAAGCGACTCGGTTGAGCGGTGAGGAGGAACGGGCGCTCCGGGTGGCGCCCGTGGGCCACGTCGTGCTCGGCGGCGGCTACCTCGGCCAGCGTCCCACCCACGTGGACGGCGGCGGCCCGACCGCACTCTTCGGCGGCCCAGGGCACGGGGGCGTCGAGGGCGTAGTCGATCTTGAACGACCCGGGGCCGTAGCGGAAACGGGTCAACCGGCGCCGGTACCGCGGATCGAGCCGATCGCCGGCCACGGCGACGAGCTGTCGGGGCGTGAGGTCGAAGAGCACGGCCCGCGCCGGGGGGACGTCGTCGAGTGAGGTCACCTCCTCGCCGGTGACCACCTCTCCGCCCAACGACCGCAGGTAGGAAACCAGCGCGTCGGCGATCATCTGCGACCCGCCGCGCGCCGCCGGCCACCCGACGGCGTGCGCCGACGCCGCGAAGGTGAGACCGAACGACGACGTCAGCGGTGCGGCGAGATCGAGGATGGCATGGCCGGCCAGGCCGGCGAACAGCCCCCGGGCCTCCTCGCCCGCGAAGGAGCGACGGGCGAGGGCGGTGGCCGGCCATGCGGCACGCAGGCCGAATGACCCGAGCACGACGGGGTGTTCCGGAAGCCGGATCAGCGGACCGAGGACCGATGACGTCAGTTCGTTCCAGTTCCGCACGAGGGGGCCGACCAGCCGGCGCCATGCCTCTCCGTCGGGTCCGCCGAGCCGCTCCGCCGTGATTTCGATCGACCGGTCGAGCACGGCGACCCGACCGTCGCTCAACGGGTGGGCCGCCGGCACCTCCGCATGGGCCCACTGCAATCCGTGGTCGCCGAGCGGGAGATCGGCGAAAGCCGGCGATGCCGCCCCGAGCGGATGGATCGCCGAGCACACGTCGTGGACGAAGCCGGGAAGGGTCAGCTCCCCGGACCGGCATCCGCCACCGATCCCGTCCGAGGCCTCAAGCACCACCACCGAGCATCCGGCGCGCGCCAGGGTGACGGCGGCGGCGAGCCCGTTCGGTCCCGAACCCACGACCACGGCGTCGACAGAAGAGGTGGGGATCAGTACCTCCCGGCGAGGACGACCTTGATGGCCCGGCCGTCCCTGCTCACCCTGCCCGTCGACCGCACCTCGGCCTTCAAGGCGGCTTCGGCGGTGGAGGCCGACGCCGTGGCATTCCTCGACAGGTACAGCGCACCGGTGCCGGCGACGTGGGGAGCGGCCATGGAGGTGCCCGACATGGTGGCGGTGCCGCCGCTGCTGCCGGTGGACACAATGCTGACTCCGGGAGCCCAGATGTCGACGCAGGAGCCGTGGTTGCTCCACGGCGCCTCCCTGTTGGAGGAGTCGGTGGCGGCCACGGTGACGATGCCGTTGTTGGTGCCCGCTCCGGCTCGAGCCGGCGACTGGTCGCAGGCGTTGGCCCCGTCGTTGCCCGCAGACACGACGTAGAGCACGCCGCTGCTCGCCGACCGTCGCACCGCGTCGTCGAGGGCACGGGACACGTCCCCGCCGAGGCTCATGTTGGCCACCGCCGGCCGCTTGGCCGAGCCGGTGAGCCAGTCGACGGCGGCGATGATCCTGGAGATGAAGCCGCTGCCGCCGCAGCCGAGCACCTTGAGGCCGGTCAGGGCGATTCCGGGGGCGGCGCCGACCACGTGCGCGGTGTTGTCCCTGGCCCCGACCGTACCGGCGACGTGCGTGCCGTGGCCGTTGCAGTCGTGGTTCTTGCCGTCACCCGTCCAGTTGCGACGGGACACGACGTTGAGGTCGGCATGACCGGAGATGCCGCTGTCGATGATGTAGGCGTTCGCTGTGCGCACCGCCCCGGAGCCGTTGCCGGCCAGGGTGGAGCTGATGTCGGCGTCGATGCGGTTGATGCCCCAGGGGAGCGCCTGGGCCGTCGTGGTCACCTCGGCGTCGGGCTCCACGTAGGCCACCCGGGGGTCGGCCCGCAACTCGGCGACGCGGGCCGCAGGAAGGCGGGCGGCGTACCCGTTGAGGGCGGCCCGGTAGACGTGGCCCACCTCGGCACCGTGACGCCGGGCGTGGCCCTCGGCGGCCTGGCCGGGGTCGGCCCCGTCCTTCAGCACGACGATGTAGGGATCCGGCCGTCCGGTGACCGGTGACGGCGCCGCTCCGCTGACGCCGGAAAGGCCAAGCCCGGCTGCGAACACGACGACGCCCACGAGGTACTTGCCCATGATGGGCCAGAGTCTTCCCGAACTGCACCTTCGGTGTGGCATTCCTCAGCGGTGCCCGACCAGGGACGCGGAGCCGGGAGTCGGCCTCCTCCCCTTGACAAGGTCCGCGTACCGCAGTCTGATGAGTGCGGCGGTTGGCCAGGTGGGTCGGCCCGGCGGCATGGGGGGTCACAGGTGGAGATCGGAAGCCACAGCCGGAATGGCGCGCCGTACGCGCGGAAGTCCTCGCGGCGGAGGACCGATGACCGGAGCGGGTGGGTCACGGTCCCGGCATCCAGGGTCGTCCGCACCCTGGCCGCTGTGGCCCTGGCCGCGGCAGCCCTGGTCGTGACGGCAGCCTCACCGGCGTCGGCAGCCGTCGACACGGTCGTCCAGGAGGTCCCGGGGACATCGGACCTCAATGGCGTCGCCTGCCCGACCGCCACCTTCTGTGTGGCGGTGGGCACGGTGGGGGGTTTCACAGGGGATGCCCAACAGGCCGTGGTGGTGCCTGTCACCAACGGCGTCGCCGGACCCGCCCAGGTCGTCCCCGGAGCCCAGGTGCTCAACGGTGTGGCCTGCACCACTGCCACCTCGTGCCTGGCGGTGGGCACGACCTTCCTGCCTGCCACCGGCCTCACCACCGTGATCGTGCCCGTCACCAACGGCGTCGCCGGACCCGCTCAGCCGGTTCTGGGGACCAGCGCCGGCACCGCCATCGCCTGCTCCAGCGCCACCACCTGTGTGGCGGTGGGCGGCGCCCAGGTTCTGACCATCACGAACGGCGTTCCCGGCACCCCCCAGCCCGTCGCCGGCGTCGACGCGCTCAACGGCGTGGCCTGCTCCAGCGCAAGTTCCTGTGTGGCCGTGGGCAGCGCTCCCGTTGGCTTCGGCCAGGGTGCTGTGGTCCCCATCACCGACGGCGTCCCCGGCGCGGCCCAGCCCGCCCCCGGCGCCCTCGCCCTGTATGGGATCGCCTGCCCGAGCACCACCACCTGCTGGGCCGTGGGCCGCGGCGACTTCTTCACCGGGTTCTTCGAGTCCGTGGTGATGCCCGTGGTCAACGGCGCCCCGGGGCCGGCCGTCGCCATCTCGGGGGCCAACCCGACTCTGGGGATCGCCTGCGTCGACACCACCCAGTGCACGGCGGTGGGCTTCGGCGACACCGGAGTAGTGGCGCCCATCGTCAACGGCAATCCCGGATTCTCCCAGCCGGTGCCGGGTACCACCGCCCTGCGGGGCGTGGCCTGCCCGACCGCCACCACGTGCGTGGCGGTGGGTGGAAGTGGCGAGTTCCCCAACTACCTCGGAGTGGTGGTCAACGTCACCTACGTGGTCGGCGAGACCACCCTCACCTGCACACCGGGCACGAGTGCCAGCGGTGCTCCGATCAACATCTGTACGGTGAGCGACCCCCAGGGTGTCCGCACCGTCCAGGTCAACAACACCACCACCGGCCAGAAGCAGGCGGCCCTGGCCTTCGGCTGCTCGGACGCACCGACGTCCGTGGAGATCCGGGTGCCCGCCGGGAACCGGTACCGGGTCGTCGTCACCGACTGCACCACCCCACGGGTCAAGACCACCTTCGTCATCCGCCCCAACGGCAGCGTGAACCGGGTCTGACCGTCCGGGGCCACCACACCCCGTTGACCAGCACCTTCCCGGTGGGCGAGGGGGGACTTAAACTCTCATTTTGGGGTGTTGATCGATGCTGGTCGATGTTGAAAAGTGCCCCTGACCAGGGCTTTTGCCCATCTGCGTGTTGGACCGTGCTGCTGGCTTCTACCCGATTTCAACCCGTCCGGTAGAAGAAGCGGTAGAAGTCGAGTCCCATCTCGTCCCGGACGACTCAGCGCGCTGGTTGGCACTCTCCTTTCGCTGGCGCCGACGGGTCGAACTCGACGACGGAGAAGGCGCGACCCCCTCGCTCGGCGAGGAAGAACAGCGGGTACTCCAGGTTTCCGCAAAGGTTGCGGATCACGTTGTCGTTCCTGTTGCGGGTGGGTGCAACTGGAAGTTCGCGCTCCTGATGGCTCCGCTCGCTCGCAGCTGGTACCACGAGCTGACGACCCTGCGGAAAGCGGGGTCGCGTGGGGGGCTGACCACCCAGATACGACTGCGAGGATCCTCATGCTGCGGTTCGGCCGCTGGAAGGATCGCAGCTGT
>CAYTTL010000155.1:0-7200 GCA_964440725.1 uncultured Acidimicrobiales bacterium | reverse complement strand
TTGCTGTTGCTGTTGCTGCGCGGCCTGGGCCACGGCCGGGCCCGGGTCGGGACGGGGGCCGGTACGGACATCGTCGCCCGTCACCTCCCGGCCCGGCGCCGCCGTCGGCGGCAGAATCCGGGGGCCGTCGCCGGCGAGGACCCACGTGTCCTTGCTGCCGCCGCCCTGGCTCGAGTTGACGACCAGGCTGCCCTCGGGCAAGGCGACCCGCGTGAGGCCTCCGGGCACGACCCAGACGCGCTCGCCGTCGTTCACCGCGAAGGGCCGCAGGTCGAGGTGGCGGGGCCGCAGCCGGTCGCCCACGTGGGTCGGGGCGGTGGACAGGTCCACCGTCTCCTGGGCGATCCACCCACGAGGATTGGCGGTCAAGGTGGCCGCCGCCTCGGTGAGCTCGGCGTCGGACGCGGCGCTGCCGATGAGCAGGCCCCTGCCCCCGGAGGCGTCGACGGGCTTGACCACCAGCCGGTCGAGGCGTTCGAGGGCCACGGCCAGCTGGTCGGGGTCCTCGAGCCGGTAGGTGGGGACGTTGGGCAGGATGGGTTTCTCGCCCAGGTAGTAGTCGATCATGGCGGGCACGTAGGTGTAGACGAGCTTGTCGTCGGCCACGCCGTTGCCGACGGCGTTGGCGATGGTGACGTTGCCCGCACGCGCCGCGTTGAGGATGCCGGGACAGCCGAGCCGGGAATCGGTGCGGAACTGGAGGGGATCGAGGTAGTCGTCGTCGACCCGGCGGTAGACGACGTCGACGCGCTGCTCGCCCGTCGTGCTGCGCATGTACACGGCGTTCGACCGGCACACGAGGTCGCGCCCCTCCACCAGCTCGACGCCCATCTGGCGGGCCAGGAAGGTGTGCTCGAAGTAGGCGGCGTTGTAGACGCCGGGGGTGAGCACCACGACGGTCGGGTCGGCCGCACCCGTGGGCGCTCCCGCCTTGAGGGCCTCGAGCAGGCGGGCGGGATAGCTGTCGACGGGACGCACCCGGTGACTGGCGAACAGCTCGGGGAAGACCCGCGACATGGTGCGGCGGTTCTCGACCACGTAGGAGATGCCCGAGGGCGTGCGGAGATTGTCCTCGAGCACGCAGAAGCGGCCGTCGGTTCCCCGCACGATGTCGATGCCGGCGACGTGGATTCGCACGCCGTTGGGCGGTTCCACGCCCGTGGCCGCCCGGTGGTAGTGGGGCGAGCTGGTGACCAGGGCGGCGGGGACCACGCGGTCGGCCAGGATCTTCCCCACGCCGTAGATGTCGGTGAGGAAGGCTTCGAGGGCCAGCACCCGCTGGGCGACGCCCGTTTCGAGCAGCGCCCACTCGTCGGGGGCGAGAATCCGGGGCACGAGGTCGAGGGGGAAGGGTCGCTCCTCGCCCGAGAACGAGAAGGTGATCCCCTGGTCGCGAAAGGCCCGGTCGCGGGCCGCGCAGCGCCGCTCGAAGTCGTCCTGGGAAAGGGCCTGGAGGGTCTCGTGGAGGGAGGCGCACGCCCGGCGGGGCACACCCGGGGACTCGAACAGCTCGTCCCAGGTGGTGGTCCGGTAGTCGTCGAGCAGGTCGCCCACGACTCCATGGTTACCATCCCGGTGTTTCCCCCCGGTTACCTTTGGGGGCCGTCGGGACCATCCCGGGGGTTCAGTTCACACGGCCGTGACACGCCGGCATCGTGACGTTCACGAGCGGGGGCGACACTGCCCGGGGGCCGTCGGCCGCCGTCGTCGGAGGATGCCCACTGTGCTGGTCAGGATCGGTTGCCACTTCGACCACGACGCAGTGGGACCCACGCCCAGCCTCTGGCAGGTGCGGCCCCGGCCCGACAGCACCCTTCACATCCGGTCCGAGACCTGGGAGCCGCCGGCTGCCGTCCGCTCCTACGTCGACGTCTACGGCAATGTCTGCGACCGCCTGACGCTGCCCGAGGGGCTCTCGACCCTTCGCTACGACGCCACCGTGGAGGTGCCGACGGCGTTCGACGATTCCGACGAGACGGCCGCCCAGGCGGCCATCGAGGACCTCCCCGACGAGGCCTTCATCTACCTGCTCCCCAGCCGGTTCTGCTGGCCCGACGTGCTCTACGACCATGCGTGGGACCTGTTCGGTGCCGCCGCTCCGGGGTGGGCCCGGGCCCAGGCCGTGTCCGACTGGGTCCACGGGAACATCCGCTACGAGGTCGGGGCGAGCACGCCGCTGACGACCGCCTACGACGTGTGGGAGTCGCGAGCCGGCGTGTGCCGTGACCTGACCCAGTTGGGGATCACCCTCTGCCGGGCCCTGAACATCCCGGCGCGCTATGTCGCCGGCTACCTCCCCGACATCGGTGTGGCCCCTCCCGACCTGCCCATGGACTTCTGCTCCTGGTACGAGGTCTGGCTGGACGGACGCTGGTGGACCTTCGACCCTCGCAACAACGAGCCGCGGACGGGACGGGTCGTGATCGCTCGGGGCCGCGACGCCCTCGACGCCGCCATGGTGACGATCTGGGGAGCGGCCGAGCTGAAGGTCATGACCGTTTGGGCCGACGAGGCTGACGAGCCGGATGGCGACTGAGCGCTCGCCGACCGCGGTGGCCGGACCGGCGCTCGAGCAGGCCGAGGACACCACCTACCTCCTCGTCCAGCGCTTCGGCTACGACTACGCCGCGCCCGTACACGACCTGCGCCACCGGCTGATGGTCGTGCCCCGTGCCGTCCACGGGGGCCAAGAGCTTCTCGGCCACGGCCTGACCGTCACCGGCGCGCCGGCCCTGGTGGCGGCCGGCTCCGACGAGTTCGGGAACCACGTCGTCGACGTCCGGGCCACGACCGTCGCCGAGGCCATCTCCTTCGACGCATGGGCACGGGTGCGGCGCTGCGGCCCGGGGGGTATCACCACCCAGCCGCCCGCATTCGTCGGCGACGGTCGCCTGAAGTTGCCCAGCAGGCTCACCCAGCCCGACGAGCTCCTGGCTTCGGTCGCCGCCGACCTGGCTGCGAGCACGGCCGGCGGCGCCCTGTCCCCGGCAGCGTTACCCGGGGCGGGTCCGTCGTCGGCGGGCATGGAGGTGGCCGAGCGCGCGTGTGCCTGGGCCCACGGTGCGCTGACGTACGCCTACGACGTCACCGGCGTGCGCACCTCGGCGGCCGAGGCGGTGGCCGGTGGCGTGGGGGTGTGCCAGGACTTCGCCCACGTGATGATCACCCTGTGCCGGGCGGCGGGGCTGCCCGCCCGCTACGTGTCCGGCCACCTGGTGGGCGAGGGCGGCTCCCACGCGTGGGTCGAGGTGGTGGTGCCGGATCCCGCCCGGCCCGGATGCACGGTGGCCGTGGCCTTCGATCCCACCCACGACCGCCGGGCCACCGGCGGCTACCTCACGGTGGCCGTCGGCCGCGACTACCTCGACGTGGCGCCCACATCGGGCACGTTCGAGGGTCCGGGCCCCGGGAGGCTCACCGCCACCAAGCGGTTGGCCGCCGTGTCCTGAGGCGGTGGCCTTCCCTCGCCCCGTCCCCGACAACTCGACCACGGGACGATAGACAGGACGGGTGAGTTGGCGCTGGCTCGTTGATGTTCGAGGCGACGAGCCCCGCATCGACTGGTCACGCCTGACCCTCGCCGTCGTGGTCGGCGAGGCCATCGCCGGGGCACTGGTCTGGTCGCTCATGGGATCGGTCGGAGCGCCGGCGATGATCATCCTCGTGCTGCCCATAGCCGCGCTGCTGATCGCCATCGACGTGACGCTGCGGAGGCAGCGTCCACGCGGGCAGTAGATCCCGCTGTCGCCGGCCAGAAACCCTGTCCGGTAGCTGCCACCTAAGCGGTTCTCGTGCGCGAATCGCGGCGGAAGCCACCGCTTCCGCGCACGAGAAGCCGGGGGGCGGGTCCCGGGCTCGCTTGGCAGCACCACCGCGGCGCGCCACGATGAGCGTGTGGAGGAGGCATGGGACTGCATCGTGGTGGGCGCAGGCGCGGCGGGCTTGAGCGCGGCGCTGGTGCTCGGCCGCGCCCGGCAGCGGACGCTCGTCGTCGATGCCGGACGCCAGAGCAACCGTGTCGCCCACGGCATCGGCGGCCTGCTCGGCCACGACGGTCGCCCGCCGGAGGAGTTCTACGCCGCCGGGCACGGCGAGCTCGCCACCTACCCGTCCGTGGAGCTGCGGTCCGGCGAGGTGGTCGGCGGGGCACGCCACGACACGGGGTTCGTGCTCGAGCTGGCCGACGGCTCCCGCCAGCCGGCACGACGGGTGTTGCTCGCCGCGGGGATGGACTACCGCTTTCCTGCGCTGCCCGGGATCGCCGAGCGTTGGGGCCGGTCGGTCTTCCACTGCCCGTTCTGTCACGGCTGGGAGGTCCGCGACCAGCCGCTCGGAGTGCTCGATCGCGGCGCTGCGGGCGTGCGGCGGGCGCTCCTGTTGCGTGTCTGGAGCGACGACGTGACGCTGCTCAGCGACGGCCCCGCCGACCTCGACGCCGAGGACGCCGAGCGGATCCGTGCTGCGGGAGTCACCGTCGACGAGCGCGGCGTCGCCGGACTGCGCGGCCCGGACACCACGCTCACGGTGGTTGCCTTCGCCGACGGTGGCGAACGACCGTGCCGAGGACTGCTCGTTCCCGTCACCCTCCACCAACGGTCCGCACTCGCCGAGCAGCTCGGCGCGGTTCTCGCCGGCCCCGGGCCGGTCGTCGTCGACGCCGTCGAGGTCGACCCGATGTTCGAGACCAGCGTTACCGGCCTGTCGGCGGCGGGCGACCTGAGCTCTCACATGCCTTCGGTGGCCAACGCCGTCGCCGCGGGATCGAGCGCCGCAGCCATGATCGTCCACGGCTTGGTGTCCGAGGCCTACGGCCTCACGCCGTCCTGAAGACGGCCGCCGTGGGTCCGGTCGGGGATGGCGCGTCGCCCCTATAGTCTCGATCCCGGTGAAGAGCAGCTTCGAAACTCTCGAGGACAACAAGGTGAAGCTCTCGGTCGAGGTCGACGAGAGTGAGGTCGACAAGGCCGTCGACGCCGCCTTCCGAAAGATGGCCCGCGAGGTCCGCATCCCCGGCTTCCGACCCGGCAAGGCCCCCCGTCGCCTCCTCGAGGCCCGCCTCGGCACCGACACGGCCCGCCAGGAGGCCATCCGAGAGTCCCTTCCGGACTTCTACGCCCGGGCATTGATCGACAACGACGTGGAGCCCATCGCCCCTCCGGAGATCGAGATCACAGGGGGACGCGAGGCCGGCCCGGTCAGCTTCGACGCCGTGGTCGAGGTCATGCCCCAGATCCGGGTGGTGGGCTACGAGGGCCTGCGGGTGGCCCTTCCCAGCCTCACCGTCACCGAGGAAGAGGTCGACGCCCAGGTCGACCGCCTGCGCGACCAGTTCGGCGAGCTGAAGACGGTGTCGCGCCAGGCGCGCACCGGCGACCACGTGTCGATGGACCGCAAGGTCACCCGCCACGACGAGGTCCTGCTCACGGCCGACGACGAGCTCTACGAGGTGGGCAAGGGGACGATCGTCGCCGAGCTCGACGACCAGCTCCGGGGCGCCAAGGCCGGGGAGATCCTCAAGTTCAACGCCACCGTGGCCGACGCCGGCGAGGTGACCTTCCAGATCCTGGTCAAGGAAGTGCGTGAGAAGGTGCTGCCCGAGCTCACCGACGAGTGGGCCGGCGAGGCGTCGGAGTTCGAGACCGTCGACGAGCTGCGCGAGAACCTCCGGGCCCAGAGCGACGCGGTCAAGCGTCTCCAGGCCGCCCTCGCCGTACGTGACAGGGTGGTCGAGGCCCTCGTCGAGCTGGTCGACGACGAGATGCCGTCGGCGCTGGTCGACGGCGAGACCGACCGGCGCATCCAGATGCTGTTCCACCGGCTCCAGCACCAGGGCGTCAACCCCGAGGTGTACCTGTCGGCCACCGGCCAGTCGCCCGAGGAGCTGACGGCCCATCTCCGCGCCGAGGCGACGGCTGCGGTCAAGGCCGACCTGGCCCTGCGGTACGTGGCCGAGGCCGAGGGGATCGGGGTCACCGACGAAGACGTCGAGGTGGAGATCGTCAACCTCGCGGACCGCCAGAAGGTCGCCCCGGAGGCCCTCCGGCGCGATCTCGAGAGCGAAGACCGCCTCCCGGAGGTACGCTCGGGGATACGGAAGTCCAAGGCCCTGGAGTGGCTGATCGCCCACACGGAGTACGTCGACGAGGAGGGCCGGGTGGTCGATCGGTCCGAGTTGGAACCGGGAGAGCCGGCGACAGAAGTGGACGTGACCGAGGCTGCCGAAGGTGCCGACGGATCGACGCAGGAGCAGGAGTGACCGGGAAAATCCAATGATCGAGCCCATCTACAACTACATCGTTCCCACCGTCATCGAGCAGACCAACCGGGGCGAACGCGCCTACGACATCTACTCCAAGCTGCTCAAGGAGCGCATCATCTTCCTGGGCACACCCATCGACGACACCGTCGCCAACCTCGTCATGGCCCAGCTGCTGCACCTCGAAGCCGAGGATGCCGACAAGGACATCAACCTCTACATCAACTCGCCGGGCGGTGAGATCACCGGCCTCTTCGCCATCTACGACACCATGCAGTTCATCAAGCCGGAGATCGCCACGTACTGCATGGGCCAGGCGGCATCGGCGGCGGCGGTGCTTCTCGCTGCCGGGACGAAGGGCAAGCGCCACTCGCTGCCCCACGCCCGAATTCTCATCCACCAGCCCTACGGCGGCGCCGGCGGGCAGGCGGCCGACATCGAGATCCAGGCCAAGGAGATCATGAAGATGCGCGAGCTTCTCGAGCGCGTCCTGGCCCACCACACCGGCCAGACGATCGAGAAGGTCGCCAAGGACACTGACCGCGACTTCATCATGAGCGCCGACGAGGCGAAGGACTACGGCCTCATCGATGAAGTGATCTTGACCCGCGAACTGGATGAGGTTCCCCAGGTCGCAGGCGTGAGCTGAGCCGAGGGAGACGCGGGTGGCCAAGTTCGGAGACGGTGGAGACCTTCTGAAGTGTTCGTTCTGCGGGAAATCGCAGAAGCAGGTGAAAAAGCTCATCGCCGGGCCCGGCGTGTACATCTGCGACGAGTGCATCGACCTGTGCAACGAGATCATCGAGGAAGAGCTCTCCGAGACCTCCGAGGTCCACTTCGACGAGCTGCCCAAGCCCCGTGAGATCTACGAGTTCCTGAACGACTACGTCGTCGGCCAGGAGCACGCCAAGAAGATCCTCTCCGTCGCCGTCTACAACCACTAC
>CAYTTL010000154.1:6239-7211 GCA_964440725.1 uncultured Acidimicrobiales bacterium | reverse complement strand
CTGGGCCCGGACGACGGTTTCGAGGTCGTGGCCGATTGCGGCGACGGCGACGAGGTGGTCGACGCCGTCACCGCCTGGCGGCCCGACCTGGTGCTGATGGACGTCCGCATGCGCCGCCTCGACGGTGTGGCCGCCACCCGTCGCCTCCGCGAAATCTCCGCCGAGCCGCCGGTCCTCGTCCTGACCACCTTCGACGACGACGACGCCCTGTGGGGCGCGCTCGACGCCGGCGCCGCCGGCTTCATCCTCAAAGATGCTGCGGCCGAGGATCTGATCGCCGCGGCACGAGCCGTGGCCGGAGGGGCGGCGTGGCTCGATCCTCGGGTGGCGCCGCGGGTGCTGCGGGCGTTTCGAGCCAACGTGCGACCCCGCCTGGCCCAAGCGGCGAAGCTCGACCAGCTCACCGAGCGCGAACACGACGTCCTCCGCCACATGGCCCGCGGTGCGACCAACACCGAGATCGGCACGTCGCTCATCGTCAGCGAGGCCACGGTCAAGACCCACGTGGGGTCGATCTTCGCCAAGCTCGGCGTGCGCGACCGGGCCGCGGCCATCGTGTTCGCCTACGACCACGGGATCGTCGAGCCCCGCCCGGGGTCGGAGCCGACGTAGCCACCGTGGCCCGATGCGCCGCCGCCGCTCGGAGCGCACGATGAGGCCATGACAGATCAGCGCAGCACCCAGACGGCGCCCGACCCCGACCTGCACAGCCTCGACCGGCTGGTGGGCACGTGGCGGGTCACCGGCGGTGCCGAGGGCACCGCGACCTACGAGTGGCTGGAGGGCGGGTTCTTCCTCCTCCAGCACATCGACCTCACCCAATTCGGCCAGGCCGTCCGTGGCATGGAGGTCATCGGCCACCAGCGGGACTTCGGCGAGGAGGCGGACCCCGACATCCGGTCATGCTTCTACGACAACACGGGCAATACTCTCCGCTACGTCTACGAGGTCGACGGCGACACCCTGACCATT
>CAYTTL010000154.1:2700-6229 GCA_964440725.1 uncultured Acidimicrobiales bacterium | reverse complement strand
GAAGGGCTCGCCCGCCTACTACCGGGGCGCATTCGCCGACGACGGCCGGACCCTCGCCGGCGCGTGGGTCTATCCCGGAGGCGGCGGCTACGAGTCGACGATGACAAGGGCCGGAGGGTGACGGCCTTGGCTGGCGGCAACGTCTCGGCTGCCGAGTCCGTGACCCCGGCCGGGCCGGTGATCGAGGTGCGTGAGCTCCAGAAGCGGTATGGAACGACCGACGTCCTCCACGGCGTCTCCTTCACCGTCGAGGCCGGCGAGCTCTTCGGCCTCCTCGGCACCAATGGCGCCGGCAAGACGACGACCGTCGAGATCCTCCAGGGCCTCCGCTCGGCCACGGCCGGCGGGGCCCGGGTCCTGGGCCTCGATCCGGCGGTGTCCGGTGACCGCCTGCGCCGGCGGGTCGGCACCCAGCTCCAAGACGCCGCCCTTCCCGAGCGGATGCGGGTCGGTGAGGCCCTTCGCCTCTTCGCCTCGCTCCACCCGTCGCCCCGTCCCCTCGACGAGCTGACGCATGAGTGGCAGCTGGAGGCGTTGTGGCGCCGGCCCTTCGGCGCCCTCTCCGGCGGGGAGCGTCAACGCCTCTTCGTGGCCCTCGCCCTGGTGGGGCGCCCCTCGCTCGTGTTCCTCGACGAGCTCACCCAGAACCTCGACCCGGTGGGGAGACGGCACACGTGGGACGTCGTCCGCCGGGTCCGCGACGCCGGAACCACCGTCGTGCTGGTGACCCATGACGTGGAGGAGGCCGAACGCCTGTGCGACCACGTGGTCGTGATGGACCGGGGCCGGGTGGTGGCCGACGGCAGCCCGGCCTCGATCGTGCGGGCGCTCGGCGGCACCGGGACGGTCATCTTCACCGACGCCGGTCTCGACGTCTCCACGCTGCGCGGGCTGGCCGGCGTCGAGCGGGTCGACCGCCACGGCGCCGAGGTCCGGGTGCTGGGGACCGGCCCGGTACTGGCCCACGTCGGCGCCCACCTCGTGGCGCTGCACCGGCCGGCGCTGGACCTGCGGGTCGAGCTGCCATCGCTCGAGGACCGCTTCGTGGCCCTCTCCAACGGAAGGAACGAGTCATGACCGCCGTCCGCCTGCCCACGCGCCCACCCGCGCCCGCGCCGACCCGGCACGGTGTCGTGGGCACGACGCTCCGCCTGCTGCTCCGGGAGCCCATGGTGGCGGTGAGCCTGATCGGGTTCCCCCTCGCCACCGTGCTCGTCCTCGCCGGCGTGTTCGGACAGGGCCCCGATCCCGACTTCGCCGGCGTGGCACCGAGCGACCACTACCTGGCCGGCTACATCGGCGTGGTCCTCGCAGCCCTGGGTCTCATCACCATCCCGGTCCACCTGGCCACCCACCGCGAGCTCGGGGTCCTGCGGCGCTTCCGGTCGTCGGGGCTGAGCGCCGGCGTGCTGGTTGCCACCGAGCTGGTGCTGGGCGCAGTGCTGGGGACGGTCGCGGTCACCGTGGTGCTCCTGGCCGGCGCCGCCATCTACGGCCTCCAGGCGCCGGCCGATCCGCTCGGGGTCCTCGCCTGGTACGTCACCGGGCTCGTCTGCTTCACCGCCATCGGCGTTGCCCTCGGCTCGGTGTTGCCTTCCGGTCGGTCGGCCAACGCCCTGGGGAACCTGGTCTTCGTGCCCATGTTCCTGCTTGGCGGCGGCGGCCCGCCGCGTGCGGTCATGACCTCGGCCATGCAGACCCTCTCCGACGTGCTGCCCCTGAGCCACCTGGTCGGCGGCTTGCGCCTGGCCTGGCTCGGGACGACCGACGATCCCCACGCCCTCTGGTGGCCGCTGACCGTCGCCGCCCTGGCCGTGGCCGTCGCCGTCCTCTGCGCCCGCCGGCGGGCGGGATGACGGCCGCCCGCTCATCCCGAGGGCATGACGAACGCCTGGATCAGCTCCGCCACCCGCTTGGGCGACGCCACGACGGCGGAGTGGCTGGCATTGGCCAGGCGGTCGTGGCGAGCGTCGGGCAGCAGGGCCACGAGGGCATCGGCGCTGTCGTGGAAGAAGGGTTCGCTCTTCTCACCCGTCACGACCAGGGCCGGCTGGGCGACGTTGGTCCATCGTTGCGCCGGCAGCGGGCGGCCGAGTTGGGTGTCGCCCATGACGGCGAGGTCGTGGCGCAGCGTCGGCGCCATCGCCGTCATCTTCCGCCAACCCGGGAGCAGCCGCATGATGACAACCGTCGCCCGGGGCATCCCCAGCGCCTGGGTGAAGAAGAGCCGGACGGCGCCATCGTGATCCCCGACGCGCAGGAGGTCCTCGAGCTGGGCGGTGAAGTCCGGGCCGACCGGCGGCCGGCTGGAATCCAGGATGAACGGCGGCTCGAAGAGCGCGACGCTCGAGATCTTCGCGCCCAGGCGCTCGGCGGCGTCGAGGCTCAGGACCGCGCCCGAGGAGCTGCCGAACAGCGCGACGCGCCCACCGACCCGATCGACCAGCGCCTCGATGTCGTCGATCTCCCGGTCGACGGCATAGGGCCTTGTGCCGTCGCTCAGTCCCCGGCCCCGGCGGTCGTAGTTGACGACGGTGAAGTCCCCGGCCAGCCGTGCCGCCAGTCGCTTGGTGTCCGATCGAGACGAAAGCGCGGCGGCCACCAGCACGATGGCCGGGCCGGCGCCGGAGACGGTGGCGGAGATGCTGGTGCCGTCGGCGGACGTGACGACGATCTCCTGGATGCTGGTTGCGGTGCGCATGACTGGGTTCCTTTCGGGTGAGCTGGTCAATGTGGTGACCCCCTCGGCGCAGGAAAGGAATCGGTCCGCGACAATTGACGGGCCCATGGACGTCGAAGCGTTGGTCCAGCGGGCCCAGGCGGGCGACGAGGCTGCCTTCGGAGCGCTCTTCGACAAGTACCGCCGCGAGCTGCGGGTCCACTGCTACCGGATGACGGGGTCCTACGCCGACGCCGAGGACCTGACCCAGGAGGCGTTCCTCCGGGCGTGGCGGAAGCTGTCGAGCTTCGAAGGACGTTCCAGCTTCCGGGCATGGCTCTACAAGATCGCCACCAACCTCTGCCTTGACCACCTCGGCTCCCGCGCCCGCCGTTACCTCCCGTTCGACGTGGTCGCGCCGATCGACCCGGAGACGGTGCCTGCGCCCGCCACAGGCGTGCGGTGGATCGAGCCGTTCCCAGACGAGCTGCTGGCCTCGGTCGACGAC
Organism: uncultured Acidimicrobiales bacterium; assembly: GCA_964440725.1. Taxonomy (GTDB): domain Bacteria; phylum Actinomycetota; class Acidimicrobiia; order Acidimicrobiales; family AC-14; genus DATAQC01. The sequence continues at coordinate 3,062 of CAYTTL010000154.1, read as the reverse complement.
GAGCCCGGCGCCACGGTCGTGGCGACGGAGACGATCGAGCTGGCCTTTCTCGCCGCCATCCAGCACCTTCCGCCGTCGCAGCGTGCCGTCCTCCTGCTGCGCGACGTCCTTGGCTGGCCCGCCCGTGACGTCGCCCATCTCCTCGAGACCAGCGAGGCGGCGGTGAAAAGCACCCTGCAGCGGGCCCGATCGACGCTGCGCCAGCGGCTGCCGGAGCGCCGCGCCGACTGGGCGCCTCGTACCCAACCCGACCCCACCGAGCGGCTCACCCTGCGGCGCTACATGGACGCCCACGAGCGCGACGACCTCGATGCGCTTGCCGAGGTCCTAGTCGACGACGTCCGTGTGGCGTACCCCCAGAT
>CAYTTL010000154.1:0-2690 GCA_964440725.1 uncultured Acidimicrobiales bacterium | reverse complement strand
GGCATCTGGTGCGACTCGCGGGACTCCTTCATCAACGGCAGCAGGAAGTTCGCTCCGCCTGGCGAGTATCGCTTCGTCGCCTGCGGGGCCAACCGCCAGCCGACGGTGGCGATCTACCTGCGGAGCCCCGGAGATGCCGAGTTCCGGATCGTCGCCTTGGAGGTCCTCCGGATCGACGACGGCCGCGTCGTCGAGATCGTCGACTTCGACCTACCGGACCTGTACCCCGCGTTCGGGCTGGCGCCAACGCTGTAAGTGTGGCCAGTGCGGTTGACGTCAGTGGGGGAGTCGCCTCGGACCTCGTACACGACATCGCCCAGCGTTCCAGATCGGCTTCGTCAGGCCCGGTTCGAGTCGCCCTTCTCCGCCTGGGCCGCGGCCTCAAGGGCTCGCTTGGCCGTCAGCCAGTCCGCCGCCAGCTCGGCCACCGACGCCATGTCCGTGACGGTAACCGTCGGCGCTGGCCACGCCGGGGATAGTTGGCGTTATCGCCGCCACCTGGGAATCCGGGGCCCGCCCATGTCGCCCACCCGACAGGCGGGGTTCACATGGCGGGACCCTGCCAACCACCGCCAATGTTTCCGGGGTTGTTGGCTGCCTCTCCACTGCTGGTCGTGATCGCCACCAAACGGCCCGATCGAGGAGACACCCGTGATCACGGCTCAACCGCCCGATGGGAGGGTGACGCGAGCATGAGACCGTGCATCTGGGGTACAACCGGCGGGCCAGGCCTTCGGAGGCCGGTTAAGCAGCAGCTGGGCTCAAGCGTTCCACCAGATGGTGGCCGAAGGTCTGGCCTTGTCGAGTTAGCCCGCGGAACTCGGCTCGTCGATGGCGACATGGACCTTCTGTCCCCAGGCCCAGAGAGGGCTCGGCAAGGAGATGACCCCCCTCAAGCCCTTCTTCTCGGCGCGTGGCAGCACGACGTGCTATTCCCGGCGCAGAGGCCGGCGCCCCTGGGACCGATTGCTGATGGAGCCCGCGCAGCTGGGCATCCACCCGAAGTGGCGAAGTAGGGGTGGATGCCCGCAAGCCGATTGCCGCGGTCCTCCCATCCGGTGGGCCCCCGCTGGTCGCTCCACTCCCAACACTGCCGTTGCACTCGACGTCCGCTGGGTCACCGAGCGGGACAAGGGTCTTCCTCCGTGCAAAGGTCAGGGCGTGGTGGTCGTCGTCGCCGTCGACGACGGCGACAGCCGCGCCGTGGTGGTGGTCGAACTGGGAGCGCCGGAGCCGGCGCCGCTCGCCGTGCTCGGAGTCGGCGTGACCTCGGCCACGGTGGTGGGGGCACCGATGTGGTCGTCTTCTGCCGTGGAACTGTGCTCGGCGGGACGGTCATCGCGGGCACATCGACGGCGGGGATGCCCGACGCTGCCGTCGGAGCCGGACGAACCAAGAAGTACAGGACCAGGGTGCCTACGAACGCGACGATGAGCAGCCACGTAGACCGGCGCAGGTGCCACACCATCAGGCCACCCTCGTCGGAGCGGCAGCGTCGAGGCCGGTGGGGATGACGATCCCGGCGTCGCGGAGGGAAATGGCGATGCGGCTGCGCAGCTCCCGGCCGATATCGAACTGCTTGCCGGGCAGCGTGCGGGCCACGACCTGAACCTTGAACATGTCCACCTCGATGCTCTCCACGCCCATGACCGACGGGGCATCGAGCATCAGGGGCTGCCAGTTCCCGTCGGCGAAGATCTCCTCGCCGACGTCGTGCAGGATCTCGGTCACCCGGTTGACGTCGATGGTGCTGGGCACGGGTACCTCGACGACCGCCCGGGCCCAGTCCCGTGAGAGGTTCGTGACCTGCTGGATCTGGCCGTTGGGCACGATTACGACCTCTCCGTCCGCCGAGCGCAGCCGGGTGATCCGCAGGGTCACGTCTTCGACCGTCCCGGTGACGCCGGTGGTCGCTCCGAGGGCCGAGATACGGACGACGTCGCCGAAGCCGTACTGGCGCTCGGCGATGATGAAGAACCCGGCCAGAAGGTCCTGAACGACACGCTGGGCGCCGAAGCCGACGGCCAAGCCGACCACGGTGGCCGGCGCCACCAGGGTCGTGAGGGGCACGCCCACACGCTGCAGTACGAGCACGCCGGTGACGAAGTAGATCAGCACGAGGGCGGTCCAAGTGAGCACCTGGGTCAGGGCGTGGCGGTGCTTGGTCGCCTCGGAGCGGACGAGCTCGTCGTCGCCCGCAGCCTTGGCGTCGATCCCCGTGGTGATGCGCTGACCCGACCAAGTGGTGAACCGGGCGAGCAGCGTTGCACCGACGATGAGCAGCACGATCTCGAGCCCATTGCTGCGGGCCCAGTGACTCAGGTCGCCGAGAGAGGTTACGGCGAGTACCTGGAGCACCAGCATCAGGTCCTTCGGGGCGCGCATCGACAAGACGACACAGCGGGGTGTTCCAGGGTGTACCCCGACGCCGCCGGTCCCAACCCTCGCAACCAGACGCGAACGACGACGACCCAGGATCACGCCTGCACCAAGGCCGAGATCCACCAACTCTCGGGGGGCGGGGGCGGGTCCCACCGATCCTGGACACGAGAGCTGAACAGCCCGGGATCTCAGGTCGTCCCCGAGCCAAAGCGGGACGTCGGCGATTTCAACCCGTCATTCACAGGTTGCTCTCATCCTCGGAGTGCATGCTGGACCCTGCCGTGCCGATCTGGCCTCCGAGCGAGAGG
>CAYTTL010000153.1:2159-7219 GCA_964440725.1 uncultured Acidimicrobiales bacterium | reverse complement strand
GGGCGCACGACGGTCGTCGGCCGGCACGGCAGCGCCCTGAAGGTGCGGGTGGCGGTGCCCCCGGAGGCGGGGCGGGCCAACGATGCCTGCGCCGCCCTGCTGGCTGACGCGTTCACGGGCGCGTCGGTGGAGCTGGTCGGCGGCACCAAGAGCCGCGAGAAGCGCTTCAAGCTCTCCGGCGTGGACCTCGCCGAGTTCCGGCGTCAGCTGGAGCGCCAGCTCACCGACGGAGCCGGCGGTTCGGGACCCGAGCCGCGCCCGCAAGGGCGGCGCTGAAGCGCGTGCTCCTGCTAGAATGCGCCGCTCCGAGCCCCCCATGGAGCTCCGTTCCGCCACCCGTATCCGTCATTCCCACTCCAGAGCCGGTGCGCCATGCCCAAGCTACCCAAGACCGCCGTCGCATCGAAGCAGTCCGACACAACCCGAGGAAAGACCGGGGCGACCAAGGCCCCCCGCCGCCGTCGCACCACATCGACGCCGTCCGACAAGGCGGCAACCGGCGGTCGGGCGGCGGCGCCCACGAAGGGTGGCACCACGGCCGCTGACCGCTTCCTCGAGGAGCAGCGGTCGCTCCTGCTGGCCGAACGCGAGGCGTCGCTGCGGCAGGCCGAGTCCCTGCGGGCCGAGGCCGAGCAGCTGGCCGAGGAGATGGAACCGGGCGACACCCAGTTCGACGAGGAGTCGGGTGAGGGGGCCACGCTCAACGTCGAGCGCGAGCGCGATCTCGCCCTCTCGGCCCAGGCGCGGGCCACCGCCGACGAGATCGACGTGGCCCTCACCAAGATCGACGGCGGCAGGTACGGCGTCTGTGAGCGGTGCGGCCAGCCCATTCCCCGGGCCCGGCTGAAGGCCATGCCGTCCGCCGCGCTGTGCGTGGGCTGCAAGAGCGGGGGGCTGTCGCGTCGCTGAGGGTCAACCGGCCGCCGACGAACAGCGGTCGGGGCTGAGCGAACAGCCGGACGAGCAGGGCCCGAGCGGCCCCCTGAGCGGGAGGCAGAGCCCGAGCGGCCCCCTGAGCGGGAGGCAGGGCCCGAGCGGCCCCCTGAGCGGGAGGCAGGGCCCGAGCGGTCCCCTGAGCGGGAGATTCCGATGGGTCCGGCGCAGCGGCCTCGTCCTGGGCGCGGCGGCCATCGTGCTGGTGGTCGATCAGCTGACCAAGGTCTGGGCCATGGCCGCCCTGGCCGACGGGCCCGCCGACCTCCCCGGTCCCTTCCAGTTCAACCTGACCCGGAACACCGCAGGTGCGTTCGGCCTCGGTGGCGCCTTCGTGCCCTTCCTGGCGCTGGGGGCCCTGGTCCTGGTGGTCGTGCTCATCGCCCGTGCCGACGTGACCTCGCACCCCGCGCTCGCCCTGTCGGCGGGCCTCGTCCTGGGTGGGGCGTTGGGCAACCTGGTCGACCGCCTGGTGCGGTCGCCGGGGATGCTGCGTGGAGCAGTGGTGGATTTCGTCGACCTGCGCTGGTGGCCGGTGTTCAACGTCGCCGACGCGGCGATCACCTGCGGCTGCCTGCTCCTCATCTGGTCGGGCTGGCGGACCGAGGGCCCGGCAGGCCCAGGCGGAGCCCATGGGGCAGTGAAGGAACGGTGACCGGGCCCGAGCGGCCCTCTGAGCGGGAGGCAGGGCCCGAGCGGCCCTCTGAGCGGGAGGCAGGGCCCGAGCGGCCCCCTGAGCGGGAGGCAGGGCCCGAGCGGCCCTCTGAGCGGGTGACCGGGCCCGAGCGGCCCTCTGAGCGGGTGACCGGGCCCGAGCGGGCTGAGATCTCCCGCACCCTCGCCGGGGAGCGCCTCGATCGGGCGATCGCGCTCCTCTGGGACCTGCCCCGGGGGCAGGTGGCCGGTCTCGTGGCGGCCGACGCGGTGCGGGTGAACGAGCGCGTGGCCGGGGTCCGGTCCTACCGGGTGGCCGAAGGCGACGTGGTTTCGGTCGACCTGCCGGTGCTCGCCGGCGCAGCCGCCATCGTGGCCGACGCCACGGTCGAGGTACCGGTGGTGTTCGTCGACGACCACGTGATCGTGGTCGACAAGCCGGCGGGGCTCATCGTCCACCCCGGGGCGGGACACCCCACCGCGACCCTCGTCCACGGTCTGGTGGCCCGCTGGCCGGAGATCGCCGGCGTCGGCGATCCTCTGCGGCCGGGCATCGTCCACCGCCTCGACGCGGGGACGTCGGGCCTGCTCGCCGTGGCCCGGACCCCCCAGGCCTACGACTCCCTCGTGGCCCAGCTGGCCGACCGTACCGTCGAGCGCCGGTACCTGGCCCTGGTGTGGGGGACGGTGGACGCGCCCGTCGGGCTCATCGACGCACCGGTGGGCCGCTCCCAACGCGACCGCACACAGATGGCCGTCTCCGCCGACGGGCGGGAGGCTCGTACCCGCTACGAGGTGGTGTCCCGCCACGACGAACCGGCCGCCGTCACCCTCGTGGCCTGCGGTCTCGAGACGGGCCGCACCCATCAGGTGCGCGTGCACCTGGCCGCCATCGGCCATCCCATCGTGGGCGACGTCCGGTATGGTGGGACCCGCCCACAACTGCAGGTGGACCGCCCCTTCCTGCATGCGTTCGAGCTCGGTTTCGAGCACCCGGCAACGGGCGAACGCCGTAGCTGGGCCTCCCCGCTGCCCCCCGACCTCGAGGACGTGCGTGAGCTACTCCACTGATCCACCCCTCCCCGGCGATGCCAGCGACGCCTTCGCCCGACGGGTCCTCCTCCTCTTCGCCTTCAGCCTGGTGGCGGTGGGCCTGGGCGGCCTGGTGTTCGTCACCGTCAACCGCGAGTCGTTCGACGACACGGGCACGGTGGCCCAGAGCGACGTGGCCGGCATCGGGCCCGTCGCCGGCATCGACCTCGCCGGCTATGTCAGCGCCCGGGCCGCCGCCCTGGCCGACGCCGGCGGGGAGCGGCTGGCCGTGGTGTCGTTCACCGACTACGTCAACGAGGCGCAGGCACGGGCCATGGTGGGCGAGGTCACGGTCGTGAGCCTGCTGGCCGCCGTTCCCGGCGGGCTCCCCGAGGTGGTCAACGGCAGCATGGCCGACTGGGTGAACGGCCAGGTGGCCGAGCAACGCAGCGAGCGGGACGAGATCCGCTCGCTCCTTCCCACCGTCGACGATCCCGAGTTCGCGTCGTTCTACCGGGAGGAGATCGCCCGCCTCGACGCCCTGCTGGAGGGCGTCGACGCCGACGGCGCCCTGGTGTTCGCCGCCGTCGTGAAGGGCAGCGCGAGCGATCTCAAGGCGCTCGCCACGACCCCCGGAGTGCGGCTGGTCGACGTGGCCGCGTCGTCGAAGACGAAGGCCGACGCCCCCATGGGGGGCCTGCGCCCCGAGGAGACGGTGACGGCGAACGACCCGGCCACCCGCCCGGTGTGAGCGACGTCAGCCGAGGACGGAAGAGACGGACCGTCCCTGCGGGCTCCGCACCCGGTTCGTCATGTCGGCGAGGGTGAACGAGTCGAGGTGCTGGCGCATGTGCTCGCCGACATCGGCCCACACGCTCAACAGCACGCACTGGCCCTCGTGGTCGCAGGCACCGTTCTGGTGGGGCTCGCCGAAGTCGCCGGCGACGATGGGGCCGTCGACGGCACTGACGATCTGGCTGAGGGTGATCTCGGTGGACGGCCGGGCCAGGACGTAGCCGCCGCCGACCCCGCGTTTGGAGCGCACCAGCCCGGCACCCTTGAGCGCCAGGAGGATCTGCTCCAGGTAGGGCTGGGGGAGGCCGGTGCGCTCAACGATGTCACGCACCGAGGTGGGCCCACCGTCACCGGTGTGGAGGGCGAGGGAGAGAAGGGCCCGGCTGGCGTAGTCGCCCCTGGTCGACACTCTCACGGCCTCCATGGTAGGGCTTCCGCGCCACCAACGGGCGATGGCCGCCGTCTCCGCCGGCTTGGGGCGTCACGGGTGACGAGGTCTAGGGTGACCCCGATGGACGACGCCGTCGGCCCGATGCTGCCCCGATACGGGGGCGCATGCCTCGACGGAGTCGTCCCGGCCATCCTGCAGCGCCGCCAACGGGCGCCTGCCTGGCTGCCTCCGACGGCTGCCTCGGCCGGCCAGGTGGTGCTGCTCGTGCTCGACGGGCTCGGGTGGGACCAGCTTCGCGAGCGGGCCGACCTGGCGCCGACGCTGTCGGCCATGGAGGGGGGCGCCGTCACCACGGTGGTCCCGTCGACCACGGCCACCGCCCTCACCTCGTTGACCACCGGCGCCCCTCCCGCCGCCCACGGCGTGGTCGGCTACCGCATGCGGATGATGGGCACCGACGTGCTCAACGTGCTGCGGTGGCGCACGGTGCGCGGCGACGACGCCCGCGAAACGATGCCGCCCGAGACCGTGCAGCGCATCGAACCCTTTGCCGGCACGAAACCCCCCGTGGTCACCCGGTCGGAGTTCGCCGAATCCGGGTTCACCCGGGCCCACCTGGCGGGGGTGCGCATGTTCGGTTGGCGCGTGCTTTCCACCCTGGTCACCAGGGTCGGCGAGGAGCTCGGCGAGGGAGCCGACTTCGTGTACGCCTACTACGACGGCATCGACAAGGTGGCCCACGAGTTCGGGCTGGGCGAGTACTACGACGCCGAGCTGGCGGCTGCCGACCGTCTGGTGGCCGACCTCATCGCCGTGCTGCCCCCGGGCGCGGCCCTGGTGGTCTGCGCCGACCACGGCCAGGTCGACGTGGGCGAGAACGTGGTCCCGCTCCGCCGGGAAGTGATGGAGCTGACCTCACTCCTGTCGGGCGAGGGCCGCATGCGGTGGATCCACGCCCGGGCCGGCTGTCGCGACCGCCTGGCCGACGCGGTGCGCCGCTGCCACGGCGACCAGGCCTGGGTCCGCACCCGGGAGGAGGCGGTGGCCGAGGGGTGGTTCGGAGGCAGCCTCCGGCCCGAGGTCGAGGCCCGGCTGGGCGACGTGGTGCTGGCCGCCAGCCAGCCGGTGGCGTTCCTCGATCCTGCCGACACGGGCAACATCCGGCTATGCAGCCGCCACGGCTCGCTGACGTCCGCCGAGATGCTGGTCCCGCTCATCGCCGCCGGCGCCTGAGACCCTCACGACCGATGGAGGA
>CAYTTL010000153.1:0-2059 GCA_964440725.1 uncultured Acidimicrobiales bacterium | reverse complement strand
CGCACGCGCCTGCGCGAGATCTACGAGACCTCGGTCGGCGAGCTGTCGGCGTGCCTCGCCGGTGACCTGGGGGACGAGTTGACCCGGCTGACCTCGCCGTTCGAGAGCGCGTCGCCGTCGGAGGCCGAGTTGCGGGTGGCCCAGGCGCAGCTGGTGGGCTGGCTCGAGGGCCTCTTCCACGGCATCCAGGCCACCCTCTTCTCCCAGCAGATGGCCGTCCGGGCCCAGCTCGAGGAGATGCGCAACCGGGGCCTCCCCCCCGGCCCGACACCCGAGGTCCGCCCCGGCACCTATCTCTGACGGAATCGAGCTCGGACCTGCGCAGACGGTGCCGACGTGGGATGCTGTGGAACGCCGGGGAAGAACCGGTCGCCCGGTGTGGCGTCAATACGACATTCCTGAACGAATCCAGGGGGGATCGTGGCTTACGAGCACAGTTGCAGAAAGGCCGGCGCCGAAGGTTGCGGATGGACCGTCCGGGCCGGGTCCGAAGAGGAACTGAAGCAGAAGGTCATCGCCCACGCCCAGAGGAAGCACGGCGTGAAGAACATGACCGACACGATCTACAACTACCTGCGGGACGCGGCCAAGCGCTGACCGACCCCAGGGCCCGAGCGGCCCTCTGAGCGGGGTGGCGGCCGAAGGCCTCGCCGGTCGGATGGACGGGACGGTCGGCTAGACGGGACGGCCGGCGAAGCCAGGCCTCCGGGTGTCCGCCCGAAGGGCGGAATGTCCGTTGACTCGGCCCGGGCCGGGGCCGTAGCGTGGGAGAATTACAGCTGTGTCGTTCTCCCCATGGTTATCAACAGGTCATCGACACGGGGTCGGGCCGGGTGGCTGAGCGCAGCTTCTGCCATCTTCACACCCACACCGAGTTCTCGATGCTCGACGGGGCGTCGCGTATCGACGAGGTCATCGCCGCGGCGGCGGCCGACGGGCAGCCGGCGGTCGGCATCACCGACCACGGGAACATGTACGGCGTCCTCGACTTCTACCGGGCGGCGAGGAACCGGGGAATCGTGCCCGTCATCGGCATCGAGGCCTACATGGCCGGCGGCAGCCGCTTCGAGCGCCCGATGCGTCGGGGCCGGGTGGACGACACCGGGGGCGAGGGCGGGTCGGGCGACAAGCTCTACTACCACCTGACCCTGCTGGCCGAGAGCACGGCGGGCTACAAGAACCTGCTCAAGCTGGCCTCCGCCGCCTACCTCACCGGCTACTGGTACAAGCCGCGCGTCGACTGGGAGCTCCTCGAGGCCCATCACGAGGGCGTGATCGCGTCCACCGGTTGCCTGGGCGGGGTGGTGTGCCAGGCCCTCCTGCGCGGCGACGAGGCCGAGGCCACCCGGTCGGCGGCGCGCCTCCAGGACATCTTCGGTCGCGACAACCTCTTCGTCGAGGTCCAGGACCACGGCATCTCCGACCAGCACCGCACCAACCCCCAGCTCATCGCCATCGCCCGCAGCCTCGGCGCCCCCCTGCTGGCCACCAACGACAGCCATTACACCCACCGCAGCGACGCCGTCGCCCACGACGCCCTGCTCTGCGTGCAGACCGGGGCGTCGATCGACGACCCCAAGCGGTTCCGCTTCGAGGGCGACCAGCACTACCTCAAGTCGGCGGCGGAGATGCGGCACCTGTTCGCCGAGATCCCCGACGCCTGTGACAACACGCTGCTGGTGGCCGAGCGCGCCCAGGTCGAGATCGAGTTCGGCAAGCCCGAGCTGCCCCGATTCGAGCTACCCCCGGAGTTCAGCGGCCCGACGCCGGAGAAGGCCGAGGAGGACTACCTCAGGCATCTCACGTGGGCCGGCGCCGTCGAACGCTACGGCGACCCGGTGCCGGCCGCGGTGGCCGAGCGCGTCGAGGCCGAGCTCGGGGTCATCGCCGGGATGGGCCTGTCGGCCTACTTCATCGTCGTCTGGGACCTCATCCGCCACGCCCGCGAGGTCGGCATCCGCGTGGGCCCGGGCCGCGGGTCGGCGGCCGGTTGCTGCGTCGCCTACTGCCTGCGCATCGTCGACCTCGACCCCATCCGCTACGGGCTGCTCTTCGAGCG
>CAYTTL010000152.1:0-7238 GCA_964440725.1 uncultured Acidimicrobiales bacterium | reverse complement strand
GTCCGGCCCACCGACACCTTCACGGTGCCCGACGAGCTCGACGTCGCCGGCTCCCCGTTCCACGACGCCGAGCCCCATGAGACCCAGTCCATGTCGGTCGGCCGCATCGTGGCCGAGTCCTCCAACGTGGGCACGATCAAGATCGGCCAGCGCCTGGGCAAGGACCGTGTCGACCGCTACATCCGGGCGTTCGGCCTCGCCGATCGCACGGCCCTCGATTTCCCCGGAGAGTCGGGCGGGATCCTGCCTGATCCTGCCGACTGGTCGGGCACCACCCTCGCCACGGTGACCATCGGCCAGGGCGTCGCCGTCACCGCCCTGCAGATGCTGGTGGCCTACAACACGATCGCCAACGGCGGCCTCCAGGTGCCCCCACTGCTGGTGAAGCAGGTCGTGGAGCCCGGGGGCAAGGTGCGGGAGGCGGCCCGGCCCGAGCCCAGGCGGGTGGTGTCGGAGGAGACGGCCAAGCTCGTGGTGCCCATGCTCGAACAGGTGGTCAACGACGGCACCGGGACCAAGGCTGCCGTGGCCGGCTACAGCGTGGCCGGAAAGACCGGGACGGCCCAGAAGGTGCGGACCCAGGGATCCGGGTACCAGGAGGGTGCCTACCTGGCGACCTTCGCCGGCTTCCTGCCCTCCCAGTCGCCCCGCCTGTCGGCGATCATCGTCCTCGACGAGCCCACGCCGATCTTCGGCGGCCTGGTGTCGGCGCCGGTGTTCTCCGACCTGGCCGGGTTCAGTGTGCGTCACCTGCGCATCCCGCCTGACGCCCCCCTCGCCGGACCGACGGTGGCGTCGGTCGGCCTGGCACCTCCATCGGCCACTTCGGCGGGGGCCACCACGTCGGCAGGTACGCTCGATCCGACCCCGACGTCGAGGCCCTGAGGAACCAGCATGCGGTTGGACCGGTTGCTGGGAGAGCTCGAGGTGCTGGAGTTCCGGGGAGACCCGGCCGGCACCGACATCTCCGGCATCACCCATGACTCCCGGGCGGTCCTGCCGGGGACGCTGTTCTGTTGCGTGGCCGGCGGGCACGTCGACGGCCACGCCTTCGCGGCCGACGCCGCCGCCGCGGGCGCCGTCGCCCTGCTGTGCGAGCGGCCACTCCCGGTGCCGGTGACCCAGGTCGTCGTCCCGCGCGTGCGGGAGGCCATGGCCCCCGCCGCCGCCGCCTTCTTCGACCACCCATCGCAGCGGGTGCCCGTCGTCGGGGTCACGGGCACCAACGGCAAGACCACCACGACCCATCTCCTGGCCGCGGCCGTGGGCGCGGGGGGTCGCCCCTGCGACGTGATCGGGACGCTCTCGGGCCCCCGCACCACGCCCGAGGCGCCCGACCTCCAGGCCCGCCTCGCCGACGCCGCCGAACGGGGGGCGACCGCCGCCCTCGAGGTGTCGTCGCACGCCCTGGTCCAGCACCGCGTCGACGCCACCTGGTTCACCGTCGCCGTCTTCACCAACCTGAGCGCCGAGCACCTCGACTTCCACCGGACGATGGACGAGTACTTCGCGGCCAAGGCCTCGCTGTTCGCACCCGGGCGAGCGGCCATCGGGGTGATCAACGTCGATGACCCGTGGGGCCGTCGGCTGCTCGATCGCGCCTCGATCCCGACGCGTCCCTTCTCGCTGGCCGACGCCGTCGACCTCGACGTCGGTGCCACGTCGAGCACGTTCCGCTGGGACGACCAGCCGGTGCGCCTGCGCCTGGGGGGAGCCTTCAACGTGGCCAACGCCCTGGCGGCCGCCGCCGCGGCGCGTGAGTTGGGAGTCGGTCCTCGGGAGGTGGCCGACGGGCTGTCGTCGGTGGCGTCGATCCCGGGCCGGTTCGAGGCCGTCGACGGTGGCCAGCCGTTCACCGTCCTCGTCGACTACGCCCACACGCCGGACAGCCTCGAGCAGGCGCTCCGGGCCGCTCGACACGCGGCTGCCGCCGGTGGCGGGGACGGCCGGGTGCTCGTCGTGTTCGGCTCCGGGGGCGACCGCGACCGGTCCAAGCGCCCCGCCATGGGCGACGTGGCGGCCCGCCTCGCCGACGTGGCCGTGCTCACCTCCGACAATCCACGCAGCGAGGACCCTCTCGCCATCATCGACGAGGTCCGGGGCGGGGTTGCCCCAGGCGCCGCCCTCTCGTCGCTGATCGTCGAGCCCGACCGGCGGGCGGCCATCGCCACGGCCCTTCGTCTCGCCGGCACCGGGGACGTGGTCGTGGTGGCCGGCAAGGGTCACGAGACGACGCAGGTGGTGGCGGGCAGAGAGGTCGCCTTCGACGACCGCGTCGTCGTGCGCGAAGAGCTTCGCCGGGCGGGGTCGGGCACTGCCTCAGGGTCGGCTTCGCCGCCCGGGCCGGCGGGCCCCGGCACTGCCTCAGGGCCGGCTGCGCCGACCGGGCCGGCGGGCCCAGGCTCCCGGACGGCGGGACTGGCATGAGGTGGCGGGCGTCGGCGGTGGCCGAGGCGGTCGGAGGGGTGCTGTCGGGGCCCGATGTCGACGTGACGGGGGCGACCATCGATTCCCGTGCCGCCGGCCCCGGGCAGCTGTTCGTCCCCGTCCGCGCCGCGCGCGACGGCCACGAGTTCGTCGACGACGCCCTCGGCCGGGGCGCCGCCGCCTACCTCAGCGACCGGCCGGCAGGGCCGGGCACGGCTGTGGTCGTGGCCGACACCGTCGTCGCCCTGACCGCGCTGGGCCGGGCCTGCCGGGAGCGCCTGAGCGGGGTCCCCGTCATCGGCGTCACCGGGTCGGCCGGCAAGACGTCGACCAAGGACCTGCTGGCGGCGGCCCTCGACGGCCCGTTCCGCCCGGCGGCGAGTGAGCGCTCGTTCAACAACGAGCTGGGTGTGCCCCTCACCCTCGCCAACGCCGCCGACGACGCCGACGCCGTGGTGGTCGAGCTGGGGGCACGGGGCCCGGGCCACATCGCCACCCTGTGCGCCATCGCCCGTCCCACCGTCGGCGTGGTCACCAACGTCGGTCTGGCCCACACCGAGATGCTCGGTTCGCTCGACGGCGTGGCCCGGGCCAAGGCCGAGCTCGTCGCCGCCCTGCCGCCGTCGGGGACCGCCGTCCTCAACGCCGAGGACGAGCGGGTGGCGGCCATGCGGTCGGCGACCGCGGCCGAGGTCCTCACCTTCGGCATCGAGCAGGGCGACGTGCGGGCCGACGGCGTCACCTTCGACGCCGAGCTGCGCCCCGCCTTCCGGCTGGTCTCGCCGTGGGGGTCCGCCGAGGTTCGCCTCACGGTGCGGGGTGCCCACCACGCCGCCAACGCGGCGGCGGCCGCCGCCGCCGCCCTGGCCGTGGGCGCACCGCTCGATGCCGTCGCCGCCGGCCTGGGCCGGGCCCGGTTGTCGCCCTGGCGTATGGACCTCATCCGCTCGGCCGACGGCGGGCTCGTCCTCAACGACGCCTACAACGCCAACCCCGCGTCCACCGAGGCCGCCCTGCGTTCGCTCGCCGCCCTCCCTGCCCGGCGCCGGGTGGCGGTGCTGGGGCCCATGTTCGAGCTGGGCGAGCACTCGGAGGTCGAGCACCGCCGCATCGGCGCCCTGGCCAAGTCGCTCGGCATCGACGTGGTCGTGGCCGTCGGCGCGCCGGACTACGGGGCCGACGACGTGCCCGACATCGGCGCCGCCATCGCCCTGGTCGGGCCCGTCACCGCCGGCGATGCCGTGCTGGTGAAGGGCAGCCGGGCCGCCGGGCTCGAGCGCCTGGCCGCCGTCCTGTCCGGCTCGGTCGAGAGGATGGCGGCGTGGTAGCGCTGCTCGTCGCCCTCGCCGTCGGCCTGCTGGCCTCGATGATGGGCACCCCGCTGCTCATCCGCGCCTTCCAGGAGCGCGGCATCGGCCAGCAGATCCGCGAGGACGGCCCGCAGGGCCACATCACCAAGGCCGGTACCCCGACCATGGGTGGGATCACCATGATGATCGCCACGGTGTTGGGATACCTCGCCGGTCACCTCAACACGGGAGCGGTCTTCACCAGCGCCGGCTTGCTGGTGGGGATGGTCGCCATGGGCGCAGGCGGCGTGGGGTTGCTCGACGACTGGATCAAGGTCTCCCGCCAGCGAAGCCTGGGCCTCGACAAGACGGCCAAGGTCGCCGGCCTGGTGGCCATCGCCGTGCTGTTCGCAGTCCTCGCCGTCTACAAGGCCAAGGTCAACACCGACCTCTCCTTCACCCGATCCATCGGCATCGGCCTGGGCGGCCCGCTCTGGTGCGCCTGGGCGGTGCTCATCCTGCTGGGCAGCGCCAACGCCGTGAACCTCACCGACGGCCTCGACGGCCTGGCCGGCGGGTCGGCGATCTTCGCCTTCGCCACGTTCGTCTTCATCGGCTTCTGGCAGTTCCGTCACCCCGACTGCTACGGAGTCGGGCCCGCCCTCGACCTGGCCCTGGTGGCGGCCGCCTCGACGGGTGCGTGCGCCGGGTTCCTGTGGTGGAACGCCGCGCCGGCGCGGATCTTCATGGGCGATACCGGATCGCTGGCCATCGGTGCCGCGCTCGGCGCCCTCGCCCTCACCACCAACACCCAGTTGCTCCTGCCCGTGCTGGGCGGGCTGTTCGTGATGATCACGCTGTCGGTGGTCGTCCAGGTGGCGGCCTACCGTTTCGTGGGCCGGCGGGTGTTCCGGATGGCTCCGATCCACCACCATTTCGAGCTCCTGGGCTGGCCGGAGACCACCGTCATCGTGCGGTTCTGGATCATCGCCGGCCTCTTCGGGGCCTTGGCCGTCGGGCTGTTCTACGCCGACTTCCTGTCGCACGGGTGCGGGGCGGTGGACCTTGGCTGAGGTGGCGCTGGTGGTCGGGTTCGGCCGGAGCGGGGCGGCGGTGGCTCGCCACCTGCACGCGCGCGGGGCGAGGGTGCTGGCCTTCGACGACGCTCCCGGCGACGAGGCCCGGGCCGATGCCGCCCGCCTGGGGATCGACCTCATCGAGGCGCCCGACGACGCCACCCTCGCGTCCCTGGTGGCCGGCGTCGACGTCGTCGTGCCCAGCCCGGGCGTCCCGCTCGCCCACCCGGTGTTCGCCCTCGCCGCGACCCGCGGTGTACCCGTGCGCGGTGAGGTGGAACTGGCCTTCCGGTGGACGCAGCGGCCTCTCGTGGCCGTCACCGGCACCAACGGCAAGACCACGGTGACGGCGCTGATCGCCCAGATGCTGACGGCCTCCGGCGTGCCCGCGGTCGCCGGTGGGAACATCGGCCTCCCGCTGTCCGACGCCGTTCGGCGCGACGTCGAGGTCGTGGTGGCCGAGGTGTCGTCCTTCCAACTGTGGTGGACCGACACCTTCCGCCCGAAGGTGGCGGTGTGGCTCAACCTGGCCGAGGACCACCTCGACTGGCACGCCGAGGCCGATGCCTACGCGGCAGCCAAGGCTCGCATCTGGGCCCGGCAGGGCAAGGGCGACCTGGCGGTGGCCAACGCCGACGATCCCACGGTGGCCGCCTTCGCCGCCGACGCCCCGGCGAAGGTGCAGACCTTCGGGCTGGTGCGGCCGGCGGACTGGCACGTGGTGGACGATGTCCTCGTCGGGCCCCCGGGACAGGTGATGGCCGTGTCGGAGCTGCCGCGGTCGCTTCCCCACGACGTGGCCAACGCCCTCGCCGCCTCGGCCGCCGCCGTTGCCGCCGGCGCGACGCTCGACGGCGTGCGCTCGGCGTTGCGCACCAGCGTCGCCCTGCCCCACCGGTTGACCCTGGTGGCCGAGTCCGGTGGCGTCCGCTGGTACGACGACTCCAAGGCCACCAACCCCCACGCCGTGCTCGCCGCCCTCTCCGCGTTCCCGTCGGTGGTGCTGGTGGCGGGCGGCCGGAACAAGGGCCTCGACCTCGGCGTCCTGGCCCAGGGGGCGGGGCCGGTTCGCGCCGTCGTGGCCATGGGGGAGGCGGGCGCCGACGTGGAAGCCGCCTTCGCCGGGCTGCGCCCGGTGACGCGCGTCGACACCATGGACCAGGCCGTGGCTGCGGCGGCGGCGGTGGCCGCACCGGGCGACGCCGTCCTCCTGTCGCCGGGGTGTGCGTCGTTCGACCAGTACCGCTCCTATGCCGAGCGGGGCGATGCGTTCAACCGCAGCGTCACCCGGTTGCTCCGTGGGGAGGCGTCCGATGACTGACCTCGCCCGAGCGGTACGGACGGCCCGCCCGTCGCCGCCCGAGCGGGCGGCCGCCCGCGACCGGAGCTGGCTGGCCATTCCCGCCATCGTGGCCCTGCTGTGCGGGATCGGCCTCATGATGGTGCTGTCGGCGTCGTCGGTGCAGGCGCTGCGTACCTACGGAGGGCCCTGGGTCTTCTTCCAGCGACAGTTCGTGTGGGTGATGGCGGGCGGCGTCGCCATGGTCGTCGCCGCCAGGATCGACTACCGGAAGTGGCAACGCCTGGCCGTGCCCCTCACCGTCGTGTCCATGGTGCTCCTCGTCGCCGTCCTGTTGCCCGGGGTGGGCGTCACCGTCGGAGGCTCGTCGCGCTGGCTCGGGGTCGGCCAGGCCCGGTTCCAGCCGTCGGAGGTCATGAAGCTCGCCATTCTCCTGTTCGCCGCCGGCCTCCTGGCCCGGCGCACGACGCGGCAGGGGCCGACGGCGGTGGTGATGCGTCCCATCCTGCTGCTCACGGGCGCGACCGCCCTGCTCGTGCTGCGCCAACCCGACATGGGGACGGCCTCGATCATGGTCATCATCGTGCTGACGGTGCTGTTCGTGGGCGGCGTGCCGCTGCCCCGCATGGCGGCGCTGACCGCCGCCGTGGGCGCGGCCGGAGCGTTCTTCAGCATGGCCGAGGCCTACCGGCGGGCCCGCCTGTTCTCCTTCGTCGACCCATGGGAGGACGCGTCCAACACCGGGTACCAGATGGCCCAGTCGCTGGTGGCCCTGGGCACCGGGCACGTGGCGGGGGTCGGACTCGGGGCCAGCCGGGCCAAGTGGGGATTCCTCCCCAACGCCCACACCGACTTCATCTTCGCCATCATCGGTGAGGAGCTCGGTCTGGTCGGGACCTTTCTCGTGGTCGCCCTGTTCGTGGCCCTCGGCGTGCTCGGTGTGCGGGCCGCGGTGCACGCACCCGACCTGTTCGGCACCCTCCTCGCCGCCGGAGTCACGGTCTGGGTGGTGGGCCAGGCGTTCATCAACATCGGAGCGGTGATCGGCAAACAGCCGATAACCCGCGTGCCCCAGCCCTTCGTGTCCATCGGCGGCTCGGCGCTCGTCAACACCAAGGTCGCCGTCGGCATACAGGCCCACGTGGC
>CAYTTL010000151.1:3092-7396 GCA_964440725.1 uncultured Acidimicrobiales bacterium | reverse complement strand
GTACGCGCTCGGCGCCTACCGGCTCACCGACGACGGCCGCTGCCGGGAGTGCGGGACCGGCCTGGCCGGCGTGTTCGACGGACCCGCCGGCGGATGGGGACCTCGGCGGGTGCCGGTGCGAATGACGGCGGGCCGACGATGAGGCGCACGCGCGCCTCGACGGCACCGCCGTCCGTGCCCGCCTCGACGGCACCGCCGTCCGTGCCCGCCCGCCCTCCGGCGGTCGCCGGTACCTTCTACCCGGCGGACGAGCCCGTGCTGCGGTCGTTCGTGGAGAAGGCGGTGAGCCGTGCCGCGCACGCCGACGACGGGACGGGCACTCTCAAGGCCGTCATCGCTCCGCATGCCGGTTACGTGTACTCGGGCTCGGTTGCCGCTTCGGCGTACGCCCGGGTGCGGGCGGCACGGAACCGGATCACACGGGTCGTCCTGCTCGGTCCGGCCCACCGGATGCCCATCCCCGCCATCGCCGCGCCCGCCGCCGATGTCTTCTCGACCCCCCTCGGAGAGGTTCGTGTCGACGGTGCCGGCCGGGACGCGCTGGTGGACGCCGGACTGGTTGTCGTGAACGACGAGATGCACGCCGACGAGCACAGCCTCGAGGTCCACCTCCCGTTCTTGCAGGTCTGTCTGGGCGACGTCGTCGTGTTGCCGCTCGCCGTCGGTCGTGTCGACGCCGCGGACGTGGACGCCGTCCTCGAGCAGGTGTGGGGTGGCGAGGAGACCCTGGTGGTGGTGAGTAGCGACCTGAGCCACTACCTCGACCACGCCACGGCCACCGAGCGCGATCGGCGGACGGCCGCGGCCATCGTCTCCAAGCGACCGGCGCGACTGGGTCGGTACGGCGCCTGTGGGGTGGTCCCGGTCCAGGGCCTGCTCATCGCCGCCGACCGGCACCATCTCGATGTCGAGCTTCTCGACCTACGTACCTCGGCCGACACGGCCGGCGACCCGGACCGGGTGGTGGGATATGGAGCCTTCGCCCTCGCCTGAGGCCTCCGCGCCCCTCGGGCCTGCCGAGGTCGACGCCCTGTTCGCACTGGCGGTGGTCGGCATACGCGCCGGGCTCGAGGGCCACGGGTCGCCGACCATCTCGCCCACCACGCTGGCTCCGGCCCTGCAGGAGTGGCGGGCGGCGTTCGTCACCTTGGAGGTCGGGGGCGAGCTGAACGGCTGCATCGGCACCCTCGACGCCGTGGAGCCCCTCGGTGCCGCAGTCGCCCGCCTGGCGTGGGAAGCGGCGTTCGCCGACCCCCGCCTGCCCCCGTTGACTGCCGCGGAGTTTCCCTCGCTGGAGATCAAGCTTTCACTGATCGGACCCCGGCAGCCCCTTCCCGCGGGGTCCGAGGCGCAGCTGGTGGCCGCCCTCCGTCCGGGCGTCGACGGGCTGGTGATCCGGTGGGGGCAGAACCAGGCCACCTTCCTTCCCGCCATGTGGCCCAAGCTTCCCGACCGCCTTGCCTTCGTCCGCCATCTCGAGTCCAAGGCCGGTCTCGCCCCCGGCCGCTGGCCCGCCGGTATGCGGGCCTGGCGTTACACCGCCACCGAGTACCGGCGCCGGGCAGGTGACATTCGTCCCGAATCGTGGTCAGCGGCCTGAGGCGCGCGTCGCGTCACGGCGGAATGGGGATGTTCAGCTCCGTCCAGTAGGCGTGCAGCCGAGCGGCCAGGTCGCCGGGACGAGCCAGGGCAGGAAGGTGGCCCCCCTCCATCTCGTCGGCGGTGACCCCGAGTCGCTCAGCCGCCACGCGCCGCTGGAAGTCGGAGGGGAAGAAGCGGTCGTCGCGACAGAGCAGGAAGCGGGTGGGCACGTCGGGCCAACTTTCCGATGGCCAGGGTTTCTCGAACGGTGTACCGGACTGCGCGCGGTCGTGGTCGCCCGAAGCCGCCGCCACCTCGGTGGGAACGTCGTGAAAGAACACCTCCGTCGGGTCGAACGGGTCGGCAAAGACGTGGCCTGTGTTCGCCCACCAGTCGCCGGGCGATTCTCCGGGGACGGGCACCATCGCCGCCACCAGCACGATCAGGCGGACAGGCACCCGTTGTGCCACCAACGGCGCCGTGAAACCCCCCAGCGACTGGGCGACGAGAACGAGGTCGCCGCGGTGGTCGCCGATGGCGTCGACGACGTCGTCGGCGTACTCGTCCAGTCCCGCCGAGTCGTCGTCACACGGCAGGTCCATGGCCACCACGTCGTGACCGCGCCGGCTCAACTCGGGCTCGACCAGGTGCCAATACCAGCCGTCGGAGCCGGCGCCGTGGATCAGTACGAAGGTGGCCACGACAATGACGACGACGCAGGTGACCGAGAGTCATCGCGCCGGCTCCGAGGTGAAGGTGAGCCCTTTAGGCCTGCGGTCGAAGCTGGCCTCGAATGGCCCCACCCGGGAACTCGGCGTTGTGGACATTGACGTAGTAGTCGCTCGGGTTGGCGAGGATGTCCTGGACGGACTCGCCGGTCGGGAACTTGCCTGCCTCGCCTTCGGTGAGGCAGTCGGCGGCGTTGCCGTCGCCGGGTGCCGCCAGGTTGGCCACGACAGGTCCGTTCTCGCGACGCCCGCCCTCGTGGATGTGCGCAGCGGTCGCCGTTCCGATGCCCTCCGCGGTGAGGACGTAACAGAGAGTCGTGGGGTCGCCGTCGATACCGAACACGAAGACCTTGCCGCGCCCGTCGGGGTCGCCGACGAGAGTGCCGTTCGGGCCCCCCGGCGGCACCTCGTTCTCACCCTGGAGGTTGCCGACGAGCACGGTGTTGGTGTGACCGGCTCCTGCCATTCCGATGGGTGAGAAGATGGCGCCGGCCGCGCCGGCCAGCCCGACGAGTGCCGCAGTCCTGAGTCCCCGCTTCATCATTGTTCGCGTCTCCCTCTGGCGCCGTCGGCCCCTTGTCCTCTGTACGGAGCGATGCACCATCGGGATGACTGTTTTTCCGGCGACAAGAGCCGCGACGGCACACGGCGAAGCACATCGTCCGCCGGTGCCGACGCCCGCGCTCGACGTCATCCACGCGGTGGCAGCGCTGGGTAGGCGACCTCTTGCCACCGGCACGGTCCTGTGCAAGAGTTCGACCGCGGTCGAAGTCACCTTCGTTGGCCGGGTCGAAAGCTGGGGGCCCTGGATGCAGCGCTGCAGGTCGTGCGAGCAGGTCGTCCGCGGTGGCGCTCGTTCTCGGACCTGCGGGCATGGGCAAGAGCGCCTACTCCAGGGGCACGGTTGCCACCATCGCCCGTCGCCGTGCGGGCGGACCCAACCGAATCGGACAGGCGAACAGAGAAGCGTCCCGGAGAGACGGGACCCGGTCGCATTCCGGCGGGACGCTCGTCGTGAGATAGCTGGTGCAACTCGAACGGGATCTACCCACTGGTCGCCACGGACGCCCAGGGCGCCACGTGCATCACGGTGGTCAGCGTGGCCGTGCCCCGCAGCCAGCCGTCGACTCCGCCGGCGCCAGGAGCTCGCTGGGCTCACGACCAGAGACCGGTACAGCGCCGAGCTCAGCACCAGAGGGGAAAACGGATCGTGAGTGCCCGGTTGAGCCATCGAACTCGGAGTCGGCGGGCCCGCCGTTCGTGGCATGTGGCCTTGCTCGTAGTGCTCGCCACCAGCTTCATCAGCGTCACGCCGACAAGCCATGCAGGCATTCCCACCGGGCTCTTCTTCTCCGAGTACGTGGAGGGCTTCTCGAACAACAAGGCACTGGAGATCTTCAACGCCACGGACGCACCGGTCGACTTCGCAGACGCGGTCTACGTGGTGGAGATCTACGCCAACGGCGCCACGCTCGCGACGGCCAGCATCACCCTGGTGGGCACCGTGGCCGACGGCGACGTCTACGTGCTCGCCCACCCCTCGGCCAACACGTCGATCCTCGACGTCGCCGACTTGACCTCCGGCTCCCTGTCGTTCAACGGCGACGATGCCATCGTGTTGCGCAGGGACGGCCAGATCCTCGACGTGATCGGCCGGATCGGTGCGGATCCCGGCAACGAGTGGGGCTCGGGGGCCACCAGCACCGCCGACAACACCCTGCGTCGCAAGCCCTCGGTCACCACCGGTGACACCGACGGTGGCGACTCGTTCGACCCGGCCATCGAGTGGGACGGCTTCCCCGTCGACACCGTTGACGGGCTCGGTTGGCACTCCTTGGAGAGCACACCCACGACCACGTCGTCGACCACCACCACGATCCCGCCCACCACCACCACCGAGCCCACCACCACGTCGACCACCACGACGCTGCCGCCCAGCACCACCGGGCTCTTCTTCTCCGAGTACGTGGAGGGCTTCTCGAACAACAAGGCACT
>CAYTTL010000151.1:0-2992 GCA_964440725.1 uncultured Acidimicrobiales bacterium | reverse complement strand
CCCACCACCACCACCGAGCCCACCACCACGTCGACCACCACGACGCTGCCGCCCACCACCACCACGTCGACGACCACGACCCTGCCGTCCACCACCACCACGTCGACGACCACGACCCTGCCGCCGACCACAACGACTACGACGCCCGGCCCCACCTGCATGGGTAAGGCGGCCACCATCGTAGGAACGCAGGGTCCCGACCGGCTGCTCGGCTCCGCATCCGCGGACGTCATCGTCGGCCTCGGTGGCAATGACAGCATCTACGGCCTCGAGGGCGACGACGTCATCTGCGGCGGCGCCGGCAACGACGTCGTCGATGGCGGTGCGGGCGGGGATGCTCTCGACGGCAACGCCGGCAAGGACAGGGTCATCGGTGGGCTGGGCGACGACGACCTACGAGGCGCGGACGGCGGCGACAGCCTGTTCGGGAACTCCGGCAACGACACCGTGAACGGTGGTCCCGCCACCGATAGCTGCAACGGGGGAACGGGGACCAACACTTTCGTGGCCTGCGAGGTGTTCCCGGCGGGCGGTGGGTAGCCAGGAGTTGGAGTCGATGGCAGCACCGGACAAGCGGGTTGGCGCCCGCACACTCAGCATTCACCCGGGCGCCACCCGTGATCATCTCCGACATCCCCATGGCGGCGATGTCTTTGGGCGCCGCCATCGCGGACGTCATCGTCGGCCTCAGCAGCAACGTCAGCATCGGGAGCCATCGCCCTTGGGCCGTTGTCGTCCTGGCTGAACGCGGCCACTCGGAGTCCCGTTAGAGAAACCGCGAACTTGATCAGGGCCTTTGGGTGGGAGCGGGCGTCGGGAACGAACCGGCCTTCTCAGCTTCGAAGTGGATCTGGCCGTACCCCTGACCTGCTGGTTCTGAGGTCCCCTGGTCAGCGGCCCGTTCCAGTCGGCACTGCTACTCCTTGTGGTGCCCGATCCCACCCTCGTTGTGACACGTATCTGGCACGAGCGGGGACTCACCTACCTGCGACCTCTTGCCACCGGCACGGTCCTGTGCAAGCGTTTCAACCGCGGTGGAAGTCACTTTCGTCGGCCAGGTCTCAAAGCTGGGGGCCCTGAAGCGCCGCGGTAGTTCGTCGGCGCTGCTCGACGGCGGGTGGTGCTTCGTCCTCGGATCGGCGGTCATGAGCAGCGCCTACTCCCGCAGTCCCGGTTGCCACCTCACCGTCCGTCGCCCTGCGAGCGGACTCAACCGAATCGGACCAGCGAACAGACAGGCGTCCCGCGAGAAGGGGACACCGGTCCCTTTCCGGCGGGACGCTCGGCGTGAGATAGCTGGTGCAACTCGACAAGGAGAACGCGTGGGGGGAACCGCACCACCAGGCAATGCCGCCAGGCCCGCGAGGGCTGAGGGCCCCGGTGCCCCATGAATCGCGAGTTCTTTCGCCGGTCCACGAGGATGCAACTTCACGGGCGCGGCCCCGAAGTGGCTTCACTGGCGGAGGTGGTCGCCCGGGCCGAGATGGGCCGCGGCGGGGTGGCGTTCGTGGAGGGCGAAGGTGGTGTCGGCAAGACCCGGCTTCTGGGCGAGATCCTCGGTGACGCCGAAGGCCGGGGCTTCCGGGTCTTCTACGGCCGCTGCGAGCAGTTGGAGCGGATGCGGCCCTTCGGGCCCCTGACCGAGGCCTTCGCATGCACCCGGGCCTCCTCTGATCCCCGCCACGCCAAGATCGCCCGGTTGGCGGGCCCCGATCCGGATGAGGCCGCTGGCTTGGTGCTGGCCGGCACTCTCGAGTACCGGGTGGCGGAGGCATTCGTCGAGCTGGTCGAGCACCTCTGCGTCGACGGCCCGGTGGTCCTCGCCGTGGAGGACCTGCACTGGGCGGATCACGCCACCTTGGTGACCGCACGCGTCCTGGCCCGGCGAGCCACCGGCCTGCCCGTCGTGGTCCTGGGCACCCTCCGGCCGGTGCCGGCCACTCCCGAGCTGACCAGCCTGGTCGAAACCTGCACGGAGGAGGGCGGAATCCATCTGCACCTCGGCCCCCTCGCACCTGCGCCGGTGAAAGACCTGGTTGCCGAGGCGCTGGGCGCGCCGCCCGGCCCGCGACTGTGCGAGCAGCTGGCCGGGGCCGGCGGCAACCCTCTGTTCGTTCTCGAGCTGGCCCGGGCGCTGGTCCAGGAGAACCGGGTGACCGTGGCCGCCGGTCATGCCGAGGTGGCCCAGGTCCAGGCTCCCCCCACGCTGCGCCTCACCATCCTGCGCCGGCTGGGGACACTGTCCCCGCCGACTCTGGAGCTTCTGCGCTTGGGAGCCGTGCTGGGCCCCACCTTCTCGCCCGCCGATCTGGCCACGGTGGTGGGACGGCCGGTCACCGAACTCGTGCAGCCCCTCGAAGAGGCGGTGCGCGCCGGTGTCCTGGGCGACGCCGGCGAGCGCCTGTGCTTCCGACACGACCTGGTGCACGAGGCCCTCTACGGCGAGCTGCCCCGAAGCGTGCGGGCGGGCCTGCACCGCGACGTGGCCCGGGCTCTGGCCGGCGGCGGGGCCTCCGCCCTCCAGCTTGCCCAGCATCTCCTCCTCGGGGCTTCTCCCGGCGATGGCCAAGCCGTCACGTGGCTGCGGGAGGCGGCCGAGGAGGCCGCACCCCGCTCGCCGCAGATGGCCGCGGAGCTTCTGGGCCGGGCCGCTGAGCTCTCTGATCCCACGGCGTCGGGCCACGACGCGCTCCTGGCCGAGCAGGTCATCGCCCTGCTGTGGTCGGGCCGGGTGGTGGAGGCCGAGGTTCTCGCCGGCGAGGTGCTGGGGCGAGGCCACGACCCCGCGGTCGAGGGGGTCCTGCGCCTGGCCCGGGCGCGAGCGCTGTACATCGTCGGGCGCATCGACGAAGGGCTGGCGGTGCTCGACGCCGGCGAGGCGGGCCAGGCCCTGACCCTTTCGGAGCGGGCCCAACTCCGAGCCGACCGGGCCTATGGCTGCGAGGATCCTCATGCTGCGGTTCGGCCGCTGGAAGGATCGCAGCTGTCGTTG
>CAYTTL010000150.1:0-7396 GCA_964440725.1 uncultured Acidimicrobiales bacterium | reverse complement strand
CGGCGAACTCCTCCGCCCAGCCATTGTCAGCAGGTCGTGAAGTGCGGAGAATGACCCCGCAACGGGGCGCACTCCCCCTCGCAGGGCCGACGGCTTGGCGAGCGACCTACTGGAAGGAAGCGACCCGAGCATGGGGGCATTCGCTGATGGAAGGGCTCGACGGGTCACCGCCGCCGTCATCGGCGTGGCCACGATCGGCATCGTCACCGGTCTCGGCGGAGGCGCCGACGCAATCGACGGAGGATCGATCTCTCCGACAACGCTCTCGGCTGCCGGGCAGGCGTTCACGATCAACTACTCGGGGAAGACCACAGACCCGACAACGCCCAACCTGATCGTGGCCCAGTGCATCGCCGACGACACCAAGATCGGCTTCGACACCGAAATCGACTGCAGCCCGCTGTCGCTCGTCAACTACAGCGATCCCGGAGCACCCAGCGGGACCATCACCTACGGTGGCGACCCGAACAACCCGTTCGCGCCGTTCGTGGGTATCGACGTGAACAACGGCGAATGGTCGGTATGCGACCCCGCCTCCGGAGTCACCAATTACCAGACCGGCTTCTTCCGGGTGGCCGACTTCCCGGCGGATACTGCCGACGACTTCTTCATCCCCTTCACCTGCGAGGGGGCTGTGCCCGCGACCACCACGACGACGATTCCGTCGACCACCACGACCCTCGGTGCAACGACGACGACGCTTGGTGAGACGACGACGACGTTGGGCGACGGCACGACGACAACGACGATTGGCGACGGCACCACCACGACCACGATTGGCGACGGCACCACGACGACAACGGCTGCGGGATTGACCACGACGACGATCGGGGAAACCGGTGGCGAGGCAGATGGCTCGGGCGGGGTTCTGGGTGACGTGCTGGCCCGCACCGGGTCGGGACCCGCCCAGCTGGTGAAGCTGGCGTTGCTGCTCGTGTACATCGGCGTCGGGCTCAGTACCTGGGGTGCTTCCCGACAAGGCCAGGCCCGCGGCTGGCCGGGGGCTCCGCCCCGCCGGGGCAGGGGGAGGTTCTAGGACCGGATTGCCGACTCCGGTGGCGCGTCCGATGACGCCTCGACGGATACACCGGTCTCTGATCGTCGCGGTGATCGCCTCGTCGGTCGTCGTCGTTTCGCAGGCTCGTCCGGCTCATGCCACGACCGACCTCCACTGGGCCAGGCAATGGGCGCCGTCGCAGATCGGCGCTCCTGACGCATGGCGGCGTACAACCGGTGCCGGCGTTCGCATCGGCATCGTCGACACCGGAGTCGACCTCGCGCACGAAGACCTGGCCGTCAAGATCGTGGCCTCCACGAGCTGCATCGGCGTCGGGGGGAGCGCGGCGTCGTGTCGGGGAAACGGGCAGGACGACAACGGCCACGGCACCGCCGTCAGCTCCGTCGCCGCGGCGGTCACCGACAACGGCAAAGGCATTGCCGGAATCGCCCCGGGCGCCGAGCTCGTCGTAGCCCGGTCGCTGACCGACGACGGCCGTGGTGGTGCGTCGGGAGTCCCTGAAGACGTGCTGGCGGGCATCGACTGGGTCGTCGGCCACGGTGCCCGGATCGTCAACCTGAGCCTGGGTGCCGATGCCGACGAAGGCCCCGGTCCAAGCCTCATGGCACAGGCGATAGAGCGGGCATGGGCCCGAGGAGCGGTTCCCGTCGTCGCCGCCGGCAACGGGACTCCGGACGGGGCCCGCTCCGTCTACGCCGACCTCAACGCGGTTGTCGTGGGGGCCAGCCGCCGCGACGGCAGCGCCGCGCCCTACTCCGTTTCGCTGCGCGGTGCGAAGTGGGGCCTCCTGGCACCGGGGGGGGTGGGAGGCGATCCCACCAACCCGAGCTTCGTGTCCCAGAATGTGGTCTCGGCCAACTGGGTCAACGGACGGAAGAACTCGTACGGGGCCGGCAGCGGCACGTCGATCGCCACTCCCCACGTTTCGGGCGCGCTAGCGCTGCTCCTCGCCCAAGGCTTGACGCGCCAGGACGCGATCCGCCGAATGCTGGAGTCAGCCGACGACTCACGGCCATGCGGTGAGGGGTGCCACGGTCGGCTCGACATCGGCCGGGCCGTGGGTTCAGCACGCCCTCCCGACACCCCGTCGACCGTCGTGCCTGACGGCAGACAATCGACCACCGATGACGAGACCCGAGCCGGTGGCGGTGCCGGTACTCCGTCGGAGGCAGCCGCGAACGATCCACCTGAGGACTCCGGAGCCGGTGGGCCCGTACCCCGTTCCGAGCCGATCCCGATCGACGTGCCCGACCAGGAGACTCCCGGCCAGAGCCTGGCCCTGCTCCCCGAGCCGGGGTCCTCCCTGCGGCTCACCGCCGCCGCGGAGTCGGACGCCCTGGTCCCCCGGAGCGTGTTGTTCCTGGTCGTGTCGATGACCGTTGTGTCCAGCGTGGCCTTGGAATGGCTGGCGCGGCGCGACGGGCGGAGGATGCTCAGATCAGCGGGCGGACCCGACGGCGACGCCGGCGGCGGAGCATTTCACCAGCGATGATCAGCGCCAGGCCGACCAGAGTGATCGGCAACCACGTGCCCGATCCCGTGCTCGCCAGCCCGGCGCCCTCTGCGCCGCCAAGATCGCCGGACGTGCCCTCTTCGAATCCGCCCGTCGATCCGTCGGTCGCCGCGTCGTCGGTCGGGCATGGGTCGCTGGGCGTTGAGGTGGTCGTCGATGCGGGATCAGTGGTGGTCGTGGTCGTCGACGACGTCGAGGTGGGCGGTTCTGCGACGCTCGTCGTCGGCTGAGTCGTAGTGGTGGGGCATGCCACGGTGGTCGTCGTGGCGCCGTCGGGAATGGTCGTCGTGGTGATGTCCGAGGTCGTCGTGGTCGTGCCGTCGACAGTGGTCGATGTGGAGGTGCTGGTGGTCTGGGCCATGGCGTATGCCGCGGTGAAGACGACGATGCCGATGGCAAGCAATGCGATGCCCGCGGCGGCGAGGAACAGCCTGAGTCCGGGTCGTTCGGGTCCCGCCCGCCTGGTGGTGATCACGAACGGAAGTTACCCAGGGCCGGGAACGGCAGAGGGAATCGCCGGTGGCGCGCCGGTGAACGATCTCCAAACTCTGCCGCCGGGGTGAACGGTGCTCAAACTGTCGGCGAAGACCTCGCCGAAACCATTGTCAGTCCGCTTCAAATGATTGAGGATCCCGGGTGCCGTCGACTGGGGAGCGACCACCAGAGCGGTGTAGGTAGCCATCAGGGGGAGCAGGCCGACGAAGGAGAACCAGCATGCCCATCTCGACCGCCGACGACGCACGCCGCGAATGGGCGCGGTCTTCTTCGGTTTCGCGGTAGGGGCAATGGTGACCTTTCCCGCCGGGAGCGCAAACGCGGTGTCCGAGGGATCGATCTCCCCCACCACCCTGGCCGTGAGTGGCCAGAAGTTCGAGGTCACGTACTCGGGCAGGACGACCAGGGATCAGGGCGACAGCCTGGTGGTGGAGGAATGCATCGCCGACGACCGGAAGCCGAGTTTCGATCCCACGGCGGACTGCAGCACCCTCTCCCGTCAGTTCTTCTTCGGCGTTCCCGAGTCGGGCACCGTGACCTACGGCGGTCAACCCGCCAACCCGACGGCCCCCTTCGTCGGGCTCGACCCCGAGAACCGCGCGTGGTCGGTGTGCAGCCCCGAGGCCGGTGCCGGCAACTACCAACGCGGGTACCTGCGCCTCTCGGAATCTCCGGCCGATCTGACCACTGATTTCTTCGTTCCGTTCACCTGCGCGGCGGCGGGGTCCCGACAGACAGCCGGCACGGGTGGGTCGACAACAGCCGGCGTCGTTCTGGCGAGCGGTGCCGGGGTCGTCGTCCTCGCCTGCCTCTACGGAATCGCGCGTAAGCGGCGGAAGCCGGTCTCACTACTTTCCCGTTGATCTCACCAACCATGCCTCACCAACACGAAGGAGAACCCAGACAGATGAAGCGCCTCGCGAGAGCCGTCACCACAGGTGTTGCGGCGCTCGGCCTGTTCAGCCTGGCCTCGCCCGCAGGGGCCACGCCCCCACCGAACACGGGCTTCGACGACCTGCCCGATGTGGTCGTGGGAGGCGGGTCGGACACGACCTACCTCCTCTCCGGCGACCTGACCCTGCTCTACAACCGTTCCCCCGGCTGCCCGCTGGTGACCTCGTCCACCGACGCCAACAAGGGCAAGTGCCAGCCCGCGGCCCAGCCCGGGCCGGGACCGTGGGCCGACTGGGACCACGACGCCTTCGTGGAGGCAGCCCCCACCGGCTCCTCGGCGGGCGTGCAGGCCTTGCTCCCCGCCGGTCCGCAGTACAACCCACCCATCGACTACGCACGCTCGTCCCGGGGCCCGTCTGGCACCGAGCTGGCCAGCCTCACGTTCTGGGGGTTCGCCCAGGACGCGATCGCCGTCTACTCATTCGGCACCCGGGCCGCGGGCAACTTCCTCAGCGGCGCCGACCTCTACGGGATCTACAACTGCACGATCACCAACTGGAACCAGATCCCCGGCTACGGCGGTCCGGCCGGTCCCATCTTTCCGTACGGGATCAACCCGTCGGCGGGCACCTACGCCAGCTTCCGTGACTACCTGCGCACGGCCGGTGGGAACCCTACGTTCGAACCCAACAACCAGGCCTGCGTGCGCAAGGTCGCCGGCGCCGACGGCATCAACGGCACTGCCGACGACGTGTACGCCTTCGAGAACGACCTGAAGATCCAGCTCGAGGACAAGGGCCCCGACAACGTGGCCAACACCGCCGACGACGACGACAACAACAAGCTCACGTGGTCCTCGGCGTCGATCCTGGGCTTCCCCTATCTGCGCCAGTCGGGGAAGCCGTGGCAGATCGCGGGCGTCGCTCCCGACCCCGGCACCACCTTCGCCCAGACCTATCCCATCAACCGTACGGTCAACCACGTGACCCGCAACACCGACGCCGACTGCCGGGCACCCGGCACGCCGGGCACCTGCGATCCCGGCCCCGACGTGCAGGGAGCCGACACCGGCACGGGCGGCGCAGTGCGCGAGTTCACCAGGTTCCTGTGCAAGACGACCAACACTCAGCACCTGATCGATCCCGTGGGCGGCTCAGGGTACAAGAGCCTGATCAACGGCATCATCAGCCGCAACGGCTTCACCCAGGTGCCCATCTCCCTGCGCACCTCCGGGTACGCCTGCCGGGTCCAGACCTGACCTGACCCACCGACGCATCGAGGCAGGGGCCCGCAAGTTGCCGGGCCCCTTCCTCGCGTCCGGGCCTTGTTCACCCGGAGTTCGACTGGATTTCACCGTCCCCCCACCCAGGGTTCGGTTCCTCCCGCCACACTGGCGAACGTGTCGTCTCGTGGATCGGACTGGGTCCCACCCCCCGCGGGCGACCCCTTGGCGGACACCGTCTCCGTCCCTGTCGACGGGGGCGACACGTTGCCCGTGCCGGCGGTGCCGACAGGACCGACGGGCGGCGACCGGCCGTGGCGGCCGGTCGACCGACCGACCAAGGCCGACCGCATCTTCCGGACGGTCTCCACCGCCGCCGCAGTGGTGAGCCTCATCATCGTCTCGACCACGCTTGTGTTCCTGCTGAAGCAGGGCTGGCCCGCTTTGTGGGCCTCGGGGCCGTGGGACTTCTTCACCGGAAGCGTGTGGAACCCCGCCGAGGGACGCTTCGGTGTCGGCGGGCTTCTCCTCGGCACGGTCATCATCGCCACGCTGGCCATGGCCGTGGCCGTCCCCTTGGGCGTCGGGATGGCACTGTTCATCAACGAGTACGCGCCGGCACGGGTCCGGGGATTCCTCACGGCGGTCGTCGACCTGCTCGCCGCCCTCCCCAGCCTGATCTTCGGCCTCTGGGGTCTGTTCGTCTTCCAGGAACGGCTGCGTGGGCCCGCGGGCTGGATGAGCGATCACCTGTCAGCCATTCCGCTGTTCCGCCTCTCGAACGCCACTCCCGATCTCGGCCGGTCGAGCTTCGTCGTGGGAATGGTCGTGGCCGTGATGATCCTGCCCATCATCACCTCGGTGTCGCGCGACGTCATGGCCCAGGTTCCGCGCGAGCAGTGCGAGGGCGCGCTGGCACTGGGCGGAACCAGGTGGGGCATGATCCGGTCGGTCATCCTCCCGTTCGGTCGATCGGGCATCGTCGGAGCCACACTCCTCGGTTTCGGGCGGGCCCTCGGTGAGACCATCGCCGTGACGGTGATCATCAACTTCGTGTTCGGCGTCAACTGGCACGTCCTCGAGACCGGCGGCGGTTCGGTGGCGTCGCTCATCGCCTCTCGTTTCGGCGAGGCCGGCCCCGCGGAGATCGAAGGGCTCATCGCCGCCGGCTTCGCCCTGTTCGTGCTCACCTTTGCCGTGAACCTGTTCGCCCGCTGGATCGTGACGCGCGGGACGCGCCTGGCGTGAGTGTTCTCAGCCCACCCGATTCAGCCACGGCCCTACCTCCGGCCCCGCCGCCGGTCCCGTCCGCGACGCCGTCGCAGGACCGCCCGCGTCGGCCGTCGGCCGTTCCCCGTGACGACGTCGTTCAGATGCTCCTGGCGGGCGGCTCGGCCCTGGCCGCCGTGCTCACGATGCGGCTCGTACTCGACTGGAACGGCATCCTCGGCAGCGCCGTCTGGTGGTACGTCTGGTTCCTACTCGCTCTGTACCTGCTCGTCCGCGACAGCGGCACCCCCGAGGTGGCGAGCGACCGCCTCGCCACCGTGCTCATCTGGTCGGTCGGGACGCTGGTCGTCGGCGCCCTGGCATGGATCGTCGTGTACCTCTTCATCAAGGGCTTCGGCCTGCTCAGGCCCCGGTTCTTCACCAGCGACCTGGCCGACGTCGGCCCGTTGAACCCCGAGGCCGGGGGCGCGCTCCACGGCATCGTCGGGACGTTGGAGCAGGTCGGGCTGGCGACGCTCGCGGTTGTTCCGGTGGCCATCCTCACCGCCGTCTACCTGCACGAGATCAAGGGTCGACTCGCGCCCGTGGTGCGCTTCATCGTCGACGCCATGAGCGGTCTGCCCTCGATCGTGGCCGGCCTGCTCGTGTACACGCTCTGGGTACGCAGCCACGACTTCTCCGGCGCGGCGGCCGCAGCCGGGCTCGCCATCCTCATGCTGCCCACGGTCACCCGGGCCTCCGAGGAGATCCTGCGCACGGTGCCCGACTCGCTTCGGGAAGGGTCGCTGGCCCTGGGCGCCCCCCAGTGGCGGGTGGTGTCCAAGATCGTACTCCCCACGGCCAGGGCCGGCCTCTTCACCGCCGTCATCCTGGGCGTTGCCCGGGCCGTGGGGGAGACGGCGGTGCTGATCCTGACCGCCCTCGGTTCGGACACGCTCAACACCAACCCGTTCAGTGGTCCGCAGTCGAGCCTGCCGCTCTTCGTCTACAAGCTCTACCGGCTCCCGAACTCGACCCAGGTGGC
>CAYTTL010000149.1:0-7404 GCA_964440725.1 uncultured Acidimicrobiales bacterium | reverse complement strand
GGGCCAGCAGCACGTGCTCCCGGGTCTGGGGCATGGGGCCGTCGGCGGCGGAGACGACGAGGATGGCCCCGTCGACCTGGGCGGCGCCGGTGATCATGTTCTTGATGTAGTCGGCGTGACCGGGCATGTCGACGTGGGCGTAGTGACGCTTGGGCGTCTCGTACTCCACGTGGGCGATGGCGATGGTGATGCCTCTCGCCTTCTCCTCCGGAGCCTTGTCGATCTGGTCGAACGGCGTGAACGCCACCGTGTCGTCGGTGTCGTGTAGCACCTTGGTGACAGCAGCGGTCAGGGTGGTCTTGCCATGGTCGATATGGCCCATGGTTCCCACGTTGATGTGCGGCTTGGTGCGCTCGAATTTCTTCTTGGCCATCAAAAGACTCCCGGATTCCTATCGACGCTGATTCTGCCTGACATCGCCGCCTACTCGCCCCGCACCCGGGCGACGACCTCGCGGGAAATCGACTCAGGCGTTTCCTGGTACGAGTGGAACTGCATGGTGTACGTCGCTCGACCCTGGGTCCGCGACCGTAGGTCGGTAGCGTAGCCGAACATCTCGGCCAGCGGTACCTGTGCCCTGATGACCTGGCTGTTGCCCCGCTGTTCCATCCCCTCGATGCGTCCCCGCCGGCTCGACAGGTCGCCGATGACGTCGCCCATGTACTCGTCGGCGGTGACGACCTCGACGGCCATGATGGGCTCCAGGAGCACGGGGCCGGCCAGGCGGGCGGCCTTCTTGACGGCCAGCGAGCCGGCGATCTTGAAGGCCATCTCCGACGAGTCGACGTCGTGATAGGAGCCGTCGATCAGGGTGGCCCGCACGTCCGACATCGGGTAGCCGGCCAGGACCCCGTTCTGGAGCGCCTCCTGGATGCCTGCGTCGACCGAGGGGATGTACTCCTTGGGGACGTCGCCGCCCTTGATCTTGTCGACGAACTGGTAGCCACCGCCGGGACCGGTCGGCTCGAGGTCGATCACCACGTGTCCGTACTGGCCCCGGCCACCGGTCTGGCGGATGTAGCGCTCCTCGACCTTGTGCGCCAACTTGGTGATGGTCTCGCGGTAGGCCACCTGGGGCTTGCCCACGTGGGCGTCGACCCGGAACTCCCGCAGCATGCGGTCGACAAGCACCTCGAGGTGGAGCTCGCCCATCCCGGCGATGATCACCTGACCGGTGTCCTCGTCGGTGTGCTTCTGGAACGTGGGGTCCTCGTCGGAGAGGCGCTGGAGGGCCTCGCTGAGCTTCTCCTGGTCGATCTTGGTACGCGGCTCGATGGCCACGTGGATCACCGGCTGGGGGAACTCGAGCGACTCCAGGACGATGGGAGCGTTCGGGTCGCAGAGGGTGTCGCCGGTGGACGTGGACTTGAAGCCCACGGCGGCGACGATGTCGCCCGCGTACACCGCCTGCTTGTCCTCGCGGTGGTTGGCGTGCATCTGGAGGATGCGCCCGATGCGCTCCTTGCGGTCGCGGGTGGAGTTCAGGATCGCCGCGCCCTTCTGCAGGCACCCGGAGTAGACCCGGAAGTAGGTGAGCCGGCCCACGTGCGGGTCGCTCATGATCTTGAAGGCCAGGGCCGAGAAAGGAGCCGAGTCGTCGCACGGACGCTCGAGCTCCTCGATGCCCTTGACGTCGAGGCCGACGACGGGAGGCAGGTCGACGGGGCTGGGCAGGAAGTCGACGACGGCGTCGAGGAGGGGCTGCACGCCCTTGTTCTTGAACGCCGATCCGGCCAGCACGGGGACGACGGCGTTGTCGATCGTGGCCGTGCGCAGCGCCTTGCGCAGGTCGTCGGCGGTGATGGCCTCCTCGCCGACGTACTTCTCCATGATGTGGTCGTCGTGGCTGGAGAGCACGTCGACCAGCTGGTGGCGCCACTGCTCGGCCTCTTCCATCATGTCGGCGGGGACGTCGATCACCTCCCACTGCTCGCCCATCCCCTCCTCCCAGACCAGGGCCTTCATGGCGATGAGGTCGATCACCCCGCGGAACCCGCCTTCGGCCCCGATGGGCACGTGGATCACCGCAGGGTTGGCATCGAGGCGGTCGGTGATCTGGGCGACGGCCTTGAAGAAGTCGGCGCCGATGCGGTCCATCTTGTTGATGAAACAGATGCGCGGCACCTTGTACTTGTTGGCCTGTCGCCAGACCGTCTCGGTCTGTGGCTCCACGCCCGCGACCGCGTCGAACACGGCCACGGCACCGTCGAGCACCCGCAGCGACCGCTCCACCTCGACGGTGAAGTCGACGTGGCCGGGTGTGTCGATGATGTTGATCCACGTGTCGCGCCACCGGCAGGTGGTGGCCGCCGAGGTGATGGTGATGCCCCGCTCCTGCTCCTGGACCATCCAGTCCATGACCGCCGCGCCCTCGTGGACCTCGCCGATCTTGTAGGTGCGTCCCGTGTAATAGAGGATCCGCTCGGTCGTCGTGGTCTTGCCCGCGTCGATGTGGGCCATGATCCCGATGTTGCGGGTCCGGCTGAGCGGAAATTCACGGATAACAGGTGCATCTGCCATAACGGATTCTTTCGTTGTTGACGTTGACTTCCGCTGGCCGCCGACGGCGCCGACGCGCCCTCAACGGCTAGCGGCGACCGCCGAAGCGAAGCGAGGCCCCGATGGGGGGAGCTAGAGGGGGGAAGGTCCCCTTCCCCCCTCTAATCACCAACGGTAATGCGCGAAGGCCTTGTTGGATTCGGCCATCTTGTGGATGTCCTCCCGGCGCTTGACCGAGGTACCGATGCCGTTCGACGCGTCGAGGATCTCGTTGGCCAGGCGCTCGGCCATGGTCTTCTCCCGCCGCTGGCGGGAGTACCCGACCAACCACCGGATGGCCAGCGTGGTGGCCCGGCGGGGCCGGACCTCGATGGGCACCTGGTAGGTGGCACCTCCGACCCGGCGGCTCTTCACCTCGAGCTGGGGCTTCACGTTCTCGAGGGCCCGCTTGAGCGTGGAGATGGGCTCGGCGCCGGTCTTTTCCTTCACGATCTCGAGGGCGTCGTACATCATGCGCTCGGCCAACGACCGCTTCCCCCGCTGCAGCACCTTGTTCACGAACTGGGTGACGAGCACGGAGTGGAAGATCGGGTCGGGCATGAGCTCGCGCCGCGGCGGAGGTCCCTTGCGGGGCATCGTCTACTTCTCTCTCTTGGCGCCGTAGCGGCTGCGGGCCTGCTTGCGGTCTCGGACGCCGGACGCGTCGAGCACGCCGCGGATGATCTTGTAGCGGACGCCGGGCAGGTCCTTCACCCGTCCGCCACGCACCAGCACGATGGAGTGCTCCTGGAGGTTGTGGCCCACGCCGGGGATGTAGGCCGTGACCTCCTGGCCGGTGGTGAGCCGGACCCGGGCCACCTTACGCAGGGCCGAGTTCGGCTTCTTCGGTGTGTGGGTGTAGACGCGCGTGCACACCCCCCGGCGTTGCGGGGCGCCCTTGAGTGCCGGGGTCTTGGTCTTCTCGAGCTTGCTCGCGCGGCCTTTGCGCACAAGCTGGGCGATGGTGGGCAATGCGAAACCTCTCAGACGCGAACCTGTGAATTGTAGTCGACCTGCGACTGACCCCAATCAGGATGGGCCGGGCGGGCGGCACGGCCGACGCCGGTTTCCGGCGATCCCGTACGATCCTCGACGAAGGAGGACAGCGGATGCCTGGCACGTATCCCTCCACCCCGCCCGCCGGTGATTGGCGCCAGCAGGTGAGAGCCCTGGCGATCGAGTCGGTCCCCTCCGGCCCCGAGGCCGCGTCGCCGAGCGTCGACCAGGCACGGAGCCATCTGCTCATGATGGGTGTTCTGGTTGTCGCCATCGCCGTCGGCATGGGCCTGTACCTGGCTGGGGTGGGCCCGACGATCGCCGTCTCCGAGACCGGCCCGGACATCCCTCTTTCGATCGTTCCCGTCGTCGTGATCGTGGTGGTGATGGCCGGACGTTCCCTGTCGGGCCTGAGCCGGGCCGCCGCCGGCGGCGGCGACGGCGAGCGCTGGCTGGCGTCGCTCGGACTTCAGACCGAGGCCGTGCCCCAGGTGGCGTTCCATCCGACGTCCACCCCCGTCGGGGACCGCCACCGCGTCGAGGGTGTCTCCGTGGTCGGCGGCCGTCGCCACGGTCGCAGGGTCGAGATCGTCATGGACGGAACGCGGTACCAGACCTCGGTGCGTGGCACCTACCCGGAGTTCCGGGTCGAGACCCGCAAGTCCCGGCTCGTCGCGTCGGACGACGCCCCCCAAGCTGTCCGCCAGGTCGTCTCCGCCCTCAGCGGCAAACGCTGGGAGGGCGTGGAGCTCGTCGCCGGCTCCGACGGCATCCGCGTCCATCGCAAGTACCGCGGGTCCCAGATCGGCGACGTCCTGTGGTTGTCGGACCTGTGGCTGGCGGAGTGCATCGCCGACCGCCTGGCGCGCACGTAGGCGGCACTCCGTTCTGAGCGCGATTTCCAACATCTGATGTTGGAAATCGCGCAAAGAACGAGGGGGGTCGCCTAGCTGGCGGCGTCCTCGGGGTTGGCGGCCACGTAGGCGTCGGCCGCCTGGTCACCGTTGCCTGCGTCGGGCGGAATCACGCCCTCGGGCAGGGGCATGGGCCCGGTGTCGCCGTCGCCTCCCCCGGTCGTGCCGATGTTGGCCAGCCATGCCGCCAGGTCCTGGTCGTTGTCCGACGAGTAGTACGACAGCGGTTCGTAGTCGGGGGCCTGGATGTCGAGGTTGCGATAGCGCTCCATGCCCGTGC
Organism: uncultured Acidimicrobiales bacterium; assembly: GCA_964440725.1. Classification (GTDB taxonomy): domain Bacteria; phylum Actinomycetota; class Acidimicrobiia; order Acidimicrobiales; family AC-14; genus DATAQC01. The sequence continues at coordinate 2,676 of CAYTTL010000149.1, read as the reverse complement.
CGGCGGGGATGAGCTTGCCGATGATGATGTTCTCCTTCAAGCCCATCAGTTGGTCGCACTTGCCCTCGATGGCCGCCTCGGTGAGCACCCGGGTGGTCTCCTGGAACGACGCCGCCGACAACCACGACTCGGTGGCGAGCGACGCCTTGGTGATCCCCATCAGCTCGGGACGGCCCTGGGCGGGCTTCTTGTCCTCGGTCACCAGCGACCGGTTGACCTCGGCGTACTGCCGGGCGTCGACACGCTCACCGGGCAGGAACTCGGACTCGCCGGCCTCGGCGACGAGCACCCTGCGCAGCATCTGGCGGACGATGAGCTCGATGTGCTTGTCGTGGATGGACACGCCCTGGGCCCGGTACACGAGCTGGACCTGGTCGACGAGGTACTGCTGGGTGTCGCGGATGCCCTTGATCTCCAGCAGCTCCTTGGGGTCCTTGGGACCCTCGATGAGCGCGTCGCCGGCGGCCACCTCCTGGTTGTCACGCACCAACAGGCGGGTGACGTCACGGGTGGAGACGGGGTAGCTCTCCTCGCTGGCGTCGTCGCCGACGATGGTGACCGTGCGACCCTTCACCTCGTCCTCGGCGATGCGTACCACCCCGGAGGTGCGGGCCAGCACGGCCTTGCCCTTGGGGGTACGGGCCTCGAACAGCTCGACCACCCGCGGCAGTCCGTGGGTGATGTCCTCACCGGCGATACCGCCGGTGTGGAAGGTCCGCATGGTGAGCTGGGTGCCCGGTTCGCCGATGGACTGGGCGGCGATGACGCCGACGGCCTCGCCGAGCTCGATGGCCTTTCCGGTGGCCATGGAACGGCCGTAGCAGAGGCCACACACGCCGTGGGTGGCCTCGCAGGTGAGGACGGACCGCACCCGAACCCTGTCGACGCCGGGATCGTCGCGCAGAGCGGCCATCTCCGGTTCGCCGACCGTGGTGTTGGCCGGCAGCTCCCGGCCGTCGGCCAGGGCGACGGCGTCGACGAGCGTGCGCCCGTACAGACGCGTCTCCAGGTTGGTGCGCTGGTCGGGCCGGTCGGGGGTGACGTTCTCCAGCCACAGACCGCGGGTGGAGCCACAGTCGACGCTGCGGATGATGAGCTCCTGGGCCACGTCGACGAGCCGGCGGGTGAGGTAGCCGGAGTCGGCGGTGCGCAGGGCGGTGTCGGCCAGGCCCTTGCGGGCGCCGTGGGTGGAGATGAAGTACTCGAGGACCGACATGCCCTCGCGGAAGTTGGACTTGATGGGCCGGGGGATGATCTCGCCCCGCGGGTTGGCCACCAGGCCGCGCATACCGGCGATCTGGCTCACCTGCATGATGTTGCCTCGGGCCCCCGAGTTCAGCATCATGTCGATGGGGTTGAAGGTCTCGCCTCCGAGGGTCTTCTGCATGGCCCGGCGGACCTCCTCGGTGGCGTTGATCCAGATCTCCACCTCCTTCTGGCGCCGCTCGTCGTCGGTGATGATGCCCCGCTTGAACTGGGCCTCGATCTTGTCCGCTTCCTTCTCGTAGCGGTCGAGGATGACCGGCTTCTCCGGCGGGGTCTTGACGTCGTCCATGGAGATGGTGAGGCCCGACTGGCTGGCGAACCGGAAGCCGAGGTCCTTGATGGCGTCGAGGCTCCTGGCCACGATGGCCTTGCTGTACTCGTCGACCAGCTTCTCGACGATGTCGGTGATGTGGCGCTTCTTGACCGCCTTGTCGATGTAGCCGAACCGCTCGGCGAAATCGGGCGGCAGGGCGGCCTCGAACAAAAGGCGGCCGGGAGTGGTGGTGCGGTGGGTGGGCACGCCGTCGTCGTCGTGGCCGCCGTCGCTGAACTGGATCTCGGCGTGCACCTCGAGCTCGTGGTTGTCGTAGGCCTGCTCGATCTCCCACAGGTGACGGTACCGGCGGCCCTCGCCCTTGGCCCCGGCGACCTTCTCCGTGAGGTAGTAGATGCCGATCACCATGTCCTGGCTGGGCACGGTGAGGGGCCGGCCGTTGGCCGGCGACAGGACGTTGTTGGCCGACAGCATGAGCACCCGGGCTTCGGCCTGGGCCTCGGCCGACAGGGGCAGGTGGACGGCCATCTGGTCGCCGTCGAAGTCGGCGTTGAAGGCGGCGCAGACGAGGGGGTGGATCTGGATGGCCTTGCCCTCGACGAGCAGGGGCTCGAAGGCCTGGATACCGAGGCGGTGCAGCGTCGGCGCCCGGTTGAGGAACACCGGGTGCTCCTTGATGCACTCCTCGAGCACATCCCACACGTGGGGGCGACGCCGTTCGACCATGCGCTTGGCCGACTTGATGTTCTGGGCCAGCTCGGTGTCGACCAGGCGCTTCATGACGAAGGGCTTGAACAACTCGAGGGCCATGAGCTTGGGGAGACCGCACTGGTGGAGCTTGAGGGTCGGACCACAGACGATGACCGAACGACCCGAGTAGTCGACCCGCTTGCCCAGCAGGTTCTGGCGGAAACGGCCCTGCTTGCCCTTGAGCATGTCGGACAGCGACTTGAGGGGACGGTTGCCGGGACCGGTGACGGGGCGACCACGCCGGCCGTTGTCGAACAGCGCGTCGACGGCCTCCTGGAGCATGCGCTTCTCGTTGTTGACGATGATCTCCGGAGCGCCGAGGTCGAGAAGACGCTTCAGGCGGTTGTTCCGGTTGATGACCCGGCGGTAGAGGTCGTTGAGGTCGG
>CAYTTL010000148.1:4596-7449 GCA_964440725.1 uncultured Acidimicrobiales bacterium | reverse complement strand
CGGCGTCCATGTCGTCGTGGCGCCCGTCGGCGTCCATGTCGTCGTGGCGCCCGTCGGCGTCCATGTGTTCCTCTCCTGAGGGTGCCCTGACAATGTACGGCGAGCGGCGATCGTCGCCCGGATGGGCACTTCGGCGGAGGTCACCGTATGCTCGCCGCCCGTGTCACACGCAAAGGTCGGGACCAGCGGCTGGTCGTACGCCGAGTGGGTCGGCCGCTTCTATCCCAACGGGACCTCGCCCGCCCGCATGCTCGCGTTCTACGCCCGGCGGTTTCCCACCGTCGAAGCCCACGCCACCTACCGCCGCCTGATGCCCGCCAGCACCCTGACCCGTTGGGTCGACCAGGTGCCGGCCGACTTCACCTTCGCTCCCAAGGCCCACCTGGGCATCACCCACCGTCGCGACCTCGACGGCGTCGAGGAACGGATGGCGGCGTTCTTCGAGTCCCTGGCCCCCCTCGGCGCGTGCCTCGGCCCGGTGCTGTTCAGCGTGCCCCACCAGGAGCCCGACCTGGCGAGGCTCGACCGCCTGCTCGGTGGCCTGCCGCCGCCGCCCCGGCCTCCAGTGGCCTTCGAGCTGGGCCCGGCGTGGGCGACGGTGGAGGTCATGACCCGGCTCGAGGCGCACGATGCCACGCTCGTGCTCGTCGAGGCCGACGGCCGACCCGCTCCCCACCTGGACGTGGGCCCCTTCAGCTACCTACGGCTCCGGCGCACCCGCTATGACCGCGCCGATCTGGACGAGTGGGCCGAGCGCCTGGTTCAGACCACCAGTTCCGGACGCGACGCCTACGCGTTCTTCAAGCACGACGATGCGGGCGACGGTCCTCGCTACGCTCGGCGGGTGATCGGCCGTCTCCCTACGTCGTGAGACCCGGCACAGACGCCCCCAGCGACACCGACCGTGCCGCCGTGGCCGCGCTGCTCGGACGTGACCCCGAAGGCGACTTCACCGTCGCCGTGCGCAACGGCGAGGGCCGTCCGGTGGTCATCTGCAACGCACCGCTGCTGCGCGACGGCACACCCATGCCGACGCGCTGGTGGCTCGTCGACGCCGAACTGCGCCGGACGGTGAGCTCCATCGAGGCCGCCGGCGGTGTCCGGGAGGCTGCGGCCGCGGTCGACGCCGAGGAGCTGGCGCGCGCCCACGCCCGCTACGCCGCCGAGCGCGACAGCGCCATCCCGCCCGGACACGAGGGGCCCCGGCCCAGCGGAGGCGTCGGGGGGACGCGCCAGGGCGTGAAGTGCCTCCACGCCCACTACGCCTGGTTGCTGGCGGGTGGCGACGATCCCGTGGGGCGGTGGGTGAAGGACCGCCTGGACGGCGACCGACGATGAGCTCCGGTGTGGTGGCGGCCATCGACTGCGGCACCAACTCCACCCGACTCCTCGTCAGCGATAGGAGCGGCACCACCCTCGAGCGCCTCATGCGCATCACCCGGCTGGGCGAGCGCACCGACGCGACCGGCGCCCTGGCCGAGGGCGCCGTCGAGCGCACCGTGGCCGTGTTGCGGGAGTACCGCAAGGTCATGGACGGCCACGGGGTGGACCGGGTGCGGATGACGGCGACCTCGGCGGCCCGCGACGCCACCAACCGGGAGGAGTTCTTCGCCCGCGCCGCCGACGCCGTCGGCACCCGGCCCGAGCTGCTCGATGGTGCCGAGGAGGGTCGCCTGTCGTTCCGCGGCGCCACCGCCGAGCTCGACCCCGCCGAGGGGCCCTTCCTGGTGGTCGACATCGGCGGGGGATCCACGGAGTTCGTCGTCGGCACCACCACCGTCGCGGGGGTCGCCTCCGCCGACATGGGGTGCGTTCGCCTCACCGAGAGGTTCCTCCATCACGATCCGCCGGCGCCCGAGGAGCTGTCCCAGGCCCTCTCGGTGGCCCGTGACTGGCTCGACGACGTGGCCCGTGAGGTACCCGCGTCCCTCGAGGCCCGGCGGCTGGTGGGACTGGCGGGCACCGTCACCACCATGGCGGCCGTCGAGCTCGGCCTGCCCACCTACGACGCCCGTCGGATCCACCATTTCGTGCTGACCCGGGCGGCGGCCGAGGACGTGTTCCGCACCCTCGCCACCGAGACTCGGGCCCAGCGGGTGCACAACCCCGGCCTCGAGGAGGCCCGCGCCGACGTGATCGTGGCGGGAGCGGCGATCCTGGTGGCGGTGATGCGCTACTTCGGACACGACGAGTGCCTGGTGAGCGAGTCCGACATCCTCGACGGCCTGGCCGCCAGCCTGCTGGAGCACGGGTGATGGGCCTGCCCGACGAGCTGCACGGCCGTCGGGTGGTGCTGCGGCCGCTGGTCGTGAACGACTTCCCCCAGTGGCGGGAGGTGCGCCGCCGCAACGCCGACTGGTTGCTCAAGTGGGAGCCCAAGCCCCCGAGAGGGAATCCCGACGACACGCAGGACCTGGCCGCCTTCGGAGCCCGGTGCGGAGCCCGTCAGCGCGAATGGCAGCTCGGCACCGGGTACGGCTTCGGCATCTTCGTCGACGGTCACCTGGCCGGGGAGATCAACGTCTCCGGTGTGCAACGCGGGCCGTTCCAGAACGCCTACGTCGGCTACTGGATCGACCAGGCCCGTGCGGGCCAGGGATACGTGCCCGAGGCACTGGCCACGGTTGCCCGCTTCGCCTTCGAAGACGTGCGCCTGCACCGCCTGCAGGTGGCGATCATCCCCCGCAACCGGGCCAGTCGCCGGGTGGTCGAGAAGCTCGGCCTGCGCGACGAGGGGGTGGCCATCCGCTACCTGGCGATCAACGGCGTATGGGAGGACCACGTCCGCTACGCCATCACCGCCGAGGAGTGGACGACCCGCAGCGAGGAACTGCTCACCGAGTGGGTCCGCCC
>CAYTTL010000148.1:0-4496 GCA_964440725.1 uncultured Acidimicrobiales bacterium | reverse complement strand
TAGACGTCGAGGAAGCGGCTGACGGCGACGGCCGAGCCGACGACGCCCACCGTCATGCCCACCAGCAGGAGGAGGGCGCCGGTGCCCATGACGTCGGTACTCGTCACGAGGAACTGCTTGAAGAGCTGGACGTCGCTGTTGGAGCTCTGGATCCAGCTCTGGAAGAAGTTCCTGAGCACCCAGACCATGGAGAAGGCGGCGACGGCGCCGATCACGCCCTGCACCAGTCCCTCGAGCATGAAGGGCACCCGTATGAACCAGTTCGAGGCGCCCACAAGTTTCATCACCGCCACCTCCCGGCGGCGGGCGAAGATGGCCATTCGGATGGTGTTGAGGATCAGCAGACACGCGGCGCCGAGGAGCACCAGGGCCACCGCCCAGAGCATGATCTGGAGGAACTTGGTTATCGACACCAACGCCTCGACCTCGTCCTTGGCATAGCTCACGCGGAGCACCCCGGCGGTGTTGGCGAACCGGTCGCCGATCATGCGGGTCTGCTCGGCGTCGCCGGGCACCACCCGGTACGACGGCGGGATCTCGTCCACCCCGATGGCGTCCCGCACGTCGGGTTCGTTGGCGAAGATCTGCTTGAACTCCTCGAACGCCTCGGGCTTGCTGACGTAGTGGTAGTCCTCGACCTCGGGCATGGCCTTCAACTGGCGGTCGACGGCCTCGGACTCGGGAGCGGTGGCGTCGGCCTTCATGAACACCGACAGTTCGACGTTGTTCCGCCACTGGATGGTTGCCCGGTCGACCCCCCGCTTCACCAGCAGGGCGCCGCCGGCGAGGGTGAGCGACACGGCGACGGTTATGAGGGCGGCCGACGCCATCGAGAGGTTGCGCTTGAGGTTGAAGAACGTCTCTTTGGCGACGTAGTCGACCTTTATCGCCATGGTGTTTCCTCCACTAGGTGAAGGCCCCGTAGACGCCGCGCGCCTGGTCGCGCACCAGCGATCCCCGGTCGAGCTCGACCACGCGACGGCGCATCGTGTCGACGATGTTGTGGTCGTGGGTGGCCATGACCACGGTGGTGCCCGTGCGGTTGATGCGATCGAGCAGGCGCATGATGCCGACCGAGGTGCTGGGGTCGAGGTTCCCGGTGGGCTCGTCGGCCAGCAGGATCAGCGGCCGGTTGACGAAGGCCCGGGCGATGGACACCCGCTGCTGCTCACCACCGGACAACTCGTGGGGCAGGTTGTCGTGCTTCTTGGACAGGCCGACGAGGTCGAGCACCTGGGGCACCTGGGCCTTGATCACGTGGGACGGCCGTCCGATGACCTCGAGGGCGAAGGCCACGTTCTCGTAGGCCGTCTTGTTGGGCAGGAGCTTGAAGTCCTGGAACACGCAGCCGATGTTGCGCCGAAGCAGGGGGACCTTCCAGGTGCTGAGCTGGCCGATGTCCTTGCCCGCCACCCAGATGCGCCCGCCGTCGGGCTTGTCCTCCTTGATCAGGAGGCGGATCAGGGTCGACTTCCCCGAGCCCGTCGGGCCCACGAGGAACACGAACTCCTGCTTCTGGATGTCGAGGGAGACGCCCCGGAGGGCGACGACTCCACCCTTGTACGTCTTGGTGACGTTCTCGATTCGGATCATAAGGGAGGGGGGCGCAGCGACGCACGGGCGTGCGTGCCACCCGACAAGGGTAACCGGGCTCGGCGCGGGTGGGCAACCACCCTCCCGTCACGCCCCGGGCGCTAGCGCCCGGGCGCGGCCGCGGTGCGACGCCGCCAGCGGAGGAACGACTCCATGAAGCCGTCGAGGTCGCCGTCGAGAACGGCGTTGACGTTGCCGGTCTCGTACTCGGTGCGCAGGTCCTTCGCCAACTGGTACGGCGCCAGGACGTAGGAACGGATCTGGCTCCCCCAGGTGACCTCGCGCTGTTCGCCGGACAGGGCGTCGAGCTCCTTGCGCCGCTCCTGGCGGGCGCGCTCGGCCAGCTTGGCCGCCAGGATCTGCATGGCCACCGCCTTGTTCTGGTGCTGGCTGCGCTGGTTCTGGCAGGACACGACGATGCCCGAGGGCATGTGGGTGATGCGCACGGCCGAGTCGGTGACGTTCACGTGCTGGCCGCCCGCTCCCGACGACCGGTAGGTGTCGACGCGGAGGTCCTTCTCGTCGATGTCGACCTCGGCGCTGACCTCTTCGAAGAAGGGGACGGCGTCGAACGAGGCGAACGCGGTGTGGCGGCGCGACTGCGCGTCGAAAGGCGAGATGCGCACCAGGCGGTGGACGCCCTTCTCCGACGAGAGCAGGCCGTAGGCGTAGCGACCACGCACGATGAAGGTGGCCGAGGTGATCCCCGCCTCGGTACCGGCCGAGACTTCGTCGAGCTCGACCTCGAAGCCCCGGCGCTCGGCCCACCGCTGGTACATGCGCAGCAGCATCTCCGCCCAGTCCTGCGAGTCGGTGCCCCCGGCACCCGAGTGCACCTCGCACACGGCGTCACCCTCGTCGTGCTCACCGGTGTACAGCGACCTCAGCTCCAGGGCGTCGAGGTCGCGGACGAGGGCGGAGAGCGCCACCTCCAGCTCCGGGCCGACAGAATCGTCGCTCTCGTCGCGCCCCATCTCGAACAACAACTCGGTGTCCGAGAGCCGCCCGTCGAGGGCGTCGACCAGATCGACGTCGTCTTTGACCCGGGACATCTCGGTGGTGACCGACCGGGCGGCGTCGGGGTCGTCCCACAGGCCCGGGTCCGAAGCCGACTTCTCGAGCTCGACGAGCCGGGCACGCTTGCCCTCGATGTCGAGGGCGGCCGCCAGCTCCGACAGGCGCGTGCGCTCGGCACGCAGCTCGTGAGTGAGATCTCTCACTCAGGACTTGCCGTGACACATCTTGAACTTCTTGCCGCTGTTGCACCAGCACTTCTCGTTGCGCCCCAGCTTCTCGTGAGCCGACTTCACCACGGTCACGGGCGACGCCTCGGCGACCGCGACCTCCTCGGGCAGGGGTTCCCCGGTCTGCTCGGCCTGGCGGACGGCGGCCTGGGCCACTCCCCCGGCCTGGACGGGATCTTCGGCGGCGGTGTACTGCACGTTGCGCACGTCGGGCACGGCGGGCTGATCGACCACCACGTCGAGGTGCATGACGTACTTGACGAAGTCGTCGCCCACCGCCTCGATCATCTGGGTGAACATGTCGTAGCCGTCGCGCTGCCACTCGACCAGCGGGTCCTTCTGGCCCATGGCCCGCAGGTTGATGCCCTCCTGGAGGTAGTCCATCTCGTGGAGGTGCTCGCGCCACCGCTGGTCGATGATCGACAACATCACCTGACGCTCGATCTCCCGCATGGTGTCGGCGCCGAGTTGTTCCTCGCGTTCGGAGTAGTAGCGAACGGCCTCGTCGACCAGGCCGGCGGTGATCTCCTCGGTGCTGGCCGCGCCGGCCAGCTCCTCGGCGGTGAACTCGGTGGGGAAGTACGTGGACACGTCGTTGAGCAGGCCGGGGAGATCCCACTCCTCGGAGAACTCGTCGGGGCAGAAGACGCCGACGACGCGAGCCACCGCCGCGGTAAGCGACTCCATGGCGTCGTCGCGCAGGTCGGCGCCGTCGAGGATCGCCTGGCGGCGCCGGTAGATCACCTTGCGCTGCTGGTTCATGACCTCGTCGTACTTGAGGACGTCCTTGCGGATCTCCCCGTTGCGGGCCTCCACCGTGCCCTGGGCCTTCTCGATGGCCTTGGTGACCATCTTGGCCTCGATGGGCACGTCGTCGGGAAGGGCCCGGCCCATCACCCAGCTCATCGCGCCGGTGGCGAACAGGCGCATGAGCTCGTCCTCGAGGGAGAGGTAGAAGCGGCTCTCGCCCGGGTCGCCCTGGCGGCCGGCGCGGCCCCGGAGCTGGTTGTCGATGCGGCGGCTCTCGTGGCGCTCGGTGCCGAGCACGTAGAGGCCGCCCAGGGCCCGCACCTTGTCGCCCTCGTTGCGGCAGGGCTCGTCGTAGGCGGCGGTGAGCTCGGCCAGGCGCGCGTTGTAGTCGTCGGTCCCCGGCACCAGGTCCTCGCCGGCCATGTCGATCTCGGCCAGCCCCTGGGGGAACCCGCCGAGGAGGATGTCGACGCCCCGACCGGCCATGTTGGTGGCCACGGTGACGGTGTGGAGCCGGCCGGCCTGGCACACCACGGCGGCCTCACGCATGTGCTGCTTGGCGTTGAGCACCGAGTGGGGGATGCCCCGCTTGTCGAGCAACCGGGACAGGCGCTCGGATTTCTCGACCGACACGGTTCCCACCAGGACGGGCTGGCCCGTCTCGTGGCGTTCGGCCAGGTCGTCGACCACCGCGTTGAACTTGGCCTCCTCGGTCTTGTACACGAGGTCGGGCTGGTCCTGGCGGATCATGGGACGGTGGGTGGGGATCGGCACCACCGGCAGGTCGTAGGTGTGGGCGAACTCGGTGGCCTCGGTGAGCGCGGTACCGGTCATCCCCGCCAACTTGTCGTACATGCGGAAGTAGTTCTGGAGGGTGATGGTGGCGAGGGTCTGGTTCTCCTCCTTGAT
>CAYTTL010000147.1:0-7494 GCA_964440725.1 uncultured Acidimicrobiales bacterium | reverse complement strand
AGCTCGGGCGGCCGCCGAGGACCGCCTGGAGGGCGCTCGGCGTGACCCGCGAGAGCAGCGACCGCGAGGTGTCGTCAGCGGCCTTCCAGGCGTCGAGGATGGCGGCGTCGGCCTTGGTGCTGTCGCTGGTCAGGGCCCGGTTGGCACGTAGCTCGGTGAGGCGGCGGACGCCGGGGTTCGACGATGCGGACAGGAGGGTGGCGATCCCGTTCCCTCCGGACAGGGGCTCGTCGTAGCGCCGCAGGGCACCGGCGTAGGTGAAGGCCTTGGGCAGGCCTACCTGCTGGTAGCTGGCGACGATGTTGGCCACGTTGGCCATGGCCTCGTCGAGCCAGCGGTCGAGGATGGGCTTGGGGTTCACCGCCGCCCCGCCGCCGGGGTGGATCTCGAAGTGCAGGTGCGGCGTGGAACCCTGGGCGTTGCCGGTGCTGCCGTTGTACCCGATGATCTGGCCCTGGGTGACCCTGGAGCCGTTGGGCAGCTCGGCGTAGGAGTCGAGGTGGCAACCGAAGTAGAAGGTGCCGTTCGCGGTGGTGAGGTAGTAGGACTTGCCGCTGGTCGGGTCCTCGCTGTAGCGGACGGACCCGTCTTCGGGGGCCCGGAGCGGCGCGCCCCGCTCGGCGAAGATGTCGTTGCCCTGGTGGAAGCGCACGCCGGGGCCGGGGCCGAAACGAGCCATCAGGAAGTCGTCGTTGTAGGCGGCCTCCCCGGCGACGGGGAAGTGCCCCATCCCGATGACGGTCGCCTCCTCGGGGCTCATCCCCAGATCGACCAGCTGGCCCAGAGCCGTCACCAGGTCACGCGTGCTGCGCCCACCTGTGCGGTTGATGGAGTTGATCACCGCCTGGGCCTCGGGGGGGATGACGCGCGATTCCTCGGCCGGAGCCGTGCCGTCGGCGACCGCCGGTGCCGGTGAAGAGCCCGAACTGGCCGGGGGTTCGGCAGGGGGCGGAGGAGGCGGAGGGGGCGGGGGCGGGGGCACCGTCGTACCGCCCCCCAGCAGCTTGTTGAGGAGGTCCTCGAGCCCGCCGCCGGTGGGCGGGGGCGTGGTCTGCGCGCCCGCCGGGACCGCCCACGCGGCGAACAACACCACGACGGCCAGGGAGGCCAGGGCGCGCGGGCAACGATTTCGGAACGACACGGCCTTCTTCAGTTCGACGTCCCCCGGCCGGTTCCCTGCATGTCCCCACTCACGGGGGCGCAGCTTACGCCTTCTCGTCGTCCCGAGGTCGATTCGTGGCGGGCGGGCGTGCCGTCGCCGGCGTCACCGCCACTCGCCGGCCCGGAGGCGGGCGATGCGCTGGTCCATGGGAGGGTGGGTGCTGAAGAGGTTGGCGAAGGCCACCTTGCGCCCGGTGAGCGGGTTGACGATGTACTTCGACGCCTGGGCGGGGTCGACGTCCATGGGGATGGCGCGGGCCGACTGGTCGAGCTTGGCCAGGGCCCGGGCCAGGGGCTCGCCGTCGCTCAGCATGCGGGCGCCGGTGCGGTCGGCCTCGAACTCCCGGCTGCGGCTCAGGGCGGCCTGGAGGAGGAAGGCGGCGATGGGGGCGAGGATGACCAGGGCGAGCTGGCCGAAGATGTTCCCCCGATTGTCGTCGCCGCCGCTTCCCCCACCGAACATGGCGCCCCACATGGCCATGCGGGCCACGAAGGTGATGCCCATGGCCAGGGCGGCGGCCACCGAGCCGATGAGGATGTCGCGGTTGCCCACGTGGCTGATCTCGTGGGCCAGCACGCCTCGCAGCTCGTTCCAGTCGAGGATGTTGAGGATGCCCTTGGTGACGGCGACCGCCGCATGCTTGGGATTGCGGCCGGTGGCGAAGGCATTGGGCTGCAGGTCCGGGGTGATGTACAGCTTGGGCATCGGCATGTCGGCCCGTTCGGTGAGCTCCCGTACTATCCGGTAGTACTCGGGCATCTCCTGCTCGCTGACCGGTACGGCCCGGGCCGAGCGGATGGCCAGCTTGTCGGAGAACCAGTAGGACCCCCCGACGAAGAGCAGGCCGAGCCCCAGGCCGATGTACAGGCCGCCCTTGCCGAAGAACGATCCGACCAGCATCAGGAGCCCGCCGAACCCGGCGAGCAGCACGGCGGTCTTCAACGTGTTCTTGCTCATCTGTCTCCTTGTCGTCCCCTCAGTACAACGCTTCCGGCGCCCTCCGCGTTCCGCGCGTGCGACCCCGGGTCACTCCTCGCCTGCGGAGGCGCGTCGCTTGATCTCGTCGACCACGTCGGCGTCGGCGAGGGTGGTCGTGTCACCGAGGTCGCGGCCCTCGGCCACGTCTCTCAGGAGGCGGCGCATGATCTTGCCGCTGCGGGTCTTGGGCAGGTCGTCGGTGAAGATCACCGTCTTCGGCCGGGCGACCTTGCCGATGCGCTTGGCCACGTGCTGGCGCAGCGCCTCGCCGTGCTCCTGGGTGCCGAGGCCGTTACCGCTCGGACCGCCGCCGTCGGGGCCGCCGCCGTCCGGGGTGCCCGCCTCGGCCACCGCCTTGAGGATGACGTAGGCGATGATGGCCTGGCCGCTGTCGGGGTCCTTGGCCCCCACGACCGCCGCCTCGGCCACGCTCGGGTGGTCGACCAGGGCCGACTCCACCTCGGTGGTCGACACCCGGTGACCGGACACGTTCATCACGTCGTCGATCCGGCCCATGAACCAGAAGTAGCCCTCGTCGTCCACCCGGGCACCGTCGCCCGCCAGGTAGCGGTCGGGAAAACGGCTCCAGTACGTCTGCCGGTACCGGTCGGGGTCGCCGTAGATCCCCCGCAGCATCGACGGCCACGGCCGGGTGATGGTGAGATACCCGCCGCCCGTCTCCACCACCGCACCCTTGTCGTCGACCACCTCGGCGGCGATGCCGGGGAGGGGAAAGGTGGCCGATCCCGGCAGCAGCGTGGTGGCACCGGGAAGGGGCGAGATCATGATCGCCCCGGTCTCGGTCTGCCACCAGGTGTCGACCACCGGACAGCGCCCTCCGCCGATGTTCTCCCGGTACCAGACCCACGCCTCGGGGTTGATGGGCTCGCCCACCGAGCCCAGCACCCGCAACGACGACAGATCGTGGTCGGCGGGGTAGGTGGTGCCCCACTTCATGAACGCCCGGATGGCCGTGGGCGCGGTGTAGAGGATGGTGACCTTGTAGTCGGCGATCATCGACCACCAGCGGTCCTTGTCGGGGAAGTCGGGAGCGCCCTCGTACATCACCGAGGTGGCCCCGTTGGCCAGGGGGCCGTAGACGATGTAGCTGTGGCCGGTGACCCACCCGATGTCGGCCGCGCACCAGTAGACGTCGGTGTCGGGATGGAGGTCGAAGACGTAGCGGTGAGTGAACGCCACCTGGGTCAGGTAACCGCCGCTCGTGTGCATGATGCCCTTGGGCTTGGCCGTGGTGCCCGAGGTGTAGAGGAGGTAGAGGAGGTCCTCGGCGTCCATGGGGCCGGCCGGGCAGTCGACCGAGGCATCGGCCATGAGGTCGTGGTACCAGGCGTCGCGACCCTCGACCATGACGACGGCTTCCTCGGTACGACGCACGACCACGACGTGGTCGATGCTCGGTGTGTCGGCCAGGGCCTCGTCGGCGTTGACCTTGAGGGGAACGGCCTTGCCCCGCCGCCAGCCCCCGTCGGCGGTCACCAGCACGCGTGCCTCGGCGTCGTTGATCCGGTCGCGCAACGAATCGGCGGAGAAGCCCCCGAAGACCACCGAGTGCGGCGCCCCCAGCCGGGCACAGGCCAGCATCGCCACCGGGAGCTCGGGGATCATGGGCAGGTAGATGGCGACGCGGTCACCCTTGGTGACCCCCAGCCCGACGAGGACGTTGGCGAACCGGGCCACCTCGTCGCGCAACTCGGCGTAGGTGATGGTGCGCCGGTCGCCGGGTTCACCCTCCCAGTGGTAGGCCACCCGGTCGCCGTTGCCGGCCTCGACGTGGCGGTCGAGGCAGTTGTGGGCCACGTTGAGCTTGCCGCCGACGAACCACTTGGCGAACGGCAGGTCCCACTCGCAGATGGTGTGCCACTCCTCGGACCAGTCGAGCAGGAGGGCGGCCTGTCCGGCCCAGAACCCCTGGTAGTCGCGCTCGGCCTCGACGTACATCGACGTGTCGACGACCAGGGCGTCCTTCTTGAACTCCTCGGACGGCGGGAAGCGTCGCTCCTCGAGCTGATACGCCTCGATGGTGGCGGGATCGGCCATGGCGCCCCCTTGGTCGTGTCGGCAGGTCGAGCCTACGGGGAAACCTCCCACTCGAGCACCCGGAAGGCGCCGAGGCCGGCGGGGTCGGTGAGGGCGGCGGCCTCGGTGACCCGGCTCCTGGCCGCGAGAGCCGCCAGGTCGCCGATCGCCGCCCGCTCGTGCCACCTACGGCGCCCCTCGTCGACGAGCTCCTCGAGACCGAAGGCGGCCAGGAACTCGGCCTGGCGACACTCGCCCACGGGATGGCGGACGCCGGCGAGCTGGTCGACGGCCACCTCGCAGGTCACGTCCTGATCACCGAGGTCGGAGAGGGGGTGCCCGCCCCGGCCGTGGGACCGGTAGGTACGGACCCACTCGGTCCATGGCCGTCGCGCCAGGTTCGGCGTGGTGTCGGCGTAGTCGATCACCACCACCCGGCCCCGCCCCAGGCACGACAGGGCGGAACGCAGCCAGGCGCCACACGCATGCTGGAGGGGGATGCGGCTGCCCTCGGGGGTGTCGGGCGCCCACCGGTCGGCCTCCTCGGCGAGGGCCGGGGCGGCAGGCACCAGTACCTCCGCCAGGTCCTCCCCCACCCGGACCTCGTCCCAACGCGACACCCCGACATCGTTCTGGGCAGATCCAGGGCCCCCAGAGGGGCCCTGATCCTGCCCAGAACATTGGAGGAGGCGGAAGGGGAGGTTGTCGAGCAGCTCGTTGGCCAGTACCACGCCCCGGAACGGGCCCACGGGCAGCTCGGGCAACGAGGCGACGAGCGGGCCTGACCCATCCGGCGGGCGGGGGCCCTCCTCGGGGTCGGCGCCCGTCGAGGGACCGAGCACGAAGGCGGCCGGCTCCAGCGCCAGTGGGGCGCCTTGCAGGCGGCGGAGTACGTCGGAGCGCTCCACCAGCACGTACCGCAGGGCCGGGGCACAGGTCGGGCCGGCAGCCAGGATGGCGGCAGCCAGGGCACCGTCGCCGGCCCCCGCCTCCACCACCACGAACGGGTCGGGCTCGCCGAGCTCGGCCCACCAGGTGTCGAGGCTCCGGGCGAGGACGGTCCCGAACAGCGGGCCCACGCCGGGGCTGGTGAGGAAGTCACCCCGCCGTCCGGCGCCGCGGCCGCGGCCGTAGAAGCCGAGAACGGGGTGATAGAGGGCGAGGTCGACGACGGTGTCGAAGGGCAACGGCCCCTGGCGCCGCACCAGCTCGGCCACGAGGGCGGCCAGCGCGGCGGGCACCTGCGGCTATCGCACCAACGACGCCAGGTCGCCGAACCGGGCGAAGGCCTGCGGATAGACCCCGACGGCCAGCACCACCGCGGCGCAGAGCCCGAGAGCGGCGACCAGGGGGGCGGGCACGGCCACCGGGGTCCGGTCGTCGTCGGGCACCGGGCTCATCCACATCTGGCGGGCGACCGACGAGTAGTAGAAGAGGGCGATCACCGAGTTGACGGCGGCGATCACCCCCAGGGTGACGGCCCAGCCGGTGCCGGCGTCGATCACCGCCCGGAACACGAAGATCTTGGCCCACGCCCCGGCCAGCGGCGGGATGCCGGCGAGGGAGAACATGAAGATGGTCATGAGCACGGCCAGACCGGGGGCGTACTCGAACAGGCCGCCGTACGACGAGATCTCGCCCGAGCGCGTCTTGCGGGCCACGGCCATGACGACCGAGAAGGCCCCCAGGTTCATCGCCGCGTAGACGAGCAGGTACACGATCGACGCGGTCAGGGCGTTCTTGGCGGCACTCTGGCTGGTGCCGGCCACGGCGAGGGGGGCGAGGATGTAGCCGGCCTGGGCGATCGAGGAGTAGGCGAGCATGCGCACGATGTTGGTCTGGCGCAGGGCGATCAGGTTGCCGACGGTCATGCTCAACACGGAGAGGATCCCGAACAACGGCCCCCAGACGTCGGACCGGCCGAGGAAGCCCACGTAGACCAGCATGAAGAGGGCGACGAAGCCACCGGTCTTGGACGCCACCGAGAGGAAGGCGGTGACCGGGGTCGGAGCACCTTCGTAGGTGTCGGGCGCCCACGAGTGGAAGGGCACGGCCGAAACCTTGAAGGCGAAGCCCACGATGATGAAGAAGATGCCCATCGTGACCACCGGCTGATGTCCGCCGGCCGACCCGGGCGCGCTCACGGCCGAGCCGATGTCGGCCAGCACGGTGCTGCCGGTGTACCCGAAGATCAGCGACATGCCGTAGAGCATCACCGCCGACGCCATCACGCCGAGCAGGTAGTACTTGAGCGACGCCTCGTTGCTCTTGAGGTCGCGCTTACGCCACCCGGCGAGGATGTAGGCGGGGATGGACAGCGTCTCGAGTGCGACGAAGATGGTGATGAGGTCGCGTGACGATGCCATGACCACCATGCCGAGGATCGAGCACAGCAGCAGGAAGTAGAACTCGCCCTGGTAGTAGTCGCCCTCCTCGACGTACCGGCTGGCCATGAGCATCACGACGTAGCCGACGATGACGAACAGGCCCTTGAACACGAGCGAGAAGTCGTCGATCACATAGGCCCCGCCCACCATCGACCGCACGTGGGACCCGTCGGACAGGGCCAGGGAGATGATGGGCACCATGGTGGCGAGCAGCCCGAGGCCGGCCAGGTTGGCCACCAACCACTTGCGGTTCTCGCCCACGATGAGGTCGGCCACCAGCACCACCAGCAGGGCGGCGGTGAGGACGATCTCGGGCGCCAGGGCGTGGTAGTCGAGGGCAGGCGCCCGGAACCCGACCTCGACGGCGGCGGCGAGAAAGGCCACGCGCTACCTGGCCGCCGCCAGCGTGTTGACGCCGGCGGTCACGACGTTGACCGCCTCGTCGGTGACGTGGAAGAGCAGGTTGGGGTAGACGCCCAGCACGACGATCGCCAGGAGAAGCGGGGCCCAGGCGATGTACTCGGGGATGTGGATGTCGTGGATGTGGGAGTTCTCGAACTCCGTCTTGGCCGTGCCGAACGCCACCCGCTGCAGCATCCACAGCAGGTAGCCGGCGGCGAAGACGGTGCCGATGGCCGCCACGACCATGTAGGTCCGGAACACGGCGACCTGCAGCCCCTGGGCCGGCTCGTACGCCGACAGGATGGCGGGAAACTCGCCCCAGAACCCGGCCAGGCCGGGCAGGCCGAGGGACGCGAAGACGCAGAAGCCGAGGATCCACCCCAGGCGCGGCGTCTGTATCAACAGGCCGCCGAGACGAGAGATCTCGCGGGTGTTGTACCGCTCCTGGATCGAGCCGGCCAGGAAGAACAGCATCCCCGTGATGAGGCCGTGCGCCACCATGCCGAACACGGCGGCGTTGATCCCGAA
>CAYTTL010000146.1:0-7514 GCA_964440725.1 uncultured Acidimicrobiales bacterium | reverse complement strand
GGCTTCAGGACGGCATGGTCACAGGCGCCGGTGCACCGACACCGCGTATGACCCGCCGGCGACGAACGGGCCGCGGTCCCAGGTGGCCCACCGGTCGGACAGCTCCAGGCCGGCGGCGGCGGCGGCATGGGCGTCGTAGGTGGCCAGGTCGAGACGGCCGGGATCGAGCTGGAACCCGGCCACCAGCAGTCCCCCCGCGCGGAGATGGCGGGCCATGGCTGCGACCACGTCCCCCTCGGTGCCGGGAGCGAGATAGATCATCACGTTCCCGGCGGCCACCACCACGTCGAAGACCCGCCCCAGGTCGAGGCCGACGAGGTCGGCTTCCGTCCACGGAACGTCGGGCGCCTTCAGCCGGGCCCGGGCCAGCATGGCGGGGTCGACGTCGACGCCGACGACGTCCATCCCGCGGCGCGCCAGCTCGGCCGCCACCCGTCCAGTGCCGCATCCGGCGTCGAGAACCGAACACCGGCTCGCGCCCGGGCACACTCGCGCCGCCAGCAACTCGACCAGGTCGGCCTCGCCGTGGACGTCGGCTCCCTCGGCCGCCATCTGCTGCCACCGGTCGTCGTAGGTGGCGGCCCTGCCACCCGCCTCGGCCAGCCAGCGGTTGGCCGGTGTCTGGTCCACGGCCTGAGTGTACGGGCGGCCGGGACGGGCGCGGCCATCTGCTAGGCAGTCGGCCATGACCGACGCGCCAGTCGCCGTACCGATCGTCCCCCGGGAGGTGCTGTTCGGCAACCCCGAACGGACGAGCCCCCGGATCTCGCCCGACGGGTCCCAGCTGGCCTGGCTGGCCCCCGACGAGGGCGTGCTCAACGTCTGGGTGCGACGCATCGGCGACGACGACGGCAAGGCCGTCACCCGCGACCGCGACCGGGGCATCCGGTCGTTCTTCTGGGCCCACGACCGCCGCCACCTCCTGTACGTGCAGGACGCCGGGGGCGACGAGAACTGGCGCCTCCACGCCGTCGACCTGCAGACCGGAGAGATACGCGACCTCACACCGTTCGACGACGTGCAGGTACGCGTCGAGGAGGTGGACAAGCGCTTCCCCGACCAGGTGCTCCTGGGCCTCAACCGCGACAACCCCGAGCTGCACGACGTCTACCTCCTCGACCTACGCAGCGGCGAGCTCGAGAAGGTCGCCGAGAACCCCGGCTTCATCGGGATGCTGGCCGACGCCGACTGGAAGGTGCGGGCCGGCGTCGCCCCCACGCCCGACGGCGGGTTCGTGGTCATGGTGCGTGACACCGAGGCCGACGAATGGCGGCCGCTGCTGGAGGTGGGGCAGGAGGACTCCCTCACCAGTGAGCCCCTGGGCTTCACGCTCGACGGCCGCGCCTTGTGGGCGATCACGTCGCTCGGGGCCAACGCCGGGCGCCTGGTGCGTATCGACTGTGCCACCGGCGAGAGTGAGGTCATTGCCGAGGACCCGACGTACGACGTGGGTGCGGTGCGCCTCCACCCCGACACCCGGGAGCCCCAGATCGTGGTGTTCATGAAGGACCGGGCCGAGTACAAGGTGCTCGACCCGGCGGTGGCCGACGACGTGGAGTCCCTCCTGGGCCTGTCTCCCGGCGACCCCGTGCTGGTCGGCCACGACGACGCCGACGGGGTGTGGCTGGTGGCCTACACCAACGACGACGGGCCCGTGCGCTACTACGCGTGGGACCGGGCCGCCGCCCAAGCCACCTTCTTGTTCGAGCACCAGCCCAGCCTCTCGGCCTACCAGTTGGCCCACATGGAGCCGTTCTCCTTCTCCGCCCGCGACGGTCTCACCGTCCACGGCTACGTCACCTTCCCCCCTGGGCTTCCCGCCAAGGGTCTTCCCACCGTGGTGAACGTGCACGGGGGGCCGTGGGCCCGCGACCAATGGGGCTTCGACCCCGAGGCCCAGTGGCTGGCCAACCGCGGCTACCTCTGCGTGCAGGTCAACTACCGGGGCTCGACGGGCTTCGGGAAGTCCTTCGTGAACGCCGGCGACCGTGAGTGGGGCGCCCGCATGCATGATGACCTGCTCGACGCCGTCGACCACGTGGTGTCCAAGGGATGGGCCGACCGCGACCGGGTGGCCATCTACGGCGGTTCCTACGGCGGCTACGCCGCTCTGGTCGGCGCCGCCTTCACACCCGATGTGTTCCGCTGCGCCGTCGACATCGTGGGTCCGTCCAACCTCAAGACCCTCATCGAGTCGATCCCCCCCTACTGGGCGCCCGTCGTGGCCCAGTTCCACACCCGGGTGGGCAACCCCCAGACCGACGAGGAGTTCCTCTGGTCACGCTCGCCCCTGTCGCGCGCCGGCGACATCCGCATCCCCCTCCTCATCGCCCAGGGAGCCAACGACCCGCGGGTCAAGCAGGCCGAGGCCGAGCAGATCGTGGCCGCCCTCACCGAGAAGGGCATCGACCACGAGTACCTCCTCTACCCCGACGAGGGCCACGGGTTCGCCAAGCCGGAGAACCGCCTGTCGTTCTACGCCGCGGCCGAGCGCTTCCTTTCCCGTCACCTGGGTGGGCGCGCCGAGGACTGAGCTACCCGCCCGCCATCATGGCCCGCACGGTGTCGATGGTGTCGGCGTCGGCCGGGTCCTTGTCGTGGCGGTAGCGACGCACCCGGGCGAAGCGCAGGGCCACACCTCCCGCGTAACGGGTCGAGGTGTGGACGCCGTCGAGGGCGATCTCCACGACCAGGGGCGGGTCGATGTCGACGACGTGGCCGCGGCGGGCCGACTCCCGTGACAGGAACTCCGCGGTCTGCCACTCGAGCAGGGCGTCGGTGAGCCCCTTGAAGGTCTTGCCCACCATGACGTAGCCGCCGGCCGGGTCGCGCGCACCGAGGTGGAGGTTCGACAGCCAGCCCTGCCTCCTCCCGCTCCCCCACTCCGCGCCCAGGACCACGAGGTCGAGGGTGTGGACGGGCTTGACCTTCCGCCACGCCGCGCCCCGGCGTCCCGCCTCATAGGGCGACGTCGCCGCCTTGACCATCACCCCTTCGTGGCCGGCGGCCAGGGCTCCGGCCTGAAAGGCCAGTGCCGCCTCGAGATCGTCGGTCACCAACGAGGGCACCCGCGGGGCGCCGATGCGGTCGAGGGCGGCGGAGCGTTCGAGCAGGGGACGGTCCACCAGGTCCTGTCCGTCGAGATGCAGGCAGTCGAAGAACCACACGCCGAGCGTGGCCCGCCCCGGAGGGCCCGAGCGGCCCCCTGATCGGGATGCAGCCCCGGCCCGCCGCCCGAAGCTGCTCATCGTGTCTTGGAACGCCTCGGGGCGGTCCTCGCTCACACCGAGGATCTCGCCGTCGAGCACGACGGCGTCGACGGGGAGGCCCCGCACCACCTCGACCACGCCCGGCAGGCGGGCGGTGACGTCGTTGAGGTTGCGGGTGTAGAGGCGGACCTGGTGGTCCGAGCGGTGGGCCTGGATGCGGGCGCCGTCCAGCTTCCACTCGATGGCCCAGGTGCCGGCACCGTCCATGGCCGAGGCGACATCGGCCGACGTGGACGCCAGCATCGGCAGGACCGGCCGCAGCACGTCGAGGCCGACGCCGGACAGGCCGCTCTCGCCTTCCACCAGGGCGAGGGCGGCCACCCGTGCCAGGTCACCGGCGAACATGGCCGCCCTCCGAACGGTGGCCAGCGGGATGCCGGACGCCCGGGAGACGGCGTCGGTCATCACCCCTTCGAGGGCACCCTGGCGGAGCTCGCCGATGAGCAGCCGCCGGATGAAGTCGGCCTCCGCCTCGGTGGCCCGGGCCAGGAGCCGGTCGAGCAGGTCGTGGCGCCGGGTCGACGAGCCCGGCCCGCCCAGCGCCTGCAGTGCGGAGACGGCGGCGTCGAGCTCGAGCACCTCGATCGACGGCATCGCCGCCGGAGGCGGGTCGACAGCCCGGAGTGTCGCCCAGCCGATGCCGATCTTGCCCTGTCTCGGATGGCCGGCGAGGAAGGCCACCGCGGGCTCGATCTCCTCGGGGGCCAACCGCTGGAGCAGCGTCGCCAGGCCGGCGACCTTCGCCGACCGGGCCCGGGTGGCGGCCACGGCCTGCGAGGTCGCCACCAGGTCGGCCAGGAGCATTGGGGCTACCCGGTCAGGGGGCGGGACGCATGTCGACTCCCGCATCGGTCAGGGCCAGCTCCAGGTCGGTCCGGTCGTCGGGGCCCATCTCGTCGCGTGCCGCCGCCGGCACGTCGATGTCGAAGATGTCGGCTGCGGTCACCAGCGCTTCGTCGTAGGCGTAGAGCGCCAGCTCCCACTGGTCGAAGGGCAGCGGCGGATCGGCAGTGACCTTGGCGCGCAGCTCCCGCAGCAGGGAGGTGACACGCTCGACGCGGTCGTCGTCCATCCCGCCGTATCGGTCAGTCGTCGTAGGTCCGGTAGGTGCCGAATCGCGACTTGACGTTCGCCGGCGACGTTCCGAACGACTGGGCCAGGTCGTCCCAGCTGGCGCCCTCCTCGAGGGCCTCGTCGACCAGGGTGCGGGTGAGGGCCTCGAGGAACTGCTGGGCGGCGATGGTCGCGTGGATGCGCGACGCCGCCGGCGACGTGTTGTCGGCGACCTGGTCGAGCAGGCTGCGCAGGGCGACGAAGGACTCTCCGGACGTGTCGATGGGCACGTGGCCCATCGTAGGCGGCGACACCGCTACCGTCGGCCCGAGTGCCCCTCCCGTCCCCACCGCTCGTCGCCGGCATAGACCTGGCCACCCAGGAGGTGCGGGTCTCCTGCGCCGACGCGTCCGGTCGCGTCCTGTCCCGGGGGAAGGCCGCGCTCCCCGCTCCCGACCGGCCCCGCCCCGGGTGGTCGCAGACCGACGCCCGGACATGGTGGCCCGCGGCAGTGACGGCGCTGCGCGAGGCCACCGCCGCTCTGGGCCGGGGCGCCGAGGCCATCGTGGGCGTGGCCGTGGCCGCCACCTCGGGCACGGTGGTGCTGACCGCCGGCGACGGAGAGCCGGTCGGCCCCGCCCTGCTCTACGACGACCAGCGGGCGACGGCGGAGGCGGCGGTCGCGGCCGATGCCGGGGCCGACCGGTGGGCGAACCTGGGATGGGAGCCCGGGGCCACCTCGGGACTGGCCAAGTGGGGGTGGCTACTCAGCCGACCCGACGTGGCCGCGCGGGCCCGGTCAGCTTGGCACGCCTCCGACGTGCTCGTCGCCGCCCTCACCGGGGGCCGGCCGCCCACCGACTGGAGCCACGCCCTCAAGAGCGGGTACGACCCGACCCGCCGGGAATGGGCCGCTGAAGCCATGGCCGCCCTGGGGATTCCCGAGACCCTGCTGGGCGAGGTCCGCCCACCGGCCACGGCCGCCGGGGTGGTGGGCGCCGAGGCGGCGGCGGCGACCGGGCTGCCGGCCGGCTGCCAGGTGCGCCTGGGGATGACCGACGGCTGCGCCGGTCAGGTGGCCGCCGGCGCCGACCGCCCCGGTCGATTCGTGACCGTGATCGGCACCACCCTGGTGGTGAAGGGAGCGACCCATGACCTGGTCCACGACCGGTCCGGCGCGGTCTACAGCCATCGCCACCCGGAAGGGTGGTGGCTACCGGGCGGAGCCTCCAACACCGGTGGGGCGGCGGTGACCGCCGGCTCCGGCGGCCAGGACCTGGCCGAGCTCGACCGTCGGGCCGGTGAGCAGGGCCCGGCGTCGTGCGTGACCTATCCCCTCCTCGACACCGGTGAGCGGTTCCCGTTCGTCGCGCCCGGGGCGACGGGGCTGTGGCTGGGGCAACCGTCCGACGAGGTCGACCGTCACCGCGCCGTCCTGGAGGGCGTGGCCTTCGTGGAACGCCTCGCCTACGCCCATCTGGGCACGCTGGGCGCCCGCGTCGCCGGCCCGGTGCGATCCGCGGGGCGGGGCGGCCGCAGCCGGACGTGGGCGGGGGTGCGGGCGTCGGTCCTCGGTCACCCGGTCGTGATGGCCGAGGGCGCCGACACCGCGTTCGGCGCGTGTGTACTGGCCGCCGCCGGCACGCTGCACGCAGACCTGACGGCGTCGGGCGACGCCATGGTGGCGCCGGGTGAGGAGGTGGGGCCGGTGGCCGCGGAGATCGATGCCCTCGAGGAGTCGTTCGCCCGGTTCGTCCTGGCCCTGGGCGAGCGGGGATGGGTCGACGACCGGCTCGGCCAGGCGGCGACGACGCGGCCGTGAAGCCCGGCCACCGGGCGGCACCCGGTCTAGCCTGGCGCGGTGGCCGAATCCGCCGTGCCCCTGCCGCTCAGCGCCCAGGAGGTGGCCATCACGTGGGTGGAGGCGGTCATGGACAACGGCAACCTCGACGACGCCTGGCCCCTCACCGACCCCACCCTCCGGTTGGTCCTGGTGCAGGACTGGATCTGGGCCCACCGTCACCATGCGTGGGTGGGCAGCGGCCCCGACTGGGACGGCCTGGCCCGATCCCTGTCGGAGGCCCGGCCCGACCACAACCTGTGGCCCCGGTTCTCCACCGAGCTGCTCGAGCTGTGGCAGAAGATCTGGCGGGGGTTCAGCGTCCTCACGTGGCAGCCGGTCGACAGTCCCGAGGTCGTCGCCCTCGACCTCGAGACGGTGACGTTCGTCGAGGTCAGCGCGGTGGGTACCGGCACCAGCCGGTCGTCGTTCTCCCGGCGCTTCGCCCTCCGTCACACCGCCGACGGCTGGCGGGTCGCCAGCATCAACGGCGAGCAGATGTTCGTCCCCGGCTGGCCGCCCTCCATGGAGGTGCGCGCCGACTGAGAGCACCGCGGTCCGGCGTTAGCCGGACCGCGGTGTCATCGCATCCGAAATGACGACCCCGGCGTCCGCCACCACGGCGGGGTCCGCTGCGGCCAGTCAGACGGCGTTGCGCTGGTCGTGGTTCTTCTCACCCGGCATCGGGGTGGACTTCGTCGACGGCATGGTGCCGGGACGGCTCGCGTCGGGGCGGGCGTAGGCGGTGGTCCATCCGGACATCTCCGGACCACTGGGCGTCGCGCCGGACTCCGACATGGTCGGGCCGCCTTCGGCTCCTTCTTCGTCCGAATGTCCGTCGGGCGCGGTGATGCTCTTGTTGTCGCTCATGGAGGGTGGCTCCTTCTCGAAGGCGACGTCGGAGGACGCTTCCGGTGGGTTGAGGAAGGCACTTCGAGAATCCCCGGGTTCCGGGGGGACACTTCCGACTGAGGTGCTGCGCCATCTCTACCCGGGTGGGGCAGGCCCAAAACGTTCCGCCCCCGGCTGGCCGCCCTCGTGGAGTGCGCCCCGACTGAGTCGCCGACTCAGGGCCTGAGGAAACCGCGGCTGTTCAACACGAACCTCGTGGTGTTCCGGGGCGTGCTGCAGTCGGCGATGGCGATGTTGTACTTGGTGCCCGCCGGCACCCGGAACTCCAGCGACGTGGGAGCACTGGCGCAGTTGAACGACAGGGCGACCTGCTGGGCGTTGGTGGCGGTGTTCTTCACCAGCACGGTGCGGATCCCGTCGGTGTCGCTGACATTGCAGATCTCGATGGGCTGGCCGCTGGCGTTCGTGCCCGGGCGGCACACCACGGCTGTGTCGGGCGG
>CAYTTL010000145.1:0-7537 GCA_964440725.1 uncultured Acidimicrobiales bacterium | reverse complement strand
CATGCCCGGGGCCAGGTGCCCGAACGCCAGCCGCTCGCACCGGTCGATGTGGCCACCGGCACACGCCGGACAGGGGGGCACGATGCCTCGTACCGCGCACCCGAGTACCGGTTCGATCACCACCCGTTGCCCGTCGTCGAGCTCGCCGACCACCTCGTGGCCGGGGACGAACGGGAACGACACGAGGGGCTCGAAGTAGGCCGAGGCCTTGCCGTCGACGGTGGACAGGTCGGATCCGCAGATCCCGGCCAGGCGGGGACGCACGCGGTGCCACCCGGGCCCGGGAATCTCGGGTTCGTCGATGTCGGACAGCGTCAGGGGCCCCACCCGCGACCCCAGGCCCGGGGCGAGGTTGCCCGCCAGGCGCGCCGCCGCGTAGCGCGGGGTGGACCGCTCGAAGACCAGAGCCTTCACCGGCGCACCCCGCCGGCAGGCACATGGGGCCGCGGAGACAGGGGGAGCAGCGGGCGGGGCACGCCGGTCGCCTTCGTCCATTGCTCGACGTGCCATCCCCGCTTGCGGGCGATGGCGGCCAGCTTGGGCTCGGCGTTGACGGCCACCGGGTGGCCCACGGCCTCGAGCATGGGCAGGTCGCTGGTGGAGTCGGCGTAGGCCGAGGACTGGCTCAGCGACAGGCCCTCGGCCGAGGCGTACTCCTCCAGCACCAGGGCGCGGGCCTCTCCCGTGGGCGGCACCGTCTCCAGCTCACCGGTCAGCAGTCCGTCGCGCTCGGCCAGACGGGCGCAGACGACGTCGTCGAACAGCGGCCGTAGGGGCTCGACCACGAAGTCGAGGGCACCGGTGATGAGCACGGTGCGGTGCCCGGCGGCCCGGTGCTCGCGCACCCGGCGGATGCCGGCGGGGAACGACTTGGTCAGCAGCAACTCGCTGAACAGCTCCCAGGCGTCGGCGCGCAGCCGCTCGGCCGGAGCGCCCTCGTAGCGCCGGTAGAAGTGGCGCAGGAAGTCACCCCGGTCGCGCCGGTCGAGGGCCAGCAGGCCGGGACCGGCCTTCAACATGCGCAGGGTGAACCGGGCCCGCTCGTCGTCGGCCAGGCCGCGGGTGGCCAGCCAGGAGTAGGACTCGACCACGTTGGACGCGATCAGGGTGTTCTCCAGGTCGAAGGCGGCCAGGTGGCGCTCGGGCGACAGGATGGCCTTCTTGCCCCGCTCGTAGCGGCTCAGCCCGCCCTTGCGGCCGGCCGTGGTGCGGACCCGGGCCTGGTGCACGATCGACGGCATGTGCACGTCGATCACGTAGTGCCGCCAGTCGATGACCGACGTGTCGAAGCCGAAGGCGGCCTGGTCGTCCGGCTCGAGGCTCTCCCACAGGGCAACCAGACGGGCGTCGTCGAACACCGCCTCGGTCTCGGCGTAGGCGCCGTAGAGACGGACGTAGCCGAGGGCCCGTTCGCCGTCGTCGCGCCGCTCCTCGAGGCGGGCGGTGATCTCGGCCCGCTGGCCCCGGATGGGCAGGCTGGCGATCACCCGCTCGGCCGTTCTCAGCGCCGTGACCCCGCGCTGGAGCTGGCGCTGGGCGCGTCCCCGCTGTGAGAACCGCCACTCGGCGGTGACGATCGGCTGGCCGTCGGTGTCGTAGAGGGGGTGCTCGCGGAAGTACTCCTTCACCAGGTTGACCAGGTGCTGGAGCTTGAGCGGGTTCCCCGATCCGGTGGCCACGTGGTACACGAAGTCGTCGGGGTCGTGGCCCCGTGCGGCCAGGGCGATGATGGCGGCCACCACCATGTCGACGGGGATGACGTCGACCGCTCCCTCGGGAATGCCGGGGAACTCCTTGAGCAGGCCCCGGCCGTAGGCGATCAGCACCGGCTCGGCCATGCGGAACCCCCGGATCCAGCCGGGGATCGGATCGGTGTACGCCGACTCGATGATCGACGGCCGCACGATGGTCACGGGCACGTCGCCTTTGACCTCGAGCACGGCACGCTCGGAGAGCGACTTGGTGTAGGCGTAGGCATCCGGCCACCCGAGGGCCTTGGCCCGGGCCCGGCCCGCCTCCACCAGTGACTCCTCGACCCACTGCTCGCGCAGGCGCTCGGTCTTGCTGCTCACCAGGGCCGAGCCGGCGGCGCCCACCTCCTCGCGGGCCGACTTGGTGAACTTGGCCAGCCGCTCCGGCCGCCGGCTCTCGGCGTCGGTGTCGGATCGGGCCCGCAGGGCGGACTCCACCTCGGCCCGCCAGGCCACGTCGGTGCTGAACGGCGTCTCCGACAGCGGGGCCTCCGGCGAGCGGCCTCTGCGGCTCCCGGCCACATAGGCCGTCCCCACGGAGATGAGGTGGGCGGTCGACCCCAGGTCCTTCATCGTCTCGACGACCCGCACCGAGCCCACCAGGTTGACGTCGACGGCGGCATCGATGGGGGAATCGAAGCTGACCCGGGCGGCGGCGTGAATGACGGTGTGGCAGCCGGCGAACAGGGCCCGGCCCTCGTCGTCGAGGCCCAGGCCGTCGGACGTGACGTCGCCGGCCACGACGTGCACCCGGCGGGCGATCTCGTCGTCGAAGCCCTCACCCAGCTCGGCCCGCAGGCGGCCGAAGGCGTCGTTGGCGAAGATCTCCCTGCGGGCTCGCGCCGCGGGGGTCGATCGGCGGCCCGGGCGGACCAGGAGCACCAGCTCGCAGTCGGGCACCGATCGCAGGAGGCGCTCGACCAGAGCGGTGCCGAGGAAACCGGTCGAACCGGTCACGCCGATGCGCGCACCGGCCAATCGGTCACGGATCATCTGTCTTCTCTAGCATCTGGGGCAGAACGGCCTCGACGAGGGGGGACCCATGGTCGACGAACGCGGCGCGACTGGCGGCGGGCGAGACGATCGGGTCCTGGCCACCACCCGTTGGGTATCGGGCCTGATCGTGCCCGTTCTGGGCGCTGCCTTCGTCATCCTGTACTTCTTCCCGGGGCGGACCGAGGACCTGTGGGCCTGGACGATCGCACCCACCATGACGGCCATGATGATGGGCGGCGGCTATCTGGCCGGGGCCTGGTTCTTCGCCAGGGTGGCCACGTCGAGCCAGGGTCACCGCGCCCTCGCCAGGCTGCTCGGCACCACGGTGTTCACGACCATGCTCCTCGGGGCGACCATCCTGCACTGGGACCGCTTCAACCACGGACACGTTTCGTTTTGGGCCTGGTTGGTCCTCTACGTGGTCACGCCACCCCTGCTTCCCCTGTTGTGGTTCAACAACCGCCGGACCGACCCCGGCGCCATGGCACCCGACGACAGAGCCGTCCCCGACCCGGTGCGGGCGGTGGTCGCCGCCGTCGGTGCCGGCCAGCTGTTGTTCGCGATGGTGATGTTCGTGGACCCCGACCTGGCCGTGGACAACTGGCCATGGAAGGTCACCCCGCTGACGGCCCGCACCATCGCCGCCTTCATCGCCTTCCCGGCCGTCACGTGGTTGTTGTTCGCCACCGACCGGCGCTGGAGCTCGTTCGAGCTTCCCATGGAGACGGCGACCATCGGGTTGGCCCTCACCCTGGTGGCCACCATCCGGGCCGCCGACGAGTTCGACGGGACGGCGCCTGCCTACGCCGGGCTGCTGATCGCGACCATCACCGCCCTTGTCGTCCTCCAGGTGGCGATGCGTCGCCCGAAGCGAGGTCGGGTGCGAGAGTAGGGCCGTGCTGGCCGCCGAAGGTTCCCTCTACGACATGTTCATCGAGCTGGGTTTCTCGCCCGGTTGGGCCCGGCCGGCTGAGCGGTTCGTCGGCATCCTGGGTGTGCTGGTCGGCGCCCTCGTGGTCGCCCGGCTCGGGTCGCGTGCCGCCCGCCGGTCGGTGCAGTCGCTGGTGGAGCGTTCCACGCTCCCGGGCACGACCGTTCGCAGCACCGGGCGCGCCCTCACGCTGGCGGGCGTGGCGGCCAGCCTGCTCCGCGTGGTCGTGTGGTCGCTGGCCGCTCTTCTCGTGCTCGAACGGCTCGGCATCAACCTCGGGCCATTCCTGGCCGGCGCCAGCATCGTCGGCGTGGCGCTGGGCTTTGGGGCCCAGAGCCTGGTCCGCGACTTCCTGTCGGGATTCTTCATCCTGGCCGAGGACCAGTACGGCGTGGGCGACGTCATCACCGTCTCCGAGGTCACGGGCACCGTCGAGGAGGTGAACCTGCGCGTCACCCGGCTCCGGGGGGCGGACGGAACGGTGTGGTTCGTGCCCAACGGCGAGATCCGCAAGGTCGGCAACCAGGCCAAGGAGTGGTCGCGTGCCATCGTCGACGTGCTGATCCCGCCGGCCGCCGACGTCCAGGCGGCCACGGCGACGATTCAGGGCGTGTTGGACGAGCTGGCCGGCGACCCGGAGTGGGCGGAGGGCGTGCTGGAGGACGGCGAGGTGCTCGGGGTGGACTCCATGGGCCCCGACGGCACCACCGTGCGGGTCGCGGTCAAGACCGACCCCGAGGCGCGCGCCCGGGTGGCCCGGGACCTGCGGGCCCGCATCCTCGCCCGCCTCCGCTCCGACGGCGTGGTCCCCGTGCCCGGCACCCCGGAAGCCTCGTAGCCCTGGCGATCAGCGCTCGAGGATCTCCTTGTAGAACTCCACGTGCTCGGCGATCATGCGTTTGCGGGAGAAGTACCCCTCGACCGCCGCCCGGCAGTCGGCCCGTCGGATGCGGTCGATCCCCTTCAGGGCCTCGACCATCTCCGCCTCCCCGTCGCAGAGGAACCCGGTCCTGCCGTCGTCGACGACCTCGGGCGCCGCTCCCTCGGGGAAGGCCAGCACCGGGGTGCCACAGGCCATCGACTCGATCATCACCAGGCCGAACGGCTCGTTCCAGCGGATGGGAAAGAGCGTGGCTTTCGCCCCGCCCAGGAGCTCGACCTTCTCCTTCTGGGACACCTCGCCCATGTACTCCACATCGTCGCCGAGGAGGGGGGCGATCTCCTTGTCGAAGAATCGGTGCTCCCAGGGCTCGCGCAGCTTGCCGGCCAGCTTGATGGGGAGGCCTGCCTCCTTGGCGATGGCAATGGCCCGGTGGGGCCCCTTGTCGGCGCCGATACGGCCGAGGAACAGGCAGTAGTCGCCGCCCGGGCCCACGGTGAACGACTTGGCGTCGACCCCGTGGTGGATCACCTTGGCGATGGGGATCTGTGGAGCGGCGCGACCCTGGGCCACGGAGATCCCGATGAGGGGGACCCTGGTGGCCACCCGGCTGTAGAGGTCGATGAGCTCCTCGTTGAAGGGGCCGTGGACCGTGGTGACGACGGGTAGGTCGGTGTAGCCCTCGGCATAGACGGGGCCGAGGACGGTGTGGTCGTGCACGATCTCGATGTCGTTCTCGCGGATCACGTCGTAGGCGGCCATCACGTGGCGCAGCTCGGGGACGGTGAACCCCATGCGGGTCCCTTCCGCCTCGTCCAGGAGCCATCTCCGGGGCACGGGGCAGGTGGAGTCGCCGGTGGCGAACAGCAGGATGTCGTGGCCGGCTTCTTGCAGGCCCAGGGCCAGGTCGTTGATTGCCTGCTCGATCCCGCCGTACAGATCCGGCGGGATCGGCGCCCAGGGCGGGGCGACGAGGGCGATGCGCATGACCGGGATTGAACCACGCTCGCCGCCTTGCTGCCGCTCGCCGAGCCTGCTATCGCCACCCCGAGGCACCGGGGTTGTCGTACGTTGGGAGGCGTGGACGCGCCTGCGGCACCCTGGGCCCTGTCCGGCGAGTGCGTCGCCGCCACCGTCCGGCCGGGAACGGGGGCCGTACTGCCCCCGGGCGTGCATGCCGTTCCGGGGCCTCGCCTGGTCCTGGGTGCCCGGTACGACCAGTCGCCGGTGGGACCGTACCTGGAGCTGGCGGTGTGCGTGCCGGCGCGGATCGGCGCCCGGGTGGGCCTGTGCGTCACGACGATGGTGGTGAACACCGTCGACGCCCGCCGGGGCGGAAGGGTCAACTGGGGCCTGCCGAAGGAGCTGGGCACCCTCGACTGGTCGGAGGACGGCGAGACCCGGATCCTGCACTGGGCCGAGCGTGACCTGACGTTGCGGGGCTCGCCGATCGGCCCGCCCATGCCTACGTTCGTGCCCTTCCGGCTGCTTCAGCGGGCCGCCGACGAGCCCGTGACCGCAACCGCCCGGTTGAAGGGGCGTGGGCGGTTGGCGCGCGTGGTGGTGGAGGTCGCCGCTGACGACCCGCTGGCCTGGGCGGGGGGCACCCACGCGGGCACCGTCGTGTCGAGCGCCTGCCTGGCGATGGGGGAGGCGTCCGCGGTCAGGACGGCCCGGGTGGCCGGGCGCCCCGCCCGGCCCGCCACCGAGGCTGCACTATCGTGGGGCGGCGACCCGGGCGATTAGCTCAGCGGAAGAGCGCTGCCTTCACACGGCAGAGGTCGGGGGATCAAGACCCTCATCGCCCACCGGGAACATGCAGGTCAGAAGGGGCGGCCCGCTGGGGCGGGACCGAGCACCCGCTGTTCACGAGGGGGGCGTGAGCACCCCCGGGTTGACGGGCTGGTACTCGAAGCTGGGACCGATGTTCTGGTTGCCGGTTGTCGTGCCCGAGGCCATGTCCATGGCCTGCTGGCGCAGCGACATCATCATGGCGACGGCGGTGTCGAGCAGGTCGGGCTGGCCGTTCAGGCTGCGGTGCAGCACCTTCAGCAGGCTCGTGTACGTGTAGTTGAAGGTGTCGTTGGCCACCTGGCCCACGCTGCCCGGCAGGTACGTCGGAGTGGTGGTGTCGTGGACCTTGGGGTTCTCGGGAACGGGGTAGACGCCCTCGGGTTCGAAGGGCACCGGATGGTCCACGGTGTCGTAGAAGTACCGGTCGTCGGGGTCGGCGTCCGGCTCGGCGTCGGGGTTGGGGACGAGGAGCCCACCGTTGGCGATCTCCGCGAACCGGTAGTAGTGGGCGTAGCCCTTTCCCACGACCTGCAGCGGCTCGGTGAGGGTGCCCTCACCCTGCTCGACGATGATGTCGATAGCGCGGGACGCGGTCTCGACGTCGGTCACCACCACCGCCTGGTCCATCCGGTCGGGACCGATCTGGTTGCGAGGCCCGGGGGCGAAGGCGTCGTTGCCCAGGGCGGTGATGCTCTGTTTGATCACGCCGTAGAACTGGCCGATGGTGAGGGGCTCCTCGGCGGCACGGGCGGTGAGCACCGGGAAGTCGAGCGCGTTCTCGGGCTCCTCGATGCCCATGAACACCTCGCGCACCAGCGCGATCGAGCACGGCCCGAGTCGTACGGTCAGTCCCCCCTCGACCCCGCCGGGGAGCGGGCCCGGGTAGGTCGGGACGAAGTCCGGTCGGTCGAGCACGGGCGAACCGCCCAGGGCGTTGACCACGTTGGCGACCAGGGCCATGTGCAGCATCTCGTCGACGACCACCGAAGCGATGATCTCGGCGATGGTGTCGTTCGTGCCCGGGACGATGGAGTAGAGGGCGTAGAGGTACGTCGGGATGGTGGCGTGCTCCAGCTTCAGGGCCTCCTGGAGGGCGGCGAGCACGGAATCCTTGTCGCCGGCCCGCGCCGTGGCCGCCATGGCCGGATTGAGGTAGATCATTCGAGTCCCTCGACGACGGTCCCC
>CAYTTL010000144.1:0-7598 GCA_964440725.1 uncultured Acidimicrobiales bacterium | reverse complement strand
GCACCGCCGTAGGCCTTGGGCAGGCCGTTCAGGTGCTGCTCCACCCGGGTCCGCAGGCCGGCGGGGGCCACGCCGGCCCGCTCCAGCGTGGGCACCACGACGCCCTCCTCCTGGGCGAGGAGGGCGGCAAGGAGGTGATGAGGCGTGACCTCGGGATGGTTCCGCTCACGCGCCAGGTCGAGGGCGGTGGCGAACGCCTCCTGGGTCTTCAGCGTCCACTTCTCGGGGTTCACCAATGGGTCCTCACCTCACATAGGAAAGTTGATACCACCCCTATCAACATCGACCGCAACGCATCATTCCCGGCGCCCCGCCCTGTGGCACTAGTCGCGCCGCGGCCGGAGGCCCCGCCACCGGCCCGGAGCCGCCTCGGGCAGCGCCGGGTACGACTGCGACGCCGGGTCCTCGGCGGGCGGCTCACCGTCGGACGGGTCGTCGCCCGCCCCGGCGTCGGGGGCGGCAGCATCGCCCGCCGGAGGATCGCCGATGGGCGGCCCCTCGGCGAGGGCCTCAGCGGGGAGGTCGGCCAGTTCCACGTTGCCGACGAGATCGGCGAGGCCCGCCTCCACGACGTCGCGCTCCTGGTCGGGCACCGCCAGCCGCTCCAGGTCGGGAGCCGGCTCCGGCGGGGGCGGCGGGAGGGGCGGCGTTGCCAACCGGGCGCCGGATCCTCGGGCCGTCCGTCGGCGAGACCGCCCCGGCGGCGGTGCGGCGGCGGGAGCCTCGGTCGGACTCGTGGTCGGACGCATCGGGGCCGGCGCGAAGGGGTCGCCGGCCGGGGGGAGCACCCGCGCTCCCGCGGGGAGGGGACCCGGCGCGACCGGTTCGGTGGGTGGCGGAAGAGTCGGTCTCGCTGCGGGGGGTCGGGTCGGGGTCACGGGGCGCGCGACGGGGGGCTCGGGGGGAGGCGGCGTGGCGGCGGGAGCCTCGGCGGGAGCAGGCATGGCCGGCGTTTCCGGCGCGGCGGCGGGCGTGGGGGCGGCGGCCTTGGGGGCAGGGGGCTCGATGGCCGGCGCTTTGGCGGCCGGCATCTTGGCGGCCTGCGCTTTGGCGGCCGGCCGCTTGGCGGCCGGCTTCTTGGCGGCCGGCGCCTTGGTGGCGGCGGGCTTCGGGGTCGGGGGATCGATGCCGGGCGTCTTTGCCGCGTCGGGCGTCTTGGTGGCCTGGGTTTCGGCGTCGGGCGCCTCGATGCCGGGCACCTTTGCCGCGTCGGGCGTCTTGGTGGCCTGGGCTTCGGCGTCGGGCGCCTCGGCGGCGGCTCGCTTGCCGGCGGACCGCTTGCCGGCGGACCGCTTGCCGGTGGGGGATGCGGCGCGTCCGGGGGGTGGGACGACGGGCGAGGACGCGGGTTCGGTCTCCGTGCCCGCGGCGTCGGTGGTCGCTTCCTGGACGGGAGCGAGGTCCGGTTCGCCGGGAGCCGGAGCGGATGAGGCCGCCGCCGGCTGCGTCTCCGCGGCCTGGGGGGCGATGGGCGGCGGGGCGGCCAGGACCTCCGCCGTGTCGAGGCCGACATCCGACGTGCCGGCAACGGCATCGCCGGGCGCGCGTCCGGAGTCCCGGTCCTGGGTGGCCGCCCGCCGTCGGGCCAGCCAGCCCAAGGGTTTGCGCTCCGGCGTGGCGGCCGGCTCCGAGGAGCGGTCGACCTCGACCCCGGCACCGGCGTTCACCGCTTCCGCCGGAACGTGAGGTCCGCCGGCATCAGGCGAGGTCTCGTCGGCAGCAGGGACAGGCTGATCTTCGGGACGCTCCACCCACAGCTCGGCCATCCAGTCCCCGTCCGCCGATGCCCCGGTGGTGGCCGGTACGGGCTCGGCCGGTGCCGCCGGCTTCCGGCGGCGGCCCTTCGACACCGGCTCGGGCGACGCGTCCGCCGCCTCCGTCGTTGCCGGCTCGAGCTCTGCCGCCTCGGCGTCCGCCGCCTCGGTCGTTGCCGGCTCGAGCGCTGGCGCCTCGGCCTGTGCCGCCTCGGCCTTGGCGGACTCGGCCTTGGCCGACTCGGCCTTGGCGCGGCCGGCGCCGGGCTGCGGGGCTTCCGACCCGGCAGGGCCATGGCGCGACGCGGGGGCCGCCTCGGCAGCAAGCAGTTCGGCCCACATGGGGTCGTCGGCCAGGTCCTCGCGCGGGCTCTCCGCTGCCTCCCAGAGATCGGGGGCCCGCACGTCCACCGAGAGTGGAGGCTTGGCCCCGGCGGGCCGCGGGTCGGGCGGTCCCGGGTCGACGGCCACCGCCTCTTCGGCATCGGTCGGGCCCCAGAGGTCGGGCGCCTGCACGTCCATCGGCGGGATCGCCTGGGCGCCGGCTGCGGCATCGGCCCAGGGCGAGTCCTCCCCCGTCGAAGCGTCAGCGTCTGCGGGAGCGGTGGCGCGCGTCCACTTCTCCTCCTTGTCGGCGGGCAGGAGGTCGGGGACGGCGACATCCCCGTCGACGTCGGACTCCGGCGACGCGCTCTTCGACCGGCCCGATGACGGCACGGCGCGCGGTCGCAGCGGCGGGAGATCGGAGAAGTTCGGTGGGGTCTGCTTGTACCAGTGGCCGGAACGGTCACCCGCCGGCGTACCGGCGGCGGCGATCGCCGGGGTACCGACGGCGGCACCGACGGGCACCGGGGCCGGTTCGTCGGGAGCCGACCGGCGGCGTAGCCACAGGGTCTGGGCGATGGCACCCAGGAACAGCACGGCGGTGATGGCACCGAAGATACGGAGGCGGCGCTCCCGGGCCGGCGCTCCCGAGGTGTCGCTCGACGCCCCGACGGGTGGCTCTCCCACTCGGGCCACGAAGGCGTCGCCGGCGCCGCCCCGCGTCGGCCGCAGGGGGTTCACGACGGGGAAGTCGGGCGAGCCGGTGTACCCGGCGACATAGAGCGTGCCCGACCCCCTCGCCGCAATGGCCGTCCCCTGGTCGTCGTCGCGACCGCCGAAGAACGACGCCTGCGTCACCGCCGAGCCCGACGGCGTATAGGAGGCGACGAACCCGTCGATGAACCCGCCCCCCTTGGCCGCCTGGAAGGGCTTCACCGTCGGAAAGTCATTGGAGGCGACGGTCCCCGTCACCGAGGCGCCGCCGTCGTCGGCGACGGTGATGGCGGCGGCCCCGTCGGAGTCGGAGCCGCCGAGGAAGGTGGAGTACATGAGGGCCGACCCGGCGGGGTTGAGCTTGGAGACGAAGGCGTCGTACTCACCCCGCTTGTTGATCTGGACGGCCTGTACCAGCGGGAAGTTGGACGACCCCGTGCTGCCCGTGACGTAGGCAGCCCCGCTGGCGTCGATGTCGACACCTGTGGCCATATCCGATTCGAAGCCCCCGAGGTAGGTCGAGTACGTGACGGGAGCACCTGCAGCCGGAAGCTTGACCACGAAGGCGTCCGGGGGCACCGTCGTGGGGCCCGGAGGTGCGCCCGCTCGGGGCTGGAAGGGCCGGGCGACGGGGAAGTCGGGCGAGCGGGTGTCGCCCACCACGAAGACGTCACCGGTGGCGGCGACGGCGATGGCGGTGCCGTGGTCGTCACCGGTGCCGCCCAGGTACGTCGAGTACGCC
Organism: uncultured Acidimicrobiales bacterium; assembly: GCA_964440725.1. Classification (GTDB taxonomy): domain Bacteria; phylum Actinomycetota; class Acidimicrobiia; order Acidimicrobiales; family AC-14; genus DATAQC01. The sequence goes on along the minus strand of CAYTTL010000144.1, from coordinate 4,064 downwards.
CATGCGTCGCCCGTGGCGTTGACCTTGGTGACGAAGGCGGCAGTGTCGTCGGGCTTGCTGGGAGTGGGCTGCAGTGGCGGGCCGGCGGTGGGGAAGTCGTTCGAGGTGGTCGTGCCCGTGAGATAGGCGTTGCCGGCGGGATCGGCCCCGATGCCCCGGGAACTGTCGGCGCCGGTCCCCCCGAGGTAGGTGGAGTACTGCAACACGGCCCCCTGCGGGCTCAGCTTGCTGACGAAGGCGTCGGTGCCACCACCGCCGTAGGCCTTCTGCACGGGCCGGGCCAGGGGGAAGTCGGTCGACTCGGTGGAGCCCGACACATACGCGCTCCCGTCCCGGCCCAGGGCGATGCCGTACGCCACGTCCCTGGCCCTGCCCCCGAGGAACGTGCTGTAGGCAAAGCCCGAGCCGTCGGGGTTGAGCTTGGCCACGAAGGCGTCCGAACGCGGTCCGTCGCCCTGCACCAGGAAGGCCTGCACCGGGGCGGTCACGGGGAAGTCGGGAGACTCGGTCGACCCGCTGACGTAGACGCTGCCGGCATCATCCACGGCGACGCCGTACGCGGCGTCGTTGCCGCCGCCGCCGAGGAAGGTGGAGTCGAGGAGCACGGGGTCGATGACCAGAGGTCGGGCCCGGTCGTGGGGGCCCACCCGGAATCCGACCTGGCCTCCCTCGCGGATCACGTAGGACCCGGAAACCGGCCGCTGTCGATCGCCCACCGTCTGGTACACGGTCGGCGCGCCGAGGCGGGCCCGGCCCGCCGGCAGCTGCACGACGAGGTCACCGTCACCGGTCACCGAGAGGTCGTGCCCGTCAGGGAAGGAGATGGCGATCCGGTCGGGATCGGCGCCGGGGGCGACCACGAAGTCGTGCTCGAGGTGCGGCCCCTTGCCGTACCACACGACATCGATGCCCTCCCAGACCCCCGTGTAGGCCGCCTGGCCGTAGGTGGGGACATCGGTTCGCCACTGCGACGGGTCGTCGCCGAGGAAGAGATTGACCCGCCCGGGAAGGGGGACGCGGCCGGCCGCGGCGGCATCGGGCCGCGCCCCGTCGAGGCGCAGTCGCAACGGCGGGCCCCCACCCGCGCCGGACACCGTCGCTCCGCCGGCCGATACGGCGACGCCGTAGCCGGGCAGGCGGGCCTCGAACCCCGAACCGCCGTCGGATCGGAAGGCGAGTGGCGCCCGGGCCACGGCCTCGCCGGCGGACGCCCGTGCCGCGTCCATCGCCCCGCCGTCCACCACCGAGCCGGTGGCGCCGGCCAGGAGCAACAGCGGGATCCCGCTGACGACGAGCGAGCGCGCAAGCCTGGACATTGGGCGCCATTGTGCCGCGACCCTGGTCATGCGAGGGCAGGACCGTCCGTCTGGTCCTCGTGGGCCGGCGTCTCACACCCGTGGCACTCCAGCTCCAACGTGACGTGGGCGATGCCGTAACGCTCCTCGAGCATCGCCTTGAGCGTGTCGGCGCTCTGCTGTGCCTCGTGCAAGGTGGGCTGGCCGACCAGCACCACGTGGGCCGAGAGCGCGGGGACGTCGGAGGCCAGATTCCACAGGTGCAGGTGGTGCACGCCCTCGACGCCGGGCTCGCCCGCCAGCGCTGTCTCGACCTGGACGGGGTCCGTGCCCCGCGGCGTGCCCTCCATGAGCACACGGGTGGTGTCGCGCAGCAGTCCCCACACCGACACCAGGACCAGGCCCACCACCACCAGCGAGGCGACGGGATCGACCCAGGTGGCCCCCCACGCCAGCACGGCGACGCCGGTGGCGATGGCGGCGACCGACCCGGCGGCGTCGGAGGCCATGTGGATCACCGCACCCCGCATGTTCAGGCTCCGCCCCGCCACCCGGGCCAGGGCGACACCGCTGACGACATTGACCGCCAGCCCCACCACGGCCACAGCCAGGAGGCCGCCCCCGGACACGTCGCCGGCCTCGCCGATCCGCCCCACCGCCTCGTAGGCGATCCACACCGACACGGCCACGAGGATGAAGCTGTTGACCTGGGCCCCGAGGACCTCGGCCCGCTGCAACCCGTAGCTGTGGCGGGCGCTGGCCGGTCGGTCGAGCAGACGCTGGGCCACCAGGGCGATGGCCAGGGCGGCGACGTCGGAGAGCATGTGGGTGGCGTCGGCGACGAGGACGAGGGCATGGAACACGATCCCGCCCACCAGCTCCACGACCAGGAACCCGGCATTGGCGACGAGGGCGAACCACAGCGCCCGGCGCTGGGCGGTGCGTCCGGCACCGTGGGCGTGGTCACCGGTCATGACCAGATCATCCCGCGTCGGGGCCGGGCGGGGGCGGCCGGCGGCCGGCCGCCCCCCCGGTCAGGGCGCGATGTAGCGGCGGGCGCCCCAGAACTCGCGGGCGTATGCGGGCGTGTCGACCGGCACCGTCTCCACCGTCTTGCCGGTGGCCGGCGACTGGATCATGCGCCCGTCGCCCACGTACATGGAGACGTGGTGGATCGTGTCGCGGCTTCCTTCCGAGGAATAGAAGAGGAGATCCCCGGGCTCCAGATCGCGGGGGTCGACGGCGGACCCGGAAACCGCCTGGTCACCGGCGTCCCGGGGAATGCCGATCCCGTGGGCCCGGTACACGGCCCACGTGAGGCCCGAGCAGTCGAACCCCAGGCCCGAGGTGCCTCCCCACAGGTACGGGACGCCGGAGAACCGGTCGGCGCTGCCGGCCACGTCGGAGCCCCTGGTGGAACCGGAGGGCACGCCGGAGAGCTCCACGTCGTCACGCGCCAGACGGCCGGGCCCGCCGCCGGGCGTGGCCACCGTGACCCACCGGTCGTCGTCCGCCAGCACCGGCAGGGTGGTGGCGTAGGTCAGCTCCATCACCGGGAGATCCGTCCCCGACGCATCCCGCAGCTCCGTGGTCGGCGTGACCACGACCGCGGAACGACCGGTGTCGACACTGGCCCCGCCCCTGAGCTGCTCCACCGGCAGCCATCCGGGATAGCCGGCGGGATGGAGCGACGACGGCTGCCCGGCGACCACGACGCGGGCCCAGCGAGCCCTCGTCTCGAGGACCGTCACCCTGTCGCCGTAGAGGGCCTGGGTGGCCAACCGGCCGACGAGCCCGAGCCTGTCGGCGGTGGTCATGGCCGACAACCACCGCCGGATCTCGACGGGGTTGGCGAGCGACGGCTCGTCGACCGGCCGGGCCATGTCGGGCTCGAGCCACAGGGTGGCCACCGCCACGTCGATCATGGCCTGGTCGCCGGGCGCCGGCGGCGTCGCCGGGTCGACCCGACCCTGCGGTTCCGGTCCCGACGCCGGGGGCACCCCGGCCGGGCCGACCGCCTCGGCTCGTACGACGTCAGGACCGTCTCCGCTCCTGGTCACCGCTGTCGCCGTCGCTGTCGCGAGAAGCGTCACCGTCAACAGGGCCAGAGACAGGACCGGCCGCCGGCGCAGGCGAGCGGTACCCGTCGTCCGACGGTCGGGCATGCGAGGACTGTACCGCCGGGCAAAATTACACTTTCCTCGTGTCCAGCCGTCGGGCCCGGTCGGTGGTGTGGACCCTCGCCACCGTCGCGCTCCTCGGCTGCTCCACATCGCCGTCGGCCACGAGTCCCCCGACCAGCGCCGGCACCACGGTCGCCACGTCCTCCTCCTCGTCGTCGTCGTCGTCGGTGGTCACGGCACCTGCCACCTCGCCCCCCACCTCTACGCTGTCCGAGGTGATCTCGACGGTGACGGCGGCCGATCTGGGCTCGTCGTGGCGCGAGGGATGTCCGGTGGGACCCGACCGGCTACGTCGGGTGGAGGTGACCCACTGGGGGTTCGACGACCAGCCCCACACAGGCGCCCTGGTGGTCGACGCCGACGTGGCCGAGGGCGTCGCCGCCGTGTTCGGTCGCCTCTACGAGGAGCGCTTCCCCATCCGGCGCGTGGAGCCCGTCGACGCCTTCGGCGGCGACGACGACGCCTCCATGGCGGCCGACAACACCTCGGCGTTCAACTGCCGCTACGCGGTGGCGCCCGGGCCGCCTCAATGGTCGGCCCACGCCTACGGCAGAGCCATCGACGTCAACCCGGTGGAGAACCCCTA
>CAYTTL010000143.1:4500-7607 GCA_964440725.1 uncultured Acidimicrobiales bacterium | reverse complement strand
GTCCTCGGCGCGGACCCGGCGGCCGTCGCCGAGGGCCAGGATGCCTTCGCCGGCAAGGTCAACCACCTCACCGGGAACGACCCCGGCGGGTGGCATCGGAACCTCCCCACCTTCGGCCGGGTGACCTACCGGGAGGTCTATCCCGGCATCGACCTGAGCTACTACGGGAACCAGCGCAGCCTGGAGTACGACTTCATCGTGGCGCCCGGATCCGACCCCAGCCGCATCGCCATCGGCTTCCAGGGCGCCGACAGCGTCCGGCTGGCACCCGGTGGCGATCTCGTGCTGGCCGTGCCCGGCGGGGAACTTCGCCAGCACGCACCCCGCATCTACCAGGACGTCGGCGCGACGAGGGTCCCTGTCCCCGGCCGGTTCGTGCTCCACGACGACGACCGGGTGGGCTTCGACGTGGGCGCGTTCGACCGCAGCCGTCCGCTCGTCATCGACCCCGTGCTGGGGTACTCGACCTACCTCGGAGGGGAGACCTTCGACCTGGCCATCGGGATCGCCGTCGACGCCGAAGGCTCGGCGTACGTTTCCGGAGGCACCTCGTCATTCGATTTCCCCACCACGCCGGGGTCGGTGGACCAGACGAATGCCGGGAACCAGGACGGCTTCGTGACCAAGCTCGCCCCCGACGGCAGCCTCGTCTACTCCACGATCCTGGGAGGTCGGGGAATCGACGACGCCGACACGCCTGCCGTCCACGCCGGGGGCGCCCTCTACGTGCGCGGCTTCACCACCTCGCCCGACTTCCCCACCACGGCCGGCGCCTTCGACACCACCATGGGTGGGTTCTTCGACGGCTGGCTGGCCAAGCTCAGCCCCGACGGGTCGTCCCTCGACTTCTCCACCTTCGTCGGGGGCGGAGGTTTCGACTCGGGCTCCGGCCTCGACGTCGATGCCCAAGGCTCGGCCTACATGGTCGGGATCACCGGGTCGCCCGACTTCCCCACCACCCCGGGGGCGTTCGAGACGACGTTCCACGGCGTGGGAGGTCCCGCGCCTCCGCCCTTCGGACCGGGTGACTTCGACGCCTACGTCGCCAAGTTCACCCCCGACGGCTCCGCCCTGGTCTATTCGACGTTCCTGGGTGGCGGCGCCCTCGACGCGGCGTTCGAGGTGGCCGTCGACCCCAGCGGACGCGCCGCACTCTCCGGCGTCACGTTGTCGGCCGACTTCCCCACGAGCCGGTTCGCCTACGACACCACGTTCAACGGAGGCCAGACCGACGCCTTCGTGACCAGGCTCACCCCCGACGGATCCTCACTCGTCTACTCGACCTACCTCGGCGGCGGCGGCAACGACGGTTCGCTGGGTCTCGACGTCCAGCCCAACGGCTCGGTCCATCTCGCCGGAGCGACCACGTCGCCCGACTTCCCCACCACCCCCCGGGCATACGACACCGGCTACAACGGCGATACGGACGCGTATGTCGCCAGGCTGAGCGCCAACGGTTCGACCCTGCGCTTCTCGACATTCCTCGGAGGCGCGGGGTACGACGAGGTCACGGGCCTGGCCCTCGACGCCCACGGCGCCTCCTACGTCACGGGAGAGACCAACTCGGTGAGCTTCCCGACGACGGCGGCCGCCTACGATCCGACGTTCAACCACGGCGGCGGCGACGCTTTCGTGGCCAAGGTCGACCTCACGGGAAGATCCCTCGTGTACTCGACCTACCTCGGCGGGAGCGACTACGACGGGGGCACCGACATCGCCGTCGGTCCCGATGGCGCGGCCTTCACCACCGGGGTGACGAGCGCGCAGGACTTCCCCACCACGCCGGGGGCCCTGGACCCGACCTTCAACGGCATCGCCGACGCCTTCGTCACCAAGGTGGCCATCGGGCCCTGACGACCCGCCGCCGCTGCGGGCGCTCTACTCCTCTTCGGCAGCGAGCAGGTCGGCGCTGGCGGCGACGGCGATGGCCAGGGCCGCGGCCCGCTCGATCACCGTGGCCACGTAGCGGTCGGCGCTGGCCTGGCCGGGCAGCGGCGGACGGCCGAGCGACCGCAGGAGGGCGGTCGGATCGCTCGCCGGGGAGATGGGAGAGGGAACGCCGGCGTCGGGGACGGTCCGCCAGAAGTCGACCGGGCTGGTCTCCGTGCTTCCCCCACCGCCCCGCCGAGACGTCTTCGGGTTGCGCCGGCCGGTCTTCATGCCGCCTCCTGGTCCGACGACGACGTGTCTTCCGGTTCGGCGGTGAGCAGGCTCTCGGGACGCAGGCCGAGGGCGATCCGCAGCTGGTCTGGGTTGAGGTCGGCGAGGGTGCTCGACTTGGGCAGCACCAGGTCGGCGATGTGGCGCTTGCCGGCCACCACGGCCTCGACCCGTTCGTCGACGGTGCCGGGACAGACGAGGCGGTGGGACACGACCGTGAGCTGCTGGCCGATCCTCCACGCCCGGTCCCGGGCCTGATCCTCGACCGCGGGGTTCCACCAGCGGTCGTAGAGCACGACGTGGCTGGCCGCCGTCAGGTTCAGCCCGGTGCCACCGGCCTTGAGCGACAGCACGAGGGCCCCGGGGCCCTCGCGACCCTGGAACTCGGTGATGAGCCGGTCACGGCTGTCGCGGGTGAGTCCGCCGTGGTAGCAGCCCACCGGCTTGCCGGTGCGCTCCGACAGGTGCTCACCGAGGCGCTTGCCCCACTCGGCGAAGTGGGTGAAGACCAGCACCTTCTCCCCGGCGGCGAAGACCGAGTCGACGATCTCCTCGAGGCGGGCCAGTTTGCCCGAGCGACCGACGAGAGACCGGCCGTCGTCCTGGTAGGCGGCGGGGTGGTTGCAGATCTGCTTCAGGGCGGTGATGGCGGCGAGGATGTCGCCGGGCCGGCGCTCGTCGTCGCTGGCGCCCATGAGCTTGTCGAGCACCGCCTGGTAGAGGCCGACCTGCTCGGTGGTCATGGTGCAGTGGTCGAGCTCGTCGATCTTGTCCGGCAGCTCGGCGGCCACCGACGGTTCGGCCTTGGTGCGCCTGAACAGGAGGATCCCGTTGAGGGCCCGCAGGGCGTGTTCGGCGCGCTCGCCGGTGTCCTGGCTCTGGGCCGTGAGCTGGGAGACGAAGGCGGAGCGCGCCCCGACCAGGCCCGGGTTGGTGTAGTCGAGAAT
>CAYTTL010000143.1:0-4490 GCA_964440725.1 uncultured Acidimicrobiales bacterium | reverse complement strand
ACCAGAGGTCGCCCAAACCGTTCTCGACCGGCGTGCCGGTGAGGGCGATCCGGCTGACGGCCTCGATGCGTCGCAACTGTTGGGCGGCTTCGCTGGCCGGGTTCTTGATCGTCTGCGCCTCGTCGAGCACCACCCGGGCCCAGGAGCACTGGCTCAGGGCGTCGATGTCGCGCACGGCGGTGCCGTAGGTGGTGATGACCACGTCGGCATCTGCCGCCTCCGCCGCCAGGTCGTCGGCCGACGCCCGTGCCGCTCCGTGGTGGACGACGACGCGCAGGTCGGGCGTGAACCGGGCCGCCTCCGCCGCCCAGTTCCCCACGACCGCCGGGGGGGCGATGACGAGAGAGGTGCCACGCTCGGTGGTACGGGCCAGGTGGGCGAGCATGGTGGGCGTCTTGCCCAGCCCCATGTCGAGCGCCAGGCACCCGCCGAGGCCGGCGGAGTCGAGGAACCCCAGCCAGGCCAGCGCCTCGCCCTGATAGCTGCGGAGGGCGCCGACGAAGCCCTCCGGGGCGGTGACCGCTTCGGTCGACAGGTCTCCGGTGCGGGCCAGCAGGTCGGCCGCCCAGCCGTGGCCGCCGACGGTGGTCGCCCCGGCGAGCGGTGAGTGCTCCAGGCCGATGGCGTGACGGAGGACCTCGGCACCGGTGAGACGGGTCTTGGTGGCCCGCTCGGCCAGGGCGGCGGCGGTCTCGTTGAGGTCGACGCGGTCGAGCTCCACCCACCGCCCGCGTGAGTGGATGAGGGGCCGGGCCTCGGCGCTGAGACGGCGGATGTCGTCGGCCGTCAGCTCCACGTCGTCGAACATCGCCGACCACTGCACCTGGGACAGCTGGTGGGCGCCGACCACCGAGGCGTCGACGGGCTCCGCCGTCATGCGCAACGCCGGGCGTGGCCGCCGCCGTGAGAGGGCGGGCACCCGCACGTCGAAACCGGACGACGCCAGAGCCGGTCCGGTGACGGTCATGAGCTCGAAGGCCTCGTCCTGACTCAGCACGACCTCTCCCCGACGCTGCCCGCCGGGACGGTTGAGAACAGGGAGCAGGCGTTCGAGCCGCAGCGTCTCCTCGGCCAGGTGCCGCTTGGACCGCCCGTCGACCAGGGCCACCTCCAACGGAACCGAGCGACCGTCCTGGCCGGGACCGAGCACGGAGAGGAACCACGCCCCGCCGCGGTCGGGAGGATCGAGCTGCACCACCAGATGGTCGTCGGCCGGGGCGCGAACCGGGTCCGACCAGCGCTTGAGACGGTCGGCGAGGGCGGCGGCCAGGCGAGTGGGAGCTTCGAAGGCCATACCGCCCAGACCGGTGAGGACGGATTCGGCGACATCGGCGGGCGTGCGGACAACGGGCGGCGGTGCCGACAGCTCGAGGCGACGGGCGGCGTCGGAGGCGATGGTGTCGACCGCGGCCGCCAGCACTGCCTGGGTGAGAGTCCGGGCGTCGGCCCGGTCGAGGGCGCCGACCGGCCCGGGCAGCGACCGGGCCAGGAGGTCGAGCTGGGTGCGATCGACGAGGGCCGGAGCCCATCGCACGGCGTAGGTGGAGACGCCGTCGCCCCCCTGGCGTCCTCGCGAGCCGGGCGAGGAGTCGAGGGTAGGGACGATGGCGCCGCGGGCCACCAGCCGGACGGCCCAGACGGCGACCCGGCCGAGCCAGACGACGCTGGACCCCACACCCTCGCCCCGCTCCCTGGCGCCGACGACGGCCAGCCACCCGAGTGCCTCGCCGATGCCGATGGCCAGTGCCGGCGCGGCCTCCTTCGACGGCAACGGCACCGGCTCGTGGGGCCACCAACCCTCCGCCGGCGCCCCGACATGGTTCAACAGGGCGGACAGCTCGTCGACCGTGGCCGGCAGGGTGCCCGGACCGGCGGCCCACACCACGACGCGACCGCCGGACCACGACGCCTGCAGCCGGACCTCCCCCGGACCGTCCAGGGGGCGGTTGTCCGCCGCCCGCTGCTGGGACTTCTTCGCCGGGCCACCGTCGAGTCGCCGGAGGGCGGCGGACAGGCTGGCACGCTCACGTTCGAAGTCGGCGACCACCTGGTTGCGTTCGGGGCCCGACAGGCTGCGTACCGAGGCCAGCTCGGCGTCGGTCTCGCGGAGAAGCTGCTGCAGGCCGGTGCGCCAGCCCTGGCGGTCGGAGGCCAGCAACGCCAGTTGGGGCGCGCTGGCATCGCCGGCCGCTTCCGCCTCGATGGCGATCACCAACTCCTGTGGGAGCAACTGGGCGGCTGAGCCCCGGGGTGCTCCGGCTACGTCCTGCATCTGTCCTCCGGCACCCTTCGCAGGGATGCCCGGCGCTGCCCCCTTTGGGCGCGCCCTGTGCTGCGTGTCCCGTTGCCTGCCCGTTGTTCGTGCCTTGGCCACGCCACATGGCGGCGCCCGCTGGCAACAGACTGCGTTTCGCCGCCACCCAGGCAAACGTGCACGGCAACGCAGGACCTGGACAATGGTAGCGCCCATCGGGGTGACCTGGTGGACCGTGCCTCAGAAGCGGTTCTCCGCGACCGATCGGATGCGGGCCAGGTAGCCGTCGGCGAAGCGGCGGGCGGCGTCGGGGCTGAAGAGGCGGTGCGGGTACCGGATGACCAGATGAAGCTGACCCGACACCGTCACCGCACCGATGCACAGGCACTGCGGTACCCGGGCGGGGACGGAGAACCACACGTCACGGGTCTCACCGGCTTCGGCCCCGAACGACGGTGGGTCGTCGATCCACCCGAGGTTGTCGAGCATGGCCGTGTCCACCAGGCGGTTGCCAGTGAGGGGCTGCAGCACGACGAGCGACTGCTTCGCCCACAGAGGCAGCATGCGGCATCGCTCCAGGGCGGCGACCAGGGCGATACCGGTACGGGTGCGCTTGTTCCGGGTGGTCTGGGCGGTGACGGCCGTCAGCGCCGGTGCCGCCCCGGCTCGGTGCCGGCGGCTCGTCGACACCCGGGCGTTGACCGAGAAGTTGCCGATGGTCTCGTCGCGCCAGCCCAGCGGTCGCAGGTTCACGGGCACCAGCACGCCGACCCGCCGGCCCGGCGTGCCGTGGGCGAGGTTCCAGTCGCCGATGGCCAGGTGGAGGCCGGCCATGAGCACGTTCCTGCTCGTCCCCGGCCGGTCGAAGTCGGCCACGACGCTCGTTTCCTCGGCCGACAGCTTGACCAGGTGGAAGCCGTAGCCGGGCGCTTCGCCGGGCTGATCGGGGGCCAGGCGCGCCGGCCGGGCCAGCTGGTCGCGCAGTCGTTCCACCACGTAGCGGTAGCGGCCCTTCAGCGTCGACACCGGGGCCGAGGCCGGGCGCACGGGCAGGTCACGGACAGTGGGGAAATCCAGGGGCGGCCGGCGATCGGCCTCCCCGGCATAGCAGGCGGCCACCGACCTCAGGATGCGCAGGGCGCTGAACCCGTCGGCGGCGGCATGGTTGATGTTGAGCATCAGGATGTCGCCGCCCGGGTGATGCACCAACCGCGCCCGCAGCGGCGGCCACTCGTCCACCGCCATCGGCGCGGCCTGCAACCCGTTGCGGGCCCGGTCGAGGGCGCCGTCGTCGGGACAGTCCACGATCTGAAGGGGGTCGAGGTCCCCCGGACCGATCCCGAGCGTTTCTGTCAGCGCCTTTCGCATGCGTTCCTCGTCGAGTCGACCGTGGACGCCCGCCTCGAGTTGCAGGCTCCACGCCGACGCCGTCGGGTCGAGGAAGTCGTCGGGGTCGAGCGCCGCCCCGCCCGGCTCCGACAGCCACTCGCAGTCGAGCTGACAGCGGTGGTCGCCTTGTCGGCCGCGAAGCACGCTGACCAGGTCGTGGGCCATGCCCGCCAGGTTGTGGGCGGCGGCCCGCCGAACCGAGTACCGCGACGGGCGCTGGGGCCGGATGCCGAGCGGTGAGACCAGGTCGACGTGGGCGGCGACCCGGTTGTCGTGAACCACGATGTGGAGGGCGTCGCTCGGCTGGTTCTCCCGGAGCGAGACGCTGCCCGGGTGGTAGACACGCCCGAACCCGGTGTCACGGTGGAACCGGCCGCTGGCCTCCAGGTGGCGGAGGAACCGGACAGGGTCGGTGATGGGAGGAGGGCCGTCGCCCCCGTCGCCGGGGTCGGGCACCTCGAGCAGCGCCTGGAGGTTCGGCGGTTCCTCGTCGTCGATGCGTTCGTGCGCCCGGACAGCCACGGACGCCGATGGTAGGGCGGGACCGCCAAGGGGTCGGGCATTGCCTCGGGCCATTCGGGCAGGTACTCTGCCGCCATGGTTGGGGGAACTGGAGCACGAAACCAGCGCAGTCCCGGTTTTCACCGGCGCGTCGCCGTGGTGGTCTTCATGGCCTTCACGGTGGGAATCGTCGGTACGGCCGGTGCCGCCCCCGAGCACCCGCCGGGTGGCAACCCCAACGTCACCCTGGACGTGACGCCCAACGACGGCGACAACCTCCCCAGCCCCGCCTCGATCGACGTGATCGGCGCCGGGTTCGGGAGCTCGATCTCAGGCGACATCTACC
>CAYTTL010000142.1:0-7611 GCA_964440725.1 uncultured Acidimicrobiales bacterium | reverse complement strand
CGGTGTCGTTTGACGGAGACCGGACCGCCGTGAGCCCCGCTTCGCAGCCACGGGTCCGGCCGGCGAGTGCCCGCCCGACCGGCGGCCCATGGGTGGTGGCGGCTTCGTTCGAAGCCGCGCAACCAGCAGGGTCCTCGCTGTCGGACCCCACCACCACGAGCACGGCCCCACCGACCACCCGCACGCCGACGACCGCACCGCTACCCACCAGACCTCCCACCGAGCCCACGCGGCCGGCGACGCCGTCCCCCCCGGCGGCGCCGGCCGCCCCGGCTCCGGTGCCCGGTGACCAGGGCCTCGTCCTCACCGGACCGGTCGTCGCCGTGCCGACAGTGGGGGAGACGACCCTCCTGCCGGAGCGCAATCGACGCTTCCGAGGCAACGTCGAGATCGGCGGGACCGGTGCCGGGCTCCGCATCGTCAACGAGCTGGATGTGGAGGACTACCTGCGGGGTATGGGGGAGGTGCGTGACCCCTCGTGGCCTCCCGCCGCCCTCCAGGCCCAGGCCGTCGCCGCCCGGACCTATGCCCTGCGTGCCATGGCTGACGGCGGCGAGATCTGTGCCGATGACCGCTGCCAGGTCTACCTCGGCGCCGACGTGGAGTACCCGGCCATGGACGAGGCCGTGCGCGCATCGAGGTCCCGCGTGCGCCACGCCGGGACGGTGTTGGCATCCACTTTCTACTCTGCCAATGCCGGGGGGATCTCGGCCACGCCCGAGGAGGGCTTCGGTCCCGGCGCGTCGGACCTGCCGTACCTGCGTTCGGTGCCGTACCAGACGGCTGATGCCGACCCGTGGGCCCTTCGCCTCACCCTCGATGACGCCGGTCGGCGGCTTCGCTATCCGGGGCGACTCTCGCGTGCCACCGTCAGCCGAGCGGGACCATCGGGGCGGGCCCTCGACGTCACACTCGAGGGAGACGGTGGGACAGTGATCGTGAAGGGAACGGACTTCGCGGCCCGGCTGCAGCTGCGCTCGACGCTCTTCGGGATGCCCGGCGACGCGACCGACACTTCGTCAGCCGTGATGGCCCCCCCGGCTCACCCCGGTGACGTCGATCCGACAATCCGAACCGCCGGCGCTCGGGCCCCCGGGCCCCGCGCCGGGTCGAAGTGGTCGATGACGATCGTCGTCCTGATCAGCGTGGGTGCCGTGGTGGTCCTCTACCGACGACGGGCGGCGACCCGGATGGTGAGTGACCCGGTCGACCCCGGCCATGGCCGGTGGGGATCACCAGGTTCGGAATAGTCCACGCCCATTCACTGCAGGGTCGTCTGATCGTCACTCGCGCGCCACTCGGCGCTGTCAATGTCCGGCCAACCGTTCGGAACAGGGAGAAGACATGCGAATGCGATTCAGGTCAAGGACAGCGGTGGGGGTGTTCACGGCGATGACGGCGGTGGCCACGGTGACGGTGGCCGGCCCGGCGGGCGGGGCCACCTTGGTCAAGCCCTACGCGGTGGGGGTTTCGGGGGCAGGGTATGAGACCGTGCCGCTGCTCAGCGTGGGCGACACCGTGCCCGAGTCGGGCAACACCGGGCGGTCCTACCAGATGGTGGGGATCCCCGACGGCCTGGGCGCCTACCAGGAGGGCGGCGTGGGTGCCCTGTTCATGAACCACGAGCTCACCGCCTCCACCTTGTCCGAGCCCATCGTCGGGGGCCCCTTGAACCGGGGGGCGTTTGTGTCGCGCTACGAGCTCGGTCGCCGCGGGGTCGTGTCCGGTGAGCGCGCCTATGACACCGTGCATGCCGAGAACGGCCCGCCCATGCCGGCGCCCGAGGTGGGCAACACCACGCCCGCGTTCGGCCGGTTCTGCTCGGGGAGCATGGCCGGCCCCGAGGTGGGCTTCGACCGCCAGATCTACCTGACCAACGAGGAGGCCGACGCCGGGGGGACCTTCGACCCCCGGGGCGGGTCGACGGTGGCCATCTTCGACAACGAGGCCCATACCCTGCCCAAGCTCGGCCACTTCGCCAAGGAGAACACCGTCGTGGCCCCGGGAACCGGCGCACGCACGGTGATGTTCTCCCTGGAGGACGGTCCGTCCGCACCCGACTCCCAGCTGTACATGTACGTCGGGCACAAGGACCCGTCGGCCGCGTCGGTGCTGACCCGCAACGGGCTCGACAACGGGCGGCTCTACGTGTTCGTGTCCACCAACTCCACCCACACCACCGAAGAGACCTTCACCGCCGGATCGACCAACGGCCGCTGGGTGGAGATCCCCAACGCCGAGAACCTCACTCAGGCCCAGCTCGAAGCCGCCTCCGACGCCGTCGGTGCCCTGGGCTTCGTGCGCATCGAGGACGGCGCCTTCAACAAGACGGTGGCCAACGAGTTCTTCTTCGTCACCACCGGTGACGCCTCCAGCACCCACAACAAGCTCGGCCGTCTGTACCGGGTCTCGCTCAACGCCACCAACCCGATCGATCAGGCCACCCTCGAGGTGATCTACAGCGCCGACCAGGTCATCACCGCCGGTGGTGACACCGCCCTCAGCCCCGACAACATCGACACCAGCTCCCGCTACCTCATGATCCAGGAGGACGGCACCTCGGCCAGCCGGCCGGTCATGGCGTCCAAAGGTCGCGACGGCAGCATCTGGCGCTTCGACCTGCTCAGCAACTTCGCCGCCAGCCGGGTGGTCCAGCTCAACCCGCCGGGACGGGACAACATCCCGGTCGGTCCCGGGGTGTGGGAGTCGAGCGGCATCATCGACGCCTCCACCCTTGGGGACCCCGACGGCTGGATCTTCGACGTGCAGGCTCATCCGCCCACCACAGCGCCCGTACCGAACGTTGTCGAGGACGGTCAGCTCCTGATCATGCGCCCGGTTCGCTACGCCGGCCGGACGCCGTTCCCACTGCTCAACCCCGACTGCGGCGGTCGGGTGGCCACCATTGTGGGCACGGAGGGCGTCGACAAGCTGTTCGGCACCGCCGGACCCGACGTCATCGTGGGCCTGGGTGGCAATGACAGCCTCTACGGCCTCGGCGGCGACGACGTCATCTGCGGCGATACCGGCGATGACGTCATCGACGGGGGGGCCGGCGAGGACACGCTCGACGGCGGCGCCGGCAAGGATCGGGTCATCGGTGGACTCGGCAACGACGACGTGCGAGGCGGCGACGACGCCGACAGCCTCTTCGGCAACGCCGGCAACGACGCGCTCAACGGTGGCCCCGCCCCCGACAATTGCAACGGTGGTACGGGCACCAACACCTTCGTCGCCTGTGAGGTGCTCCCAGCAGGGACGGGGTAGTCGCGGCGACCCCCGTCCCGCTCGGACTTGCCTCCCCAGTTCACTGAGGGGCCGCCAGATGCCCCCCTGGGGAGGAAGGGGCCCCGCTCCCGGTGTTCGCCGCACCCGGGAGCGGGGCCCCTTCCGCGTCCCGGGTCTGGTGTGGTGGCTACTGCGGGGGGCAACGGCCGGGCAGCTCTGAATGCCATTCGGTGTTGGGCCCAGATTCACCCGCCGGTCGGAGAACCGAAACCCCGCCTGCGTACGTTTCGGTGCGTCGCGGAGCTTCCGGCGCCGCCAAGGATTAGGAGGAACTCCATGCTCCACGATGACGTCGCGCGACCGTCCCGAAGTGGAGTGGCGATGCCGCCTCTGCGCCGCCTGGTCACGGTCGTCGCCGCGGCGCTCCTCCTACCCTTCCTTGCCCTGACCCCCCCGGTGGGAGCAGTGCCCACTGAGCCGTTCTTCTCCGAGTACGTGGAGGGCACCTCCAACAACAAGGCACTGGAGGTCGCCAACCCCACCGCCATCCCGATCGACCTCGGTGCCGACGGCTACGCCGTCCGGATGTACTTCAACGGCAGCGCCACCGTTGGCCTCACCATCACCCTCACCGGGACCATCGCTCCCGGCGACGTGTTCGTGCTGGCGCAGTCGTCCGCCAATCCGACCATCCTCGCCCAGGCCGACCAGACCAACGGCGCCGGCTGGTTCAACGGCGACGACGCCGTGGTCCTGGTGCGCGGTTCCACCGTCCTCGACTCCGTCGGCCAGGTGGTCTTCGACCCCGGAACCGAGTGGGGCACCGGCCTCACCAGCACGGCTGACAACACCCTGCGCCGCAAGGCGGGCGCCGGTCCCGACACGGCCACCGGCGACCCCTTCGACCCGGCAGGGGAGTGGGACGGCTTCCCGACGGACACCTTCGACGGCCTCGGTCACCCCGGCGCCGGCACCGGCACGCCCCCCCCGCCCCCACCCCCAACCGTCCTTCCCATCGGGACGGTGCAGGGCCAGACCACCGACGCCGAGGATGGTGCGACCGACGCCTCGCCTTACGCCGGCCAGACGGTCGTGGTCCGAGGCGTGGTCCACTCGCTGACCCTCACCGGCGGGGGCCAACGGGGCTTCTTCCTCCAGAACACCGCCGCCACCGCCGACGGCGATGTGCTCACCTCCGACGGGATCTTCGTGTTCATGAGCCGCTTCACCTCCCTCATCGGCGGCTACGTGCCCCAGGTGGCAGACGAGGTGGTGATCTCGGGAAGGGTGAGCGAGTTCTTCAACTTCACCCAGCTGTCGAGCGCCGGCCTGGTGGAGCGGCTGCGCACCGGCGTCGACCTCGATGTCGAGGTGCCCGCGTTCGAGATGGCGCCGCCCGACGACCTCGACGCCGCCGAGCGCTACTGGGAGCGGCGCGAGGGCATGCGGGCCCGTCTCCCGGCCGGCAGCCTGGCCGTCAGCGGCCGCGACGTGTTCGGCAGCAGCGGCGACGCCGAGGTGTGGGCCATCAGAGGCGACCACCCGGTGGCCCGGCGTGCGGACCCCTACGCTCGGCGCGTGTTCCGCGACCCCCACCCGCTCGACAACCGCCCCGAGCTGTTCGACGACGCCAACGGCTACCGCATCGTGCTCGGCAGCCTGGGCCTCAAGGGCATCACCGACGACCCGAGCGCCATCCTCGCCCCTGCTCGCACGTTCGACACCGTGACCAATGCCCCGACCGGTGGCGTCTACTTCTCGTTCGGCAAGTACCAGGTGCAGGTCACCGAGCAACTGGTGCTGGCACCGGGAGCCGACCCCGCCGCCAACGCTCCACCCCAGGCCCCCACCCGGGAGCTGGAGTGGTCGGCGTCGACGTTCAACGTGGAGAACCTGTACGACTTCCGCGACGACCCCACCGACGGCTGTGATTTCGCCGGTAACGCCGGCTGCCCGGGCGTCTCGCCGCCGTTCGACTACGTGCCGTCCTCAGATGCCGACTACCGCGCCCACCTCGGCGGCCTCGCCGCCCAGGTGGTGGGCGACCTGCATGCCCCTGACCTGCTGCTCGTGCAGGAGGCCGAGGACCAGGACATCTGCTCGGTGGCCGGGGCGGTCCTCGCCTGCGGCGCTACCGGGGATGGCGACGGGAAGCCCGACACCCTTCAGGAGCTGGCCCTGGCCATCGCCGCCGCCGCCGGCCCCGCCTACGACGCCGTCCTCGACCGCGACGGTGCCGACGATCGCGGCATCGTCTCGGGCTTCTTGTACCGCAGCGACCGAGTCGAGCTGCTGCCCGCCACCGCCGCCGATCCCGTGCTCGGGACCGACCCGGGCCTCGACTACCGGGGTGCCCCGCTCGACTTCAACACCGACGTCTCCAACCCCAAGGCCCTCAACGCCGTGTTGCCCGCCGACGTCGACCGCTCCACCGGCACCGACGGGTCGAACGTGTTCACCCGGGCCCCTCAGGTTGGCCGGTTCCGCATCTGGCGGGGCCCCCTCGGTACCAGCACGTTCATCGACGTGTGGGCGGTGAGCAACCACTTCTCCAGCGGTCCCGACAGGAGGGTGGGCCAGCGCCGGGAGCAGGCGGCCTACAACGCCGCCATCGCCAGGACCTTGGAGGCCGCTGGCGAGCAACGGGCGCTGGTGGGAGGCGACCTCAACGTGTTCCCCCGCCCCGACGACCCGTTCCGCCCCGGCGACACGCGCTTCCCGAGCGACCAGCTGGCGCCGCTCTACGACGCCGGGCTGTTCAATCTCTACGACCTGCTCGTGGCCGAGGTGCCGTCGAGCGCCTACTCCTACGTGTTCGAGGGTCAGGCTCAGACCCTCGACCACCTCTTCGTGAGCGAAGTGCTCAGGGCCGAGGTGGGGGACATGCGGGCCGCCCACGTCAACGCCGACTGGCCTGCAGACCACGACGCCGACGGGGCGAGAGGGGTGAGCGATCACGACCCGCAGGTGGCGACCTTCTCGCTCGGGGCCGCCCGTCCGATCTGCGGCGGTCAGGCCGCCACCATCGTCGGCACGGAAGGTGTCGACAAGCTGTTCGGTACCGTCGGCCCCGACGTCATCGTCGGCCTCGGTGGCAACGACAGCCTCTACGGCCTCGGTGGCAACGACGTCATCTGCGGCGGTGCCGGCGACGACGTCATCGACGGCGGGGCGGGCAACGACATGCTCGAGGGTGGCACCGGCAGGGACCGGGTCATCGGTGGGCTGGGCGACGACGATGTGCGGGGTGACGACGACGCCGACAGCCTGTTCGGTGGCAACGGCAACGACGTCTTCGACGGTGGCACCGCCGGCGACACCTGCAACGGGGGGACAGGCACCAATGCCTTCGTCGCCTGCGAGGTGTTCCCGGCCGGTACGGGATAGTCAGGCTCTCCAGGTCATGCAGGAGGTGCGGGCCGTGATGACGGTCACCGCTCGTCCTGCGATAGCCGCGCCCGTCCTCGACATGGTGAGGCCAGCGTCGGCTCGGCCCTGGTTGTCGTGGACAGCGACGGGTCCCGTGAGGCACTGCAGCCGGCAGTTTCGGGACTGGGCCGGCCCTCACCACCGCGCCCGGCGGGGGCGCGGCGGCGAGGGCGGCCTGATGTCCCCGATGGAGGCCGATCTGCTCTAGGAGAGTCTCACCGGAAGCAGCCTCAGGCCATCCGGTCCGGTCAACAGACCACCGCCGGGGCTGCCGGCATTCAGGCCAGGGGAGAGGCCGAGGCCATCGAGGGCCGCCAACAGGCCATCACCGAAGCCGCCGTTTCCGAGGAGGCCGTTCAGCACGCTGTCGCCACCGGGCAGCACACACGCCCAGGCGACGTTGCCCACGGCGACGAAGAGGACGCCATCATGCTCCCCGCACAGCACGTCTGCCTGGTCGACCTCCGGTTCGGTGGCCGCCGTGGGCAGGAGGCACACGTAGGCGAGTCCGTCGAGGTCGATGAACGCCCCGTTGTTCGCCGCGCAGAGCGTTCCCGCCTCGGCGTTCGTGTCGGCTTCGGCGGCCAACGCGGGCGCGCCGGTACCGACGATCATCAATCCAGCCACCCCGAGAGTGGCGAGCAGTCTCCGCATGGGATCTCCCTCTCTTTCGCCCGCCTCGCAGAAGTCAGCTCTGCTCCGAGGTGGGGGAGGCGGTCGCCTCCTGGCGAATGCCCTTCCCCTCGTAGCGGTCTCCGGGATGGACGCAGGGTGAATGTTGGGAGCCGAGTCAAGCCGTCTCTGAGGCGCAACACCGACTCAGTGAGGAGCATCCCGACCTCCAGGCCCGCCGCCCGTAGATCTGCAGTGTCGCTTGGAGCGATCGTCGAGTGCGGTCACGGTGCTTCGGAAGGCCCGGCTCCCTCAGCGGCTGTCGGCCGGGCCGAACCTGCG
>CAYTTL010000141.1:3091-7648 GCA_964440725.1 uncultured Acidimicrobiales bacterium | reverse complement strand
CTCGTTGTACCGCGGTCTGTTTTCAAGCCTGTTCCTCTCAATGAGGCCCCCACACGAACTACCCCGACAACGAGGGGGCGAATGTTTGGGTTCAATCGTTGTCGGAGCTACCCGCCGCCACTAATGGCATTTCACATATACTGGCTCCGCAGTCCTAACTCGAAGCCGGATCGCTCCTTGATCCACCGGGGGCGGAACCTAGCACGGGCCATTTTGGGTCGCAATGCCTGAATGGCGTACTTCGGGCCATTTTTCGGGACGGGGGGTGGTTCCTCGGCGTTGTCCGGTGTCAACGGCGGCCGGCGGCCGTGCGAGCGGTCTGGCTACGGTGACGGCCGTGCAGGAGGAGGAGTGCATCCACGGGCTGGCGCCCGAGACCTGCCTGCCGTGCTTGAAGCGGTCCGAAGCGGGGATGCGGGCCATGCGGTTGCGGACGGGCGATCAGGTCGATGGAGCTGGTGCTCAAGTGGAGCCCGACAGTCGGCCGCGACACATGCGATCAGCACTGAGCGATCGCCGAGGCGATGGGGTCGACGTGGTGGGGCTGCTGGTCTACGGATGTAGCTCGCCGGGTAGGACGCGATCGCCTTGCCGCTCTTGAGGCACAGCTCACTGGTGGGATCCCCACGCGGGCGTTCATCTACCGTCTCGGCGCCGAGGCCGAGGTGTGGCAGACCCGGGTCCTCGGCTTGGCCGAGAACGTGTCGCTGATCGACCCGACGCATCGCCCTCCGGATGTCGTTCGACGGCGGCTTCCTCTTCGTTGAGCTCGCTGACTTTGACAAGGTCGAGCCCGAGTGGCCCGACCACCATCTCTCCCTGTGGGACAAGCCGGACGCGGGCACGCTCCGTTGGATCTCACTCCACAGTCAGACCTCACCGATGTACGTGTTCGAGCGCCCGTAGAGGGTCGGCCCGGCGCGGGCGCCCGACACGCGACAATGACCAACCGCTCGCCAACCAGGAGGAAGAGCGTTGTCCGACGGCTTCACGCTGGCTCTGCTCACACCGTCACTTCCGGCGGACATCGACGCCGACTTCCAGTTCCGCGTTCTCGGCCCCGACGGCCAGGCCGTGACGCAGTTCGAGATCCGCCACGAGCGACCCCTCCACCTGATCCTGGTGAGTCGGGACCTGAATCTGTTCAGCCACGTCCATCCCAGTCTCGGGTCCGACGGGACCTGGCAGCTGACCCTCGATCCGCTACCGGTCGGGCCCTACCGGGCGTACGCCGACTGCCAGCCGGTCGATGGTCCGGTGTTGGCGTTGGGCGCGGACTTCGCCGTCGCTCGCCCGCTTCCGCCGCCGAGCCCGACCCAGACCGTCGAGGGATACGAGGTCGCCCTGGACGGCATGCCGGCCGCAGGTGGGATGGCCATGCTCACCATGACGGTACGCCACAGCGGCCAGCCCGTGACCGACCTCGAGTCCTATCTCGGTGCCCTCGGTCACCTGGTCGCGATCGCCGCGGCCGACCTGTCGTACCTACACGTGCACGCCATGGACATGCCGGTGGGACCGGGGCAGGTGATGTTCCACATCGTCTTCCCGGCAGCAGGGGCCTACCGCCTGTTCTTCCAGTTCCAGCATGGCGGCCTCGTGCGAACGGCGGCATTCACCGTCGAAGTGACCGGCTCCGGGGGCGGTGGCGGCGGGCACGACGGTCACGACGGTCACGACTGACGAAGCCTTGCGGTCCGTCCAGGTGAGGTCCTCTCGGATCCTGGGCGAGCGTCGTAGGCGGCGCCGGGTTCGGGTGGACTGCCTGCATGGCGCATCGGCGAGATCGTCCACGAAGCCGACCTCGACGACGAGCGCTACCAGGCTCCCGAAGCACCCGGCCTCGATGTGGTGCCTCCCGGTTGGCCGAGATCACCGCCACGCCCGAGGGCAAACAGCGCGGTGGAGAGAGATCGCCGCTACGCCGAAAGGGGTGGAGGCGAAAATTCGACGATGGGCTTGGCCCGGACACGGGGCGCGGGGGCGCTCGGGTCAGCCGGCTTCGAGATCGTCGAGGGCGGCCTGGATGCGCCGGCTCGCCTCGGTGGCGATGGTCGCCAGATCCGCTACGTCGGAAACGGCGGCGATGATGCCGGCGTCGAGAGCCTGCACGACGACGCCACCTGCTGCGCGCTCGCGCACCACCACATTGCAGGGCAGGAGCACGCCCACGTCGCGAGTGACCAGGAGGGCTCGGTGGGCCAACTGGGGATTGCAGGCGCCGAGAATGACGTACGGCTCGATGTCGACGTCGAGCTTGTTCTTGAGGGTGGCCTGAACGTCGACCTCGGTGAGTGTGCCGAAGCCCTGGGCCTTGAACGCCTCCTTCACTCGGGGCACGGCCTGGTCGTAGCGCAGATCCAAGATGATGGTCGTCGCGTAGTCCATGTCGTCTCTCTCAGTTCTCGGTTGGGTAGTGGGCGTTGTTCCAGGCGGCCATGCCTCCCAGCACGTTGACGACCGCACGGCCGTGGGCGGCCAGCAGGCTGGAGGCGACGCTGGAGCGGTACCCCGAGCCGCACACCGTGGCCACCACTGCGGCGTCGGGGACATGGTCGAGGCGCGACGGCAGATCCGCTCCGGTCACGAAGGCCGCCCCGGGAATGTGCTCCGCCGCCCGCTCCGCCGGCTGGCGCACGTCGAGGACCGTCACCTCGCCGGCGTCGAGTCGGGAGCGCAGCTCGTGCACCGTGACCTGGGGAATGGCTTCCAGGGGCCGGGCGGCGGTGCGCCAGGCCATCATCCCGCCGGCCAACCAGCCGACCGGCGGCTCGTAGCCGATCCGCAGCAGCTGCCAGGTCGCGTCCCACAGGTCGCCGGGGCGGTCGAGGACCAACAGGACCCGGGCGCCCTCGGCCAGCACCGTGCCGGCCCACGTGGCGAACGACGAGCTGAGCCCGACATTGAGGGCGCCCGGGATGTGGGCGGCCCCGAACGCCTCGGCACTGCGGGCGTCGACAACGACGGCGCCGTCGGCCTGGGCGTCGGCGAAGGCATCCGGAGCCAGCGCCGGCGGCTCGCCGAGCACACCGAGGAGGCCCACACCCGTCAGGTTCTGGCCCCGCATGCGCTTCCAGTACGGCGGTACCGCGGGCAGGTTGTCGAGGCGGATGCACTCCGACACGAAGCCGTCGGCGGAGTCGACCTTGGACAGCACGGCGTTGGTCCGACGCTCGTAGCCCACGGTGGTCGACAGGCGCGAGCCGATGTTGCCTCCACACAGGCTGCCCGACACATGGGTGGGGAACACCTCGACGTGGTCGGGCAGGGCCAGGATCGTGTCCTGGATGGTGCGACAGAAGTCCTTGGCCGAGCGTTGGGCGTCCTCCCGAGAGCCCAAAAGGTCCGGCCGGGCCAGGTCGCCGACCAACAGCGCCCCACCCGAGAGCAGCAGGGCGGGGTCGTCGCCGGCAGAGCGATCACGCACGAGCAGGCTCACATGCTCGGGAGTGTGGCCCGGCGTGTGGAGCACCTCGAAGACGACCTCGCCCATCTCGATCCGCTCGCCGTGGCGCACCGGTCGGTGGTCGTAGCCGAGGTCGGCGGCGGCCGACCCCAGCACGGTTAGGGGCTGTCGGGCGGCCAACTCGGCCAGGCCGGATAGGTAGTCGTTGTGGCCGTGGGTGTCGATCCCGTAGCCGATGCGCATGCCCTGGGCCCGGGCGACGGCGAAATACTCATCCACGTCGCGTTGGGGATCGAGGACCAGTGCTTCCCCCGTGTCCTCGGACCCGACCAGATAGGAGGCGTGGCCGAGGCCCTCGAGGTAAAACTGCTTGAAGAACATGGCGGAGGTCTCCTGTCAGGTAAGGATCTGGCGGGCGGTGAAGTAGACGGCGAAGGCGATGAGCAGGACGCCGAAGCCCTTTCGGAGCCGGTCGGCGTGCAGTCGCGTCACCAGTTGGGACCCGGCGATGGCCCCGGGGATGGCGCCGGCGGCGAAGGCGCTGGCCAACGGCCAGTCGACGTGGCCCAGGGCCCAGTGCGTCGCCAGGGTGGGGATGGACAGCACGGCGATGACCACGAGGCTGGTGCCGGCCGACTCGGGCATGGTGAGGCCGAGGACGAGGACGAACAGCGGGACCAGCAGGAACCCCCCGCCGTTGGCCAACAGCCCGGTGAAGAAGCCGATGGCTGCGGCGTTGGGGACGACCACGATTGCCCGCCGCCTGGCCCGCCCGGCCAGGCGGGTCGCCGAGCTCAGCGGCGCCAGGATGCGGATGCCGACCAGGGCCAGCACGACCCCCGAGGCGATGAGCAGGGCCTTGCCGCCCACCGAGGAGGACAGGAAGGCGCCGACGATGGTGGCGGGGACGCCGCCCATGATCGACCAGCGGGCGATGTTGACGTCCACCTGGTGGCGACGGGCGTAGCCCAGGGCGCCCAGGACGGCGGCAGGGATCGTCGCCGGAAGCGGGGCGGCCACCGCGATCACCCCAGGCACACCGAGCAGGCCCAGCACGGGGGTGGCGAAGCTGGAGCCCCCGACGCCGAAGAGCCCGAACAGCACCCCGATGACGGCACCGGCAGCGGTGACCTCTGGCCACGGCGGCACCC
>CAYTTL010000141.1:0-2991 GCA_964440725.1 uncultured Acidimicrobiales bacterium | reverse complement strand
AACATCTCCCAGCACCTCACCGTGCTTCGGGACCGGGGCCTCGTCGACACCCACCGGGAGGGGAACCGGGTCTTCTACAGCCTGCGGGACCCCCGGGTCGTGGAGGCCATCGACCTGTTGCGTTCGGTGATGAACGACGAGCTGTCCCGACGCCAGGCACTTCGTCACAGCGAGTAGCCGACCTCGGGCCCCGCCCGACCACTCTGAGAGGAGAGCAGCATGAGATCACCGCGGACGACCATGAAGACACGCAGGGACGACCAACGGCTGCGGTCGGGGAACTTCCAGGGACACGCACCCCGGGGGCGATCGCACCAGACCGAGCACGCCGCCATTGCGGCGATGGGGGCTGCCGAGGGCCGCTGGTTCAACGCCAGCCGGTACCGCCGGAGAGCACAGGTCACCGCGGTGACGCCGCTCACTGCGACCGGCACCGTGCGAATCGGCTTCCGAGTCGTCGATGGCGAGCCGTTCCACTTCGAGCCTGGCCAGTTCGTGGGCATCGAGGCCCACTTCGGCGGCTTGGGCTATCGGCGCAGCCCGTACTGCATCCTCACCGCGCCTGGCGACGAGCCCGTGTTCGATCTGCTCGTGCGCGCCGTTCCCGAGGGACCGCTCTCCATGCACCTGGTCTCGTTGCAGGCCGGCGACGAAGTGGCCTTTCGCGGCCCGACCGGGCGCTCCATGGTCCCCCGCGACGACGATCGGGAGCTGGCCCTGTTCGCCACCGGCACCGGCGTTGCCCCCTTTTACTCCTTGGCCAGCCATCTCCTGGCTGGCGGCTCCTCGCAGTCCATCGTGTTGTGGTGGGGCCTGCGCCTGGTCGACGACATCTGCCTGACCGACGAGCTCGACGCTCTCGCCGCCTCCTATTCGAACTTCAGCTACCACGTCACGCTGTCGCAGCCTCCCGCCGACTGGGACGGCCTGTGTGGTCGCCTGGGCGAGTCGGTGCCGCCGCTGTTGGCCACCCTGGGCGCCACGCGCTTCTACCTGGCCGGCAACGGGGCGATGACCGAAGAGATGGCCCTGGGCCTGTCAGACCTCGGCGTCGACGACAGGTACATCTACAAGGAGCCCTATTTCGACGGCACCCACGAGCCCGACCCCGACGTCGTCGCCGGCATCAGGGAGCGCTTCGTGGCCACCGATCTGCACTCGGCCGTCGCCAGCCGCCGGGGCACGGTCTTCGATTCTGACCTTGACGCAGCCCGCTCGGGCAAGGCGGGCAACGGCGACCCGATGGCCGTTTCCGACCTCTTCGACCTCATGCCCGCGTTCCTCTCCCACCATCCTGACCACGACGATCCCCAGCCGGTCGAGTCGCCCGGCGCCTGGGGCCGGCAGTAGTGGCCGACACGATCGATCCTGAGACCCTCAAGCGCGACATGGGCACGTTCCAGGTCGTCGACGTTCGCTATCCGAACGAGTGGGAAGCCGGCCACATCGGCGTGGCCGTGCACATTCCCATGGACGACGTGTTGGACCGGGTCGGTGAACTCGACCGCAGCAAGCCCGTGGTGACGGTATGTCGCAGCGGCGGACGCAGCGCCGAGGCGGCGAAGGACCTCGCCAGCGAGGGCTTCGATGTCCAGAGCCTCGACGGCGGCATGCAGGCCTGGGCCGCCAGAGGCCTGACCCTCGTTGCTGCGGACGGCGGCCCGGGAGCCGTAGCCGAACCCGAGCCACCCCCTGACGACCGTCCCGAGAGGATGAAGCGGCTCCAGTCCGAGTTCTTGGACGTGATCTTCGCCGTGCAGGAGCATTTTGGCGACCGGGAGGCTTCAGAAGAGGAGATGCAAGCCTTCCTGCGCCAGCGCCTGATGGACGAGGGCAAGACCCCTGAGGAGGCCGACAAGTTCTTGGCCGACATGGACCGGTCGCAGTAGCAAGCTGCCGACCAAGAGAGGACGGACACACCGAGCCTCGGAGTTCGATTGCCGGAGCGCCCGCCGCAACTTCGCTCAGGCCGGGCTACAGGTGCTCGTGGTGGAGCAGCTCGACCGGCCGGGGGGCGGGACGGCGCGGCGACTGACGATTGTTGGCGAGCGCCGAGGTCCCCACGACGTGGTGGATGAATTTCGTAAGGTACGAGGTCACAACTCGCTGGTCACGGCGGCAGTAATGGCGGCGCGGGCAGTCGGCTCGTCCGAGGACCAGACCGCCCACAGACCGGCAGCCGCCGATCTCCGGCGGAGAGGCCAACGACGCCGGGCCGGGGGCCGGGATCGACGCGGGTTCGGGGTCCGGCGCCCCGGGTAGGCCACTAGCGCAGTGCACTCGAGCGAGGAGCGAAGGTGATCTTCGACCAATTGCTCATCGACGACGAACTCGCGTGGGGATGGCTCATCCTCGCCGGTCTCTCCACCGCCTACGTCGCCTGGGACAACTTCGCTCGACGAAACCCCGAGATGACCGTGATGAGGTGGGGGTGGGTGCTGATCACCCTGTACATGGGTCCGGTCGCCCTGGCTCTCTACGTTCTCGCGGACAAGGAACCACGCCCGGGCGAGCACGAGGAGTTCATCAAGCCCCTGTGGAAGCAGGGAATCGGATCGACCGTCCATTGCATCGCCGGCGACGCGACCGGCATCATCACCGCTGCGGTCATAGTCGCCGTCCTGGGCCTACCGATGTCTCTCGACCTGGCCATCGAGTACGCGGCCGGCTTCGCCTTCGGCCTTCTGATCTTCCAGTCGCTGTTCATGAAGAGCATGGCGGGTGGATCGTACAGCAGGGCCGTGCGCCAGTCCTTCATCCCCGAATGGTTCTCGATGAACATGATGGCCGCAGGCATGTTCCCGGTGATGACTCTTCTGATGATGGGACGAGACATGCGGGCCATGGAGCCGACGCAGCCCCAGTTCTGGTTCGTGATGTCGATGGGGGTCATCGTCGGGTTCGCCACGGCGTATCCGGTGAACCTGTGGCTCGTCGCCCAAGGCCTGAAGCATGGCCTGGCGACCGAACGACCCTCCGGTGACCACGCGA
>CAYTTL010000140.1:0-7655 GCA_964440725.1 uncultured Acidimicrobiales bacterium | reverse complement strand
GGGGGGGGGGGGGGGGGGGGGCCGGCGGGCCGCCCCCGCGCCGGGCCGGGGCGGGGGCGGTGGCACCACTCGGTGAAGAGCGGGGTCTACATGAAGCTCATGTTGGTGTCGTTGCGGGCCGGCACGGGCGCCGGCAGGATGGGCTCGTATGCCTTGTCGGCCACCAGGGTCTTGGTGGTGAGCAGCATGGCGGCGACGGATGCCGCGTGCTGCAGGGCCGACCGGGTGACCTTGGCGGGGTCGACGACGCCGGCTTTGAAGAGGTCCTCGAAGCCACCCGTGATGGCGTTGAAGCCGACGGCGCCCTTCTCGGCCTCGGCCTGACGGATGATCAGCGATCCCTCGTGACCGGCGTTCTGGGCGATCCAGCGCAGGGGCGCCTCGAGGGCCTTGCGCACGATGGCCGTGCCCGTGGCCTCGTCGCCCTCGTTCTTGATCTTGTCGAGGGCCTTCCGGGCCCGCACCAGGGCGGTTCCGCCCCCGGGAACGATGCCCTCCTCGATGGCGGCCTTGGTGGCCGACACCGCGTCTTCGATGCGGTGCTTCTTCTCCTTGAGCTCGACCTCGGTGGCTGCGCCGACCCGGATGAGGGCCACGCCGCCGGAGATCTTGGCCAGCCGCTCGGCCAGCTTCTCCTTGTCCCAGTCGGAGTGGGCCTCGTCGATCTGGGCACGGATCTGGGTGACCTGGTCCTTGACCGCCTTCGGGTCGCCCGCCCCGTCGATGATGGTCGTGTCGTCCTTGGTGACGGTGGCCCGGCGGGCCCGCCCGAGCTGGTCGAGGGTGATGTTGTCGAGCTTGAGGCCCAGCTCCGGGGAGACGACCTCGCCCCCCGTGAGGATGGCGATGTCGCCCAGGGTGGAGCGGCGGCGCTCGCCGAACCCGGGGGCCTTGACGGCCACCGCGGTGAAGGTGCCCCGGAGCTTGTTCACGACCAGAGTGGCCAGGGCCTCGCCGTCGACGTCCTCGGCCACGATGAGAAGGGGCTTGTTGGTCTCCATGACCTTCTCGAGGACCGGGAGCAACTCGTGGACGGAGCTGATCTTCTGGTTGGACAGCAGGATGTAGGCGTCGTCGAGGACCGCTTCCTGGCGCTCGGCATCGGTGACGAGGTGGGGCGACAGGTAGCCCTTCTCGAACTGCATGCCCTCGGCAAACTCCAGCTCCATGCCGAAGGTGTTCGACTCCTCGACCGTGACGACACCGTCCTTGCCGACCTTGTCGATGGCGTCGGCGATCGTCTCGCCGATCGAACGGTCGGCCGCCGAGATGGACGCCACGTGGGCGATCTCGGCCTTGTCGTCGACGTCCTTGGCCTGCTTCTTGATGGAAGCGACGGCGGCTTCCACCGCCTCGTCGATGCCGCGCTTGAGGGCCATGGGGTTGGCACCCGCCGCCACGTTGCGCATGCCCTCGTGCACCAGGGCCTGGGCGAGCACGGTTGCCGTGGTGGTTCCGTCACCGGCCACGTCGTTGGTCTTGGTGGCCACTTCCTTCAGGGCCTGGGCACCCATGTTCTCGAAGGGGTCCTCGAGCTCGATCTCCTTGGCGATGGTGACACCGTCGTTGGTGATCGTGGGTACGCCGAACTTCTTCTCGATGACCACGTTGCGGCCTCGGGGTCCGAGCGTGACCCTGACGCAGTTGGCCATGGTGTTGATCCCGGCCTCGAGGGCCTGCCGGGCGTCGTCGTCGAACCTGAGCTCCTTGGCCATCCGCTACTTCCCGGTGATGGCGAGAACGTCCCGGCCGTTGAGGATCAGCAGATCCTCGCCGTCGACGGTGATCTCGGTGCCGCCGTACTTGCTGTAGATGACGATGTCGCCGACCTTGACGTCGACGGGGATGACCTCGCCGGTCTGCTCGGATCGACGGCCGGGGCCGGTGGCGAGGACTTCGCCCTGCTGCGGCTTCTCCTTGGCGGTGTCGGGGATGACGATTCCGCTCACCGTGGTCTCCTCAGCCTCGCTGGGGCGGACGACGATGCGGTCTTCGAGGGGCTTGAGGTTCATTGCGGTGTAGGCCTCCGTTAGCACTCTCCGTGTAAGAGTGCTAACGATAGCAGCCGATCAGCGGTGGCCTCAAACGCCGAGCCCCAACGAGGGCGTGACGCCGATCTCGAGCGATGTGGGCCCTTCCGCCCGCAGGCGCCGCCACCCCGCGGCGGCGACCATGGCGCCGTTGTCGGTGCACAGCTCGGGGCTGGGGATCACCGCGGCCACGCCGTCCTCGACGCACGCCTCGGCCACCCGGCGCCGCAGCACCGAGTTGGAGGCCACCCCGCCACCGATGCAGAGCGAGCGGGCGCCGGTGTCGGCGACCGCTCGGCGGGCCTTGGTGACCAGCACCTCCACGGCCGCGTGCTGGAACGAGGCGGCGAGGTCGGCCACCTCGGCGTCGGGGTTGGCCTTGGCGTAGCGCGTGACCGAGGTCTTGAGCCCGCTGAAGGAGAAGTCGTACCCCTCGCGCTCCATGGCCCGGGGGAACTTCACCGCCTCGGGATTGCCGACGACGGCGATGCGGTCGATGGCGGGGCCCCCGGGGTAGCCGAGCCCGAGGAACCGGGCCACCTTGTCGAAGGCCTCGCCGACGGCGTCGTCGACGGTGCTGCCGAGCAGGCGGTAGCGGCCGTGGTCCTCCATGAGCACGAGCATGGTGTGGCCGCCGGACACGAGCAGGGCGACGGCGGGAAGCTCGAGGTCGGGCTCGTGGAGGAAGCAGGCGTAGAGGTGGCCCTCCATGTGGTTGACACCCACGAAGGGCACGCCCCACACCAGGGCCAGGCTCTTGGCCACGCTGACGCCGACGAGCAGGGCGCTGGCCAGCCCGGGGCCGACGGTGGCGGCCACAGCATCGACGCGGGAGCCCTCGAGGCCGGCCTCGACCAGGGCCTCGGCCACCGCCGGCGTGAGCAGGCGGACGTGGGCCCGGCTGGCGATCTCGGGAACCACGCCGCCGTACCGGGCGTGCAGGTCGACCTGGCTGGACACGACCGACGAGACGACCGTCGCCCCGTCGGCCACCACCGCGGCCGCCGTCTCGTCACACGACGTCTCGATGCCGAGCACGTAGAACGGCCCGCCGTCGGCCCGCGTCACCCGGTCGCTCGCGTCGGCCGGGCTCATGTGGATTCCTCGACGTAGGTGATGCCGGGGAGACGGCGTTCGATCTCGTCCAGCCGGCGGGCGTACTCGATCCCGGTGATGTCGTCGGCCCACATCACGAGGGCATCCTCGTTGGTCTCCACGTAGTAGTTCTTCCGCACGCCCGCCGGGCGGAACCCGAACCGCCGGTACAGCTCCTGGGCGCCGTGGTTGCCGATACGGACCTCGAGGGTGAGGCCGGTCGCCCCCCGGGCGATGGCCTCCCGGGCCAGGATGAGCAGCAGGCGTGAGCCGATGGTGCGCCGGTGCCAGGCGGGATCGACGGCCATGGTGGTGACATGACCGTCGTCGACGCTGACCATCAGCCCGCAGTAGCCGACCACGTTGCCGTCGACGCGTGCCACCCAGTAGGCCCGGCTGCTGCGCAGGGCCAGCTCGCTCACGAACAGCCCCAGCGACCAGGGGCGGGGGTAGACCTGGGCCTCGATCCGCAGCACCGACCGCAGATGGCGCCGGCGCATCGGCACCAGGTGCACCACCAGGTCGTCGTCGCGCACCCGGTCGCGCTCGGCCTGGGCCATCAGTTGGCCACCGCCCAGTCGGGTGGGGTCCGCCGTTCCCAGTTGATCTCGGCGTCGGACCTGCGCAGGTACATGGGCTCGAGCTCCCAGGGCTGGACGAACTCCTCCCGGATGGCCAGGGGGTGGGCCAACTCGACCAGGGCGGCGGCCGAGGGGTGGGCCACCGCCGGACCACCCGATTCGCTGTGTGCCGCCTCGGTGAACAGCTCGGGGTAGCGCAGGGCACCGTCGCCCACGAACAGGCAGTCCTCGCCCGTGGCCACCAGCTCCGACGCCAGCTCGGCGGGCGTGCCCAGGTTGTAGCCGGACAGCCGCTGGGCCCCCCCGGGAACCTGGCGGTAGAACGCATAGAAGAGCTCGCCGCGGCGAGCGTCGATGGTGGCGACGATGAGGCGGCTGCTGTGGCGGACCGGGAAGGCCAGGAGGTCGAGGCTCGTCACTCCCACCACCGGCACCCGCAGGGCCTGGGCGAACGCCTTGGCTGCGGCCACACCTACCCGCAGACCGCTGAACAGGCCCGGTCCGACGTCGACCGCCACCGCGCCGATCTCGTCGAGATCGACGCCGGCGTGGCGGCACACGAACTCGATGGAGGGCACCAGGCTCTCGACGTGCCGACGCCCGCGGGCGCCGTGGAAGCTGGCCAGCATCCCCTCCTGGCCGCCGATGGCGCACCCGACCTGCATGGTGGCCGTCTCGATGCCCAGAATCAGCACGGGCGGTGGCCTCTCACGCGTCGACGGCCCACGGGTCGAGCAGCGTGGCCAGGGCGGCCATTCGCGGGGCCCAGGCCGGGCCCACGGCGTCGAGGACCACCTGCCGGTCGTCGTCGGCGTCTCCCTCCTCGAGGCGCACCTCCAGGAAATCGGCGGGCAGGGCGGGGGTGACCACGTCGCCCCACTCCACCACGGTGACGCCTCCGGAGTCGACGATCTCGGCGATGCCCAGGTCGACCACTTCCTGGATGTGGTCGAGGCGGTACACGTCGAGGTGGGTGAGCGGCAGGCGTCCGGCGTAGGAGCGCACCAGCACGAACGCGGGACTGGTGACGGCGTCCTCCACCCCGAGTCCCTGCGCCAGGCCCTGGGTGAAGGCGGTCTTGCCCGCCCCGAGGTCGCCGGCCAGCACGATCAGGTCGCCGGCCTGGGCCAGGGTGGCCACGCGGGCGGCGAGAGCCCGGGTGTCGTCGACCGACTTGGTCAGACAGACGATCACGGGGCGTCGGCCTCCGGCACGAGCGGCCGAGGCGGTCGGTCGAGGAGCTCCTTGGCCCGCACCAGGTCGGCCCGCATGCGGGCGACCGTGGCCCCACCGGAGCGCAGGGCGGCGGCCGGATGGAAGGTGGGCACGATCATGCGCCGGCGGAACGGGTAGCCGCGGCCCCGCATGCGCGTGATGCCGTCGGTGGTGTCGAGGAGCAGCTTGGTGGCGAAGTTGCCGAGGGTGACCACCACCCGGGGGTCGACCAGCTCGATCTGGGACTCGAGCCACGGTCGACACGTCTCGATCTCCACCGGCCGCGGATCGCGGTTGCCGGGAGGACGGCACTTCACCGCGTTGGCGATGTAGAAGCGGTCGCGACGAAGACCCAGCTCCTCGTGCACGAGGCGATCGAGAAGCTGACCCGAACGTCCGACGAACGGCTCGCCCTGCAGGTCCTCCTGGGCACCGGGGCCCTCACCCACGAACATCAGGTCGGCGTTGGGGTCGCCCACCCCGAACACCACGTTGGTGCGCCCGGTGGCCAGTGAACACCGTGTGCACACCGAAGCCTGCCGCTCCACCTCGGCCAGCGATGGCATCCTCCAATGGTACTGCCGGCTATCGGGATGGCCGCTCCGTCGTCAGGGCGAGACATAGGTCCGCGGCACACGCGGGCCGATGCCGCAGAGGATCTCGTAGGCGATGGTACCCACCCGCTCGGCCCACTCCCACGCCTCTATCGACCCCGCGGGCTCGCCCGAATCGCTCCCCTGGCGGCCGAGGAGCACGACCTCGTCGTTGACGGCCACACCGGCGTCGTCGCCGCAGTCGACGGTGATCTGGTCCATGGTCACGCTGCCGGCGATGCGTCGCCGGCGCCCACCGATCAACACCTCGCCGCCCGCGGGGGCGAGCCTCCACGGGACCCCGTCGGCGTAGCCGATCGGCACGGTGGCCACCACCGACGGTCGCGTGAACCGGTGACGCAACCCGTAGGAGATCCCCTCACCGGCAGCCACCTCCTTCACGTGCGAGACCCGTGCGTGCAGCGACAGAGCGGGGCGGAGGTCGGCCCGGGCGGCCAGCGCCGGCGAGGGAGCGGCGCCGTACAGGGCGATCCCGCACCGCACCAGGCCGTGGTGGGTGGCGGGATGGGCGATGCAGGCTGCGGAGTTGGCCGCGTGCAGGAGGGGCGGGCGAACGTCGCGGGCGGCGAGGCCGGCGACGACCTGGCGGAAGCGGGCGTCCTGGGTGGACGTGAAGGCGTTGTCGGGCTCGTCGGCCACGGCGAAATGCGTCCAGAGGCCGCCCAGTCGCAACTCGGTGCGCTCATGGACGGCCACGGCCACCGACACCGCGTCGGCCGGCGCCGCCCCCACCCGGTGCATGCCCGTGTCGACCTTCACGTGCACGGCGAGGGGCTGCGGGTCGGGCGCAGCGGCGACGGCCTTGGCGGCCGCCTCCACGCCGGCGTGGGTGTAGAGGGTCGGGGTGAGCCCGAGGGCCAGCACATCGGCCATCGCGCCATGGGGCGGTTCCGACAGCACCAGGATCGGGGCGTCGATGCCTCCGGCCCGCAGGTGGGCGCCCTCCTCCACCATGGCCACCCCCAGCCATGAGGCACCACCGGTGAGGGCGGCACGCGCCACCTCGACCGCCCCGTGGCCGTAGCCGCCGGCCTTCACCACCGCGCACAGCTGGGCCGTCCCGGCCAGGCGGGCGAGGACGGCGGCATTGTGGCGGACCGCACCGAGGTCGATCTCGGCCCACACCGGGCGCGGGCCGACCATCCCGCTCAGGGGGCCGCTCGGGCCAGGAGGTCGACACCGGGCATGGTCCGAGCCTAAGCCGCGCGAACCGGTCACCGTCCGGGGCGCGAACCCGGGAACGCCCGAACTGGACAGCTTGAGGGCCCCGATAGGGGCCCTAAACCTGCCCAGAACGGATGGGGGGGCTAGGCCAGGCCGGCGATGGCGGGGGGCAGGAGGTCGACGAGGTCACCCGCGACCAGCCCGCGTCGCCAACCGAGGCGCGCGGCACACCCGTGGACGAACGCACCGGCAGCGGCCGAGCGGGGCCCGTCGAGACCCTGGGCCAGAAGGGCACCCAGCACACCGGCGAGGACGTCGCCGGCGCCCGCGGTGGCCAGCCGGGAGTCGCCCGTGGTGGTGACGAACACCTCGCCGTCGGCGGCGGCGACCACCGTGGTGGACCCCTTCAGCAGCACGGTGGCGCCCACGGTCGCCGCCAGCTCGCGGACCGCGCCGACGCGGTCGGGCCCGGGGGCCGAGCCGTGGAGGCGGGCGAACTCGCCCTCGTGGGGCGTGAGCACGGTGGGCGCCGCCCGCGCCCGGAGCACGTCGGCGGCCTCCTCACCGCCTCCGAGGGCGAACAGCCCGTCGGCGTCGACGACCGCGGGCAGGGGTGAGTCGGCCAGCAGCCAGCGGACGCAGGCGCGGGTGGCGTCGGTGCGGACCAACCCCGGGCCGACGACCAGCGCGCGCGCCCGACCGGAGTCCTCGATCACCGTGGCGTCCCAGTCCTCGTCGGGGAGGGCCCGCCCCACCACCTCGGGCGACCCGGGGTCGGGGCCCGACCCGGGGATACCGAGGCGGACGGTACCGGCCCCGGCCCGCATGGCCGACCGGGCGCACAGGTGGGCGGCGCCCGTCATCCCGGGCGATCCCGCCGCCACCCACACCGCGGTCTTCCACTTGTGGGTATCGGCCGGCCGCTCGGGGAGCCACCCCGACACGTCATGGGCCTC
>CAYTTL010000139.1:0-7700 GCA_964440725.1 uncultured Acidimicrobiales bacterium | reverse complement strand
GAGGAGCTGCGCGCCCGGCTGGCCGCCCGACCCGGGGGACGGTCGATCGGCTGGACCGACGAGATGCCCTCCTTGATGGCCGCCTGCGACGCCCTCGTGCAGAATGCCGGAGGCCTCACCTGCATGGAGGCCTTCGCCGTCGGCCTTCCCGTCATCACCTACCTGCCCATCCCCGGTCACGGCCGCGAGAACGGCGCCCAGATGGAACAGGCCGGTGTAGCTGCCTACGCCCGCACCGACGACGAGCTCGTGCCCGCCCTCGACCGGGTGACCGGCCTGGCCGGGCGGCGTCAGGTGGCCGCCGGGCGGGCCATGTTCAGCGCCGACGCGGCCGATGAGGTCGCCACCCAGCTGGGTCCCCTCGAAGAGCGCCGGGCGGGGCGGTCGTCGCGCCGGGTGGGCGCCGGCCAGCGGACCGCGGCCGCCGCCGCCGCCCTGTTGGCCATCTGGGTCACGTTCACCGTGGGGGCATCGGCGGTGGCCGCCCACGGGATCGGGGTCGCCCGCGGCGCGCGCCACACCCACGACATCTACGTCGGCGTCCGGCTGGGAGCCGACGGTCTGGCCGACCCCGAGCTGATCGACACCCTGGCCGGGGCCGGGGTCACGGCGATCGTCGACGGCACCCTGGCCGATCAGGACCCCGCCGGCATCCGTCGGCTGGCCGCCTCGGGCGTCGACGTCGCCAACGGCGGTTGGGGCCGGCGCAACGGTGCCCATTGGGCTCGGGCCAAAGCGGACGTGGTGCGGGCCTGCCACTCGATCGAATCGGCCAACGGAGGCGCGTGCCACACCTTCGTCCCGTTGCGCCGGGTAGACGGGTTCGACCTGGCCACCGCACGTGTGGCCCACCAGCGGGTCGTGGCCAACGTCGCCCGCATCTCGCCCGATCGTCTTCCGGAGATGCGCGCCGGGCGCATCTACGTCCTCGACGCCCGCACCCTCGACACCGCCACGGTGAAGCGCACGCTGGCCACCCTCGCCCCCCACGCCGCCGGGCAGCAGCTCACCGTCGCCTCCTACGCCCGTCTGCAGTGAGGGTGGCCGGCCTGGCCGCCCGCGGGGCGGCGGCGATACTCACCGTCCACGCCATCCCCCTGTTGAGCGTCGTCACCCCGCTGCGACGCTCGTGGCTCACCGGCCTCTCGGGGCTGGGCGCGGCGGACACCGTGGCTCTCACCTTCGACGACGGCCCCGACCCTGCGTCCACCCCCGCCTTCCTCGACGCCCTCGACGGACTGGGCTGGAAAGCCACGTTCTTCATGCTCGGCTCCATGGTGCGCCATGCCCCGTCGCTGGCCGCCGAGGTGGCGGCCGCCGGCCACGAGATCGCCGTCCACGGTGACCAGCACCGCTCCCACATCTGGCGCTCGCCGCGTGATGTGGCCACCGATCTCGAACGATCCACGGCGGCCGTCGCCGATACCACCGGCTGCCGGCCGAACTGGTTCCGCCCGCCGTACGGCCACCTGACCACGGCCGGCATGGTGGCGGCCCGACGCTCGGGGGTGCGGCCGGTGCTGTGGACCACGTGGGGGCGCGACTGGCGGGCCACGGCGACACCGGCCAGCGTGGTCACCGACGTGGCCCGCCACCTCGGCCCGGGTGGCACCGTGTTGCTCCACGACTCGGACTGCACGTCCGCACCCGGCGCCTGGCGGTCGGCCCTCGGAAGCCTCCCCGCTCTCGCCGACCTGTTCGCCACCGCCGGTCTACGGCCGGTACCGCTCGGCGGCCACGGCCTGAACTGAACAACCGCCCGTCACCACCCGACTCCGACGGGGTCAGGATGGGCGGTGGCGCACCGTGGTCCGGCCCGGGCGACGGGTGTTGCGGTTGGCCCAACACGGATGGTGCCAGTGGCGCCGAAGGTCCGGGGCGTCGCGGGGCACGACGACGAGATGGCCGACGCCGGCGGCGATGTCGTGGTTGCACCCTGGGCAGGCGTACACCTTCCGGGCCTGATAGGGCTGGATGCGGCGGACCTCGACGCCGTCATCCGCCTCCTCGCCCACGTTACTCGGGCGCCCCGCTCGGGGGACTCGACGCCGGCGGCTCTCGGAGCACGGGAGCGGCGAGGGCGTGGAAACCGCCGTCCACGTGCACCATCTCGCCGGTGGTGGCGGGGAACCAGTCCGACAGGAGGGCGACGCACGCCTGGGCGACGGGTGTGGCGTCACGGGTGTCCCAGCCGAGGGGAGCCCGCCCCTCCCACGTGTCCTCGATCTGGTCGAAGCCGGCGATGCCCCGGGCCGCCACTGTTCGCAGCGGGCCGGCCGACACCAGGTTGACGCGGATGTGGTGACGGCCCAGGTCGCGCGCCAGGTACCGGGCGGTGGACTCGAGGGCGGCCTTGGCCACGCCCATCCAGTCGTAGGAGGGCCAGGCCTGGCGGGCGTCGAAGTCGAGGGACACGATCGAGCCGCCGCCGAACTCCATCAGCGGGAGCACGGCCGCCGTCAACGCCTTGAGCGAGTAGGTCGACACCTGGAACGTGGTGGACACGTCGTCCCACCCCGCCTTCAGGAAGTCGCCGCCGAGGCAGGCCTCGGGTGCGAAGGCCACCGCGTGCAGCACTCCGTCGACCCGCCCCCAGCGCTGGCGGAGGTCGGCGGTGAGGGCCTCGAGCTGGCCCTCGTCGGTGATGTCGAGCTCCACCACGTCGGGCTCCACCGGCAGGCGCCGGGCCGACCGCTGCGTCAGCTTCATGGCGCGCCCGAACGAGGTGAGCACCACCTCGGCTCCCTGCTCCTGGGCCAGCCGGGCCACAGAGAAGGCGATGGACGCCTCGGAGAGCACCCCTGTCACGAGGATTCGTTTGCCGTCGAGGAGCATTGGCCTACTTTTCGTTAGCGGTGGGAGGGGGACTAGAGGGGTGAGTTGGTGTGGCGCCCGGGGGGACGGCCGGTGCCGGCCCGCTTGCTGCGCAGGGCCTCGAGGCCGGCGGCGAGGATCTTGCGGGTGTCGTGGGGGTCGATGACCTCGTCGACGTACCCCCGCTCGGCGGCCATGGCCGGCGTGCAGTGCCGGTCGGCGTACTCGGTCTCCAGGTCGGCCTGGCGGCGGGCCCGGTCCTCCTCGTCGTCGACCTTGGCCAGGCGCCGGCCGTGGAGGACGGCAACCGCGCCGGGCGCGCCCATGACGGCGATCTCCGCCGCCGGCCACGACACGCAGAGGTCGTTGCCCAGGCCGCGGGAGTCCATGACGATGTAGGCGCCGCCGTAGGCCTTGCGCACCACCACGCACAGGCGGGGCACGGTGGCGGCGGCGTACGCGTGCACCAACTGGGCGCCGTGGCGGATCATGCCCCGCCACTCGATCTCGCGGCCGGGCTGGAACCCGGGGCTGTCGACGAAGGTGACGAGGGCCAGCCCGAAGGCGTCGCACGCCTGCACGAAGCGGGCGGCCTTGCGGGCGGCCTCGATGTCGAGAGTGCCGGCCTTCTGCGAGGGCTGGTTGGCGATCACGCCCACCGGCACGCCGGCGATGCGGCCATAGCCGGTCACGACGTTGGCCGCGGTGGCCGCCCGGACCTCGAGGAAGGAGTCGTGGTCGAGCACGTCGCAGACGACGGCACGCATGTCGTAGGACGCCATGGCGCGCGACGGGACGGCCTCCGCCGCCGCCCGACACGGGCGGTCGACCGGGTCGGAACAGGCGGTCACCGGCGGCCCCTCGAGATAGTTGGACGGCAGGTACGACAACAGGTCGACCACGGCCCACCGGGCTTCGTCCTCGTCGTGGGCGACGATCGAGGCCAAGCCGGTGCGGGTGTCGTGAATTGACGCACCGCCCAACGCCTCGCGGGTCGTCGTGACGCCGGTGAAGTCGGCCACGGCCTGGGCGCCGGAGACGTAGGCATAGGCGTCGGCGGTCATCACCACGTGGTCGGCCATGCCGAGCAGCAGCGCCGGACCCGAGACGCAGGGGCCCACCACCGAGAAGACGACGGGGACGGCCCCGGACGCCCGGCTGAGGGCGGCGGCCACCCGGCCCCAGGCGTGCAGCGACGGAAGCCCTTCGAACACGTCGGCGCCGGCGGTGGACAGCTCGCCGACCACGGGAATTCCGAGCTCGAGGGCCAGGCGGACGAGACGCTCGATGACCTCGCCCTCGCTCGGCCCGATCGCACCCCGGTGCTTGCCTCCGCCCAGCGAGAACCACGCCACCCGCCGCCCGTCGAGCTCGGCCAACCAGGCGCTGACCCCCGCACCCCGCCCGGCGGCGACGGGGACGGTCGTCGTCGTCCCGCCCGCCGGCGGAGGCCCCTCACTCACCGTGTCGCCGCCTCAGGCGGGCGCCGGCGCAAGGATCAGCGAGGCGTTGTGGCCGCCGAAGCCGAAGGAGTTGGACACGACCGGAGCCGGTGCCACCGCACGGGGGGCACCGGCGACCACGTCGATTCCTCCGAGCTCGGGATCGGTGCGGTCGTGGTTGACGGTGGGCGGCACCACGCCCTCGCGCAGGGCGAGCAACGACGCCACCGCCTCGACCGACCCGGCGGCGCCGATGAGGTGGCCGATGGCGCCCTTCACCGATGTGACCGGCGGGCCGTTCTCCCCGAAGACCTTCACGATGGCCTCGGCCTCGGCCGCGTCGTTGAGCTCGGTGGACGTTCCGTGGGCGTTCACGTGGCCGATCTGCGAGGGCTCCAGGCCGGCGTCGGCGAGGGCCAGCTGCATGCAGGCGGCGGCGCCGATCCCACCCGGCGACGGGGCGGTCACGTGGTAGGCGTCGGCATTGCGGCCGTAACCCACGACCTCACCCCAGATGTGGGCCCCCCGCCCGACGGCCCGGTCCCACCGCTCGAGCATGAGGAACGCCGCCCCCTCGCCGATGACGAAACCGTCGCGGTCGGGGTCGAACGGACGCGAGGCCCGTTCCGGGTCGTCGCTGCGCGTCGACAGGGCGCCCATGCGGGCGAAGGAGGCCAGGGCGATCGGCGTGAGGCAGGCCTCGGTGCCACCCGCCAGCACGATGTCGGCGCTGCCGTCGCGGACCAGGCGGGACCCCTCGCCCAGGGCGTGGGTGCCCGCCGTGCAGGCGGTGGCGATGCAGAAGTTCGGGCCCGTCCACCCCAGCTTCATGGCCACGAGGGCAGCGGTGGCATTTGCCATCATCATGGGCACGAGGAACGGCGACACCTTCGACGGCCCCCGGGCGAACAGCTCGCGTTCCTGCTCCTCCTGGGTGATGAGCCCCCCGACACCGGTGCCCACGACCACGCCACAGCGGGCCGGGTCGGCACCGAGCTCGCCGGCGTTGGCGAGGGCGTCGGCCGCGGCGCCGAAGCCGATCTGGGCCACGCGGTCGGTCCGCCGCGCTTCTTTGTACCCGAGGTAGGGCTCGGGGTCGTAGTCGGCGATCTCGCAGGCGAAGCGCACGGGCAGGTCGGACACGTCGATACGGCGGATGGGCGCGGCGAACGAGCGGCCGGCGTGCAGCGACGACCAGAAGCTCTCCAGGTCACACCCGGCAGGGGACTTGACGCCCATTCCGGTGACGGCGACCCGGTGCCGGGCCAGTTCGCTCACGCGGACGTTCCCGACTCCGCCGTCGATGTCGCCGTCGACGACTGGGCGGCGATGACGAGGTCGGCGGCCTCGCCGACGGTGCCGATGCCCTCGAGCTTCTCCTCGGGAATGGACACGTCGAACTGCTCCTCGACGGCCATCACGAACTCGACCAGGTCGAGGCTGTCGGCGTCGAGGTCGTCTTTGAAGCTGGCGGTCTCGGTGACCAGCTCGCGCTCGACACCGAGAACCTCAACGGCCGCGTCGGCGATCTTGGCGAGGACTTCCTGGCGGTCCATTTGTCTGACTTCCTCCTGCTGATGGTGGCGGGAAACTTGCGCGAATCGGTGGTCTCAGTGACCCATACCCAGGCCACCGTCGACGGGTACGACCGCACCCGTCACGTAACCTGCAGCATCGGAACACAGAAAGGACACCACTGAGGCGACCTCCTCGGCGGTGCCGAACCTCCCCAACGGTACCTGGCTTGTCATGGCTTGCCGGCGCTCGTCGCTCAGAGCGTCGGTCATCGCCGTGGTGATGGGCCCCGGAGCCACCACGTTGGCCGTGACATTGCGGCTGGCCAGCTCCCTGGCGACGGCTCTGGTGAGGCCGATGAGGCCCGCCTTGGCCGCCCCGTAGTTGGCCTGTCCGGCCGACCCCGACAACGCGGTCACCGACCCCACGGCGACGATACGGCCGAACCGGGCCCGCAGCATTCCGGGGGCAGCCCGGCGGATCACGTGGAAGGCCCCGTCGAGGTTGGTACGCAGGACCGCCCCCCACGCCTCGTCGTCCATCCGCAGGACCAGGCCGTCGCGGGTGATGCCGGCGTTGGCCACCACGACCTCGACCCGGCCGAATGTCTCCTCGACCCGGCCGAAGGCGACGTCGACCGCCGCGGGGTCGGCCACGTCGGCCTGCACGGCCAGGGCCTCGCCCCCGGCGGCCTCGACGGCGGCGCAGGTCTCCGCCGCACCCGCCTCGTCGTGGCCGAAGCACACCCCGACGCGGTGCCCGTCGGACGCCAGGGCGACGGCGCACGCCCGCCCGATCCCCCGTGACGCTCCGGCGACCAGCGCCACCCGTCCCCCCATCAGCCCACTACCAGCGCAACAGGGCGCTGGCCCAGGACATGCCGGCACCGAAGCCCGACACCAGGACCAGGTCTCCGCGGCGCAACCGGCCCCCATCGGCCGCCTCGGCCAGGGCGATGGGGATGGAGGCCGCCGAGGTGTTGCCGTAGCGGTCGATGTTGACGAACGTGCGCTCGGGCGGGATGGACAGGCGCGAGGCGGCGGCGTCGATGATGCGGCTGTTCGCCTGGTGGGGGACGAACAGGTCGACATCGGCGGCGTCGACTCCGGCCTGCGCCAGGGTGGCGCCGGCGGACTCGACGATCGTACGCACGGCCCTGCGGAACACCTCCTGGCCCTCCATCTTCAGCCAGTGGTGGCCACCGGCCACGGTGTCGGCGCTGGTGGGCAGGCGGCTGCCGCCGGCGGGCACGTGCAACAACGATGCGGCGGTGCCGTCGCAGCCGAGGTCCCAGGCCAGCAGGCCGGGGCCCCGCGCCGGTGCTCCCGTCGGATGCGGCGGGACGGCCATCGACGTGTCGGAGACGAGCACGACGGCGCCGGCGCCGTCACCGAACAGCACGCACGTCGCCCGGTCGTCGGGGTCGGCGATCCGGGACAGGGTCTCGGAGCCGATGACCAGCACGGCCCCGAGGCCTCCGGTGGACAGCAGCCCGGCCCCGACCACGAGGGCGTACACGAAGCCGGCACAGGCGGCGTCGAGGTCGAAGGCGCCGCAGCGCAGGCCGAGGCCCTCCTGGACGAACGAGGCGGTGGCGGGGATGGGCTGCTCGGGCGTGCAGGTGGCCACGATGCAGCACCCCACGTCGGCCGGGCTGAGGTCGGCGGACTTGATGGCGGCGGCACCGGCCTCGATGGCCATCGACGCCGTCGTCTCCCCCGGGCCGGCCACGCGCCGCTCGCGGATCCCGGTGCGGTCGACGATCCACGCGTCACTGGTGTCGACGCGCTGGGACAGCTCGTGGTTGGTGACCCGCCGCTCGGGCAGGGCGACGCCCCATCCGGCCACGGCGGCGCCGCCGCCTGGGGCGGGCCGGAACACGTGGGCAGGCGTCGTCGGCGGGTCGCCGGACGCAGGGCTCCAGCCCTC
>CAYTTL010000138.1:0-7800 GCA_964440725.1 uncultured Acidimicrobiales bacterium | reverse complement strand
AGGCAGCCCGTCGGACACCGTGTCGGTGGTGTAGCGGGCGACGAACCCGTCGGTCGTCAGCTCCCGTTGGACGGCCGCGACCGTGGACGCGACGCGCGGATCGGTACCGGGGAGGAACCCTACGGAGGGAATCATCAGCACGGCGGCGTCGAGCTGGTCGGAACCGTAGGCCTGGGCGAACGCCGCCTTGGTGGGGTTCCAGGCCTTGGCGCAGACCTCGGCGTGGATCTCGTCGCGGATTGCGCGGAACCGGTCGACCGGGCCGTCGGTGCCGAGGTCCTGGATGAAGCGCACGGCCCGGTCGAACGCCACCCACGCCATGACCTTCGAATGGGTGAAGTGCTGGCGCGGCCCCCTCACCTCCCAGATGCCGTCGTCGGGCCCGCGCCACGCGCCCTCGAGGAACTCCATGATGGCCGTGGAGAAACCCTGCAACGGATGGTCGGGCCCTGCCGACGGGATGTCCATCCGGTACCCGAGGTGCAGGGTGTCGATCAGCTCGCCGTACACGTCGAGCTGGAACTGCTCGGAGGCGGCGTTGCCGATGCGCACCGGCCGCGACTGCTCGTACCCGGGAAGCCAGTCCGCCTCCCACTCGGTGAGACGGCGCTCGCCGCCGAGGCCGTACATGATCTGGAGCTTCGCCGGTTCGCCGGCCACGGCGCGTAGCAGCCAGTCGCGCCAGGCGGCCGCCTCCTTGACGTACCCGGCACCCATGAGGGCGAGCAGCGACAGCGAGGCGTCGCGCACCCAGCAGAACCGGTAGTCCCAGTTGCGGACACTTCCCGGCCACTCCGGCAACGACGTGGTGGGGGCGGCGACGATGCCTCCCGTCGGGGCGTAGGTCAGGGCCTTCAAGGTGATGAGCGACCGCTGGACCTGCTCCTTCCACTGCCCCTCGTAGGTGCTGCGCGACGACCAGTCCATCCACCATGCCGTCGTGGCGGCGACGACCCGGGCGCAGTCGACGGGTCCCGGCACCTTCTGGTACGACGGGTACCACGCCAACCGGAACGGGACGTGGTCACCGGGGCCCACTTCGAACTCGCCCACCGGGCGCCCGCCGGCATCCGACATCTCCACCGGCGTCTGGAGCACGAGGGCATCGGGCCCGGCGATGGCGATGATCCCGCCGTCGATGCTGCGCACCCACGGGGCGATGGACCCGTAGTCGAAGGCCGCCACCAGCTCGGTGCGCATCTTCACCCGTCCGTGCAGGCCCTCGACGATGCGGACGATGTCGACGGTGTGACCGCGGATCGGCATGCAGTCGGTGATGCGCACGGCGCCTTCGTCGTTCTCGAACTCGGTCTCGAGCACGAGGGTCCCGTCCCGGTAGCGGCGGCGCGACGCCCGGCCACCGGAACCGGGAGCGAGCAGCCACCGGCCGTGCTCGTTGCCGCCGAGTAGGGCGGTGAACACCGCCGGCGAATCGAAGCGGGGAACGCACAGCCAATCGATGGAGCCGTCATCGGCAACCAGGGCTGCGGTGTGCGTGTCGCCGATCAGCGCGTACTGCTCTATCCGGGACGCCAAGGCCGTTGTTCTAGCGCGTCCGCGTGCTAACCATCGCATACCGACCGCACTCCGCAACAGACTGGAGCCCCGT
This sequence comes from uncultured Acidimicrobiales bacterium, assembly GCA_964440725.1. GTDB lineage: Bacteria > Actinomycetota > Acidimicrobiia > Acidimicrobiales > AC-14 > DATAQC01. The sequence continues at coordinate 6,191 of CAYTTL010000138.1, read as the reverse complement.
CATGGGCTGTCTCATTGTCCTCGCGGCGCTGTTCTCACCGCGCCTCGTGGTCGCGCTCCTCTACCTGTTCACCGAGCGTCTCACCATCGCCTTCGAATCGGGATGGGTCGGCGTGCTGGGGTTCCTCTTCCTGCCCTGGACCACCGCCCTGTACGCCCTCGCCTACCAGCCCATCGAAGGGGTGAGCTCCCTCGGTTGGATCATCGTGGCCATCGGCTTCGTCGTCGACGTGGCCTCGTTGGGCGGTGGCGGAAAGCACGCCCGGTCGCGCCGCGACTAGGGACTACTCCTCGACGGTGAGCTGGCGCAGGTAGAACCAGTAGGTGCGCCAGCGCACCACGCCCGTCGCCGGGAGGCCGATCAGGTGCCAGAACATGCGCCACGTCTCCCGGTAGCCGTGGCGACGGCCGAACTTGGCCCGCTTCGACCGGTGGGTGACCCCCGCCAGGATGCGGGCGGTGGTGGGAAGGTGGCCCTCGGCGATGACCTCGTTGATCATGATCTCGATCGAGTACCCCCGCCTCTTCTCCGGCGGCACCGACTCCCACACCCACCGGGGCACCAGGCGCTCGCCGGTGGTGGGGGCGAGGCGGAGCACGAGGGGATTCCACAGTCCGTAGTCGAACCATCCGACCGACATGGTCGCCCGGCCCTCGAGCCACGGCCGGCAGATGGCCTCGAGATGACCGGCGGTGATGCCGACCAGGTCGGCGTCACAGAACAGGAAGGCGTCGGCGTCGCTGGCCGCCACACCGCACTCCAGGGCATGGGCCTTCGAGCCCGCCTGTCGGCCGTCCCTCCGCACGACCTTGGCCCCGGCCGACGCCGCGGCCTCGACGGTGCCGTCGGTCGAGCCGTCGTCGACCACGATCACCTCACGGGTGGAGGCGCAGCCGCGGGCCGCCTCCACGACGACGCCGACCGTGGTCACCTCGTTGCGAGCGGGGATGATCACGTCGATCGTCGGTCGGGTCGACGCCCCCGCCGTCTTCACGCCGTGACCTCCCGCCGCTCGATGCCGAGGGTGACGAGGAGGTCCTCGTGCAGCTCCATCCACACGTCGTGGTACGAGCCGATGAGAGGAGTGGTGAGCCAGCGGTGGTCGCCGTCCCGGACGCGACGGTAGGCGGTCGACAACCTGGGGCCGTAGCGCCCGAATCGGGCGGACGCCCCAGCCAGCTGGGCGACCGTCGCCAGTGTGCGGTCGTGGATGCTGCCCAGGCGGTCGATCAGCGCGGCGTCGTACAGCGCGTCGGTGTGGTCGTTGAGCAGCATGGCGTCGAGATCGCGCACCTGCCAGGCGGTGCACACCTCCTTGAACGGCTCGTTGAGGGTCAGGAAGCGGCGGTACCCGGCATCGATCCCGGCCCGCACCTCCGGAGACGCCTGCTCCTCGACCAGCAACCGGGCGGCCGCATCACGGCCGGCGGCGGTGAGCGCCCATCCGGACACCCGGCCGGCGCGGTGCTCCACCAGCCCCTCGCCGGCCAACGCCTCGAGCGCGCCCGTCGCACCCCCCACTGCCGTCCCGGTCGCCTCGGCGAGGGCGTCGGCCGTCGCCCGGCCCTTCACCCGCCGTTGGTGGAGGACGTCGAACCTCACGATGTGATCGCAGCCGCGGCCGCGATCAGGTGTCCTTGAAGATCGTGATCGAGCCCGAGTAGCACGCCACCCACACGGTGTGGGAGATCGGCTCGTAGGTGATCCCGATCGGGTTCTTCCCCGTGGGAAGCTCCTGCAACAGCGTCATGTCGGAGGCGCGGACCTTGGTGATCGTGTTGGACTCGTAGTTGACGACGTACAGGGACTGCCCGTCGGGGGCGATCGTCATGCTCCGCGGCGAGAGTCCGGTGGCCAGGCGGTCGACCACCCGACCTGTGCCCAGGTCGATCTTGGCCACCTGGTCGTCGGCGTTGAGGGTGACGTACAGCGATTTCCCCGCCGGGTCCATGACCAGATGGCGGGGTCCGTCGCCGACGTTGCGGATCCACGTCGTCGAAAAGTCGGAGAGGCGCACCCGGGCCACGGCGGTGCCGCCCATCACCGCCACGTAGGCGGTGGTGGACGTCGGGTCGACGACGATGCCCCGTGGGTAGGGGCCGAGCTTGATGCGCTTGACCGTCCTGCCCGTCGTCGTGTCGAGGACGCTGAGGTCGTAGGAACACCAGTTGGTGACCAGGACGTACCGGTTGTCGGGAGTCACGGCGACGAACTTCGGTACCGACCCCACCCGGTACACCTTGTCGATGGCCGTCGTGGCGACGTCGATCCGGTACACGAAGCTGTTGTCGAACTGTCTCGGCTCGCATACGTCGCCGCCCGGGTTCGTGTACCCCGGCCCGTACATGGCGTAGTTGGAGACGTAGGCGTAGCGCGAGTCGGGGGAGAAGGCGGTTTCGACCGGCGCACCCTTGACCAGGCCATTGGTGGACGACGCCCCGAACTTGGACAGGTCGACGGCGTCGGGAACGGTCTTCCTGAGGTCGCCGGCCGAGTCGTACACGGTGACGGTGTGGGAGTACATCATGTTCTGGGCGAACACCTCCCCGTGTCCCGACGCCGCCACCGACTTCGGGCTGATGGCCCCGGCGATCACGCGAGACGGCTTCAGCCTGGTCGAAACCGACGGGGGCGCCACCACGGTGGTGGGAACGGTGAACGCAGTCACCGGCGCCTCCGCATCCGTCGTCGCCGTCCGGGTGGGCGACCGGTTGGCGGCGGCGCTGACGCCGAGAGCGACGACGGCGACCAGGACGACCACTACGCCCACGCTCACCTGGGTCCTGCGGACCCGGACCGCATGCGACGTCATCACCATCGATGGTCGCCGCTGGTGGGGGTCGAGTCAACGACTTCGGGTAGGGACCCCGCGAACTGTTTGGTTCGCCGCGCCATCCTCGCTAGGCTTCGGGTCCCAGAGAGCGACGAGGCTTTGTTGTCCGCGCCCGTGGAGACCCTTGCCTATGCCAATCCCACTCCGGAAGCCGCGTCCCTCCGCACCCAGGCGCAGACTGCCTCGGCGAGGCGTGGTCGCAGCACTGGTCGCCATAGGCATGCTTCTGCCGTCCACGGTGGCGGCGGCAGCTGAGGACCCGGCGGCACGGCGTGAGAAGGTACGCAAGGAGCGGGCGGCGGTGGCGTCGAAGCTCGACGTGCTGCGGGCGTCGGATGCCGACGTGCAGCGGGCCCTGGGTGACCTGGACGCGAACGTCGGCGCCCAGCAGGCCGTGGTGGCCGCCGCCCAGCAGGCAGCAGAGGCGGCCGCGCGCGAGCTCGCCGAGGCGGCCGCCGCAGAGAAGCGCAAGGAGGAGGAGCTCGCCGCGGTGCGGGCCAAGATGGCCAAGATCGCCGTCGAGGCCTACCTGAGCCCGTTGACCGGGACCTTCATGACCATGCTGAAGTCGAACTCGCTGTCCGAGGCCACCAAGAAGCAGGACTTCCTGCAGATCGGCGCCAACCACAGTGCCGAGGTGGCCCAGGAGCTGAAGACCGTCAAGGCCGATCTCCAGGAGCAGCGCAAGGCGGCCGAGGTCGCCGAACAGCGCACCACCGAGCGCCAGGTCGAGGTCGAGGAGCGTCTGGTCGGCCTCCGCCAGGCGGCTGACCAGCAACGCCAGCTCGCCGAACAGGTCGAGGGTCGCATCGAGTCGGGCCTGGCCGAGGCGGCGGCCCTCAGCGCCGTCGACGGCCAGCTGTCGTCCCAGATCGCCAGCCAGCAGGCGGCCCTGGCCGCCCAGGTGCAGGCGTCGTCACAGGTGGCCCAGCGGGCGAGCGGGGGCGGCGGGGGGGGTGCCCCTGTGAGCGCACGGGCCATCGCCCCGAGGGGCAACATCGCCCTCGCCACGGTCGGCGGGATCACCGTGGCCGCCTCGATCGCCGGCCAGCTCGAACGGCTTCTCAATGCCGCCTCGGCCGATGGCATCTCCCTCGGGGGCTCGGGTTACCGCGACTCGTCGTCGCAGGCGGCGCTGCGGCAGACCAACGGCTGCCCCGACATCTACGACTCTCCCGCCAGCTCGTGCCGAGTGCCGACAGCACGCCCTGGGTCGTCGATGCACGAGCAGGGCCTGGCCATCGACTTCACCTACGGCGGGAGCCTCATCCGGAGCCGGAGCGGTCCGGGATACAACTGGCTGGCCGGCAACGCCGCCGGCTTCGGCTTCTTCAACCTCCCGAGCGAGCCCTGGCACTGGTCCACCAACGGGAACTGAGGGCGACGACCGAGACTCAGCGCGGCAACGTCATGTTGATGCGTCCTGCCTGTTCGAGGGCGGTCCACCTGGTCGGCTGATCGGTAGGCTGGCGGCGGCGCCAGGTGAAGATCCGTCGGCCGCTGGCTCCGGGAGAGAGGACATGCCAATGGCTGCGGGCCAGGCATCGGGCGACCTGGGATCGGGACGGCCAACCGTGGGAGCGTCGGCTGACACTCCCTAGCGACAACAACCCGGACCACCCCGAGGCGGCGGGCCGGAGGCGGATGAGCCCCGTGGTGGCCGGGGCGACGGTGTTCTTCACCTCGGGCGCCGTGCTGGTGCTGGAGATCCTGGCCCTCCGCCTTCTCGCCCCGTACACGGGGGTGACCCTCGAGACGTACACCGCGACCATCGCCACCGTGCTGGCAGGCATCTCGGTCGGCACGTGGGCCGGCGGGTACCTGGCCGACCGCGTGGAGCCCCGGCGCCTGGTGGGCCCGCTCATGCTGGTCGGCGGAGGGCTGTCGCTGCTCGCCGTCCCTCTGGTGCGGATGCTCGGCTCGGCCGGTCGGGCGTCGGCCATCGGCCTGTCGCTCGTGGGCTTCTTCGCCCCGGCCGCCGTGCTCAGCGCGGTGTCGCCGACAGTGGTGAAGCTGCAGCTCCAGGACCTGGCGGTCACCGGCCGGGTCGTGGGGAGGCTCTCGGCGTTGGGCACCGCCGGCGCCATCACCGGCACCTATCTCGCCGGCTTCGTCCTGGTGGAAGGTGCACCGACCTCGACGTCGATCCTCGTCGTCGGAGGGGCGCTCATGGTTGCGGGGACGGTGCTGTGGCTCTGGCTGTGGCGGGCCGGCCTCGGCCTGGTCGCCACCGTCGCCGTGCTGGGCTTCGTGGGGACGAACGTCGGCGCCGCGGTGAAGGAGCCCTGCGATGTCGAGACCGTGTATCACTGCGCGCGTATCGCCGATGACCTCTCGCGTCCTGGCGGGCGGACCCTCGTGCTCGACACCTTGAGCCACAGCTACGTGGACGTGGACGACCCCACCTACCTGGAGTTCCCCTATATCCGCGTGTTCGCCGACGTGATCTCCGCGACCGCCCCCGCCGGCCCGTTGCGGGTTCTGCACGTCGGCGGGGGCGGTTTCACCATGCCTCGTTACCTCCGGGCTGTCCGGCCCGGCTCGGCCAGCACCGTGCTGGAGATCGACCCCGGCCTCCTCGAGCTCGCCCGGGAGCGCCTCGGGCTGAGCACCGGCCCCGACCTGAACGTCCGGATCGGTGACGCCAGGCTGCTCCTGCAATCCGTCGACCGTGGTGCCCATGACGTGGTCCTCGGCGATGCCTTCGGAGGTTTGGCCGTGCCGTGGCATCTCACGACCCAGGAGTTCCTATCGGACGTACGAGCCAGCCTCGGCGACAGCGGTGTCTATGTCATGAACGTCATCGACTACCCACCCATGCGCTTCGCCCGAGCCGAGGTCGCCACCTTCGAGCGCGTCTTCGACGAGGTGGCCGTGGTCGCTCCTCCGGGGGCATTCGACGGTCGTCGCGGCGGCAACGTCGTGCTCGTCGGAAGTGTGGGGCCGCTCGACAGCCAGCGGATCGCCGCCGCCATCGCCGCCCGCGATGGTCGGGAGGTGGTCGTGTCCGGGGCCGCGGTCGACGACTTCGTCGATGGTGCGGACCCCCTCGTCGACGACTGGGCCCCGGTCGACCAGTGGTTGCGCCGGGCCCGCAGGTCCTGACGCTCCGGTGACCCTCGGCCGTCCCCTCGTTCCGCTAGACCACAGGGAAACGGCCGTCCATCAGTCGACCAACCCGACCTGGACGAGCATGAGCCAGACCCTCAGCGGCGCAGTGGCCACGGCGTAGGTTAGAGCGAGGTAGTCCAAGACTGTCCACGGGCCCTCGTCGTAGTGGTCCTCGCCCCAGCGCTCTGCGTAGTCCTGCCAACGTCGATCCTCGTCGTCGCCGACGGCGCCGAGCTCGAAGAACTCT
>CAYTTL010000137.1:6256-7804 GCA_964440725.1 uncultured Acidimicrobiales bacterium | reverse complement strand
CCGTTCGTCGCCAGGCGGTCACCCGGGGAATTCCCCTCGAAGCCCACCCCCGCCTGGCCGGCCTGGCCCGGCTGCGGGCCGACCTGGTGGCCCGGGCCGCCGAGGCCTCCCCGGCCGACCTGGCCTTCGAGGTCTGGCGCCAGAGCCTGGCGCACCTCGTCGACCGCGACGCGGGAGGCGACGATCGGGCGCTCGACGCCCTCGTCGACATGCTCGAGGGCCTGAGGCGGCGGGCCGAGCGCCGGCCCCGTGAACGCCTGGGCGAGTTCCTCGCCCGGGGCGACCAAGGGCCTGCCGCCCACCTGTGGGAGACCTCATCCTCCGCCCACGAGGCCGAGTCCGACTCGGTCACGGTCACGTCGATCACCGCCGCCGGCGGCCGTTCGTGGGACACGGCGGTCGTGGCCGGGTGCGTCGAAGGTGAGCTGCCGCGCATCACCGCCCGCACGCCGTTCTTCGACCGGGGCCTGCTGGCCGAGTCCCCGCCCCCCGACAGTGCCCGACGCCGGCGCCAGGCCTTGGCGGGCGAGCGCCGGCTGTTCGCCGTGGCCACGACCCGGGCCCGGCGCCGGCTGGTCGCGACGGCCGCCCCCGAACCGGGTGTGCTGCTCAGCCGCTTCGTCGAAGGATGGCCGTCCACGGCTGTCCGCCTCCCGGTGGCCCCCGGTCCCCCGCCCGTCGTCTGCGCGCCCACCGCCGGCACCACCCCCGTCTTCCCCGAGGGTCACCTCCGCCTGTCGGCCAGCCGCTTGTCGACCTACGACGACTGCCCCCTCCGGTACGCCTACGAGTACGGCCTGGGCGTCCGCGGCGAGGCCGGGGTCCACGCCGCCCTCGGGTCGTTGGTGCACGAGGTGCTGGCCGTCTTCTGCGACCCGGCCGGGGTGTCCGTCCCTCGTACCCGCGAGGGGCTCCAGGCCCTGGCCGAGCGGCTGTGGCGCGACGACATCGCCCGGTTCCGGCCCCAGGTGGAGGAGGCCCGCCGCGACTACTTCGCCATGCTCGACGCCTGGTGGCAGAGCGAGGGCGCGCACCTGGCGGTCGACGACGTACTCGCGGTGGAACGCCGGTTCGAGGTGGACGCAGTCGGCCACCGGCTCACCGGCTTCATCGACCGGATCGACCGGGCCGACGACGGCGTGGGCATCCGCATCGTCGACTACAAGACGGGCCGGCGCGAGCCACGCCCCGAGGCGGTGGCCGACGACGTGCAACTGGCCATCTACCACCTGGCCGCGACCCGCGACCCCGAGCTGGCGTCCCTCGGGCCGCCCACGCAGCTCCGGCTCCTCTATCTGCGGTCCATGCACGCCTTCGATCAACCGGTCACCGAAGACCACGAGGCCACCACCGAGGCCCGTATCCAGACCACCGCCGACCGCATCCTCGCCGAGGAGTTCGAGCCCTCGGTCGACGCCAACTGCCGGCTCTGCTCGTTCCATCGCCTGTGTCCCCTCCAGGACGAGGGGCGCATCACGGGAACCGACGGGCCATGACCATGGGCACCGTGACCTTCGACCCCACGCCCGAACAACGACGGGCCATCGA
>CAYTTL010000137.1:0-6156 GCA_964440725.1 uncultured Acidimicrobiales bacterium | reverse complement strand
TGACCATGGGCACCGTGACCTTCGACCCCACGCCCGAACAACGACGGGCCATCGAGGCTCCCCTCAACCCGCTGCTGATCGTGGCCGGAGCGGGCACCGGTAAGACCACGGTGATGGCCCAGCGCATTCTCTGGCTGGTCGAGTCGGACCGGTCCCGCCCCGACGAGATCCTGGGCCTCACCTTCACCAACAAGGCCAGCCGAAACCTCAAGGAGCGGGTGCGTGAGGTGTTGGGGCCCGACGCCGACGTCACCGTCGCCACCTACCACTCGTTCGGCGCCTCGCTCGTGGCCGACCATCACCTCGAGCTCGATCTCGACCCCGGCACCCAGGTCCTCAACCGGGCGCAGTCGTGGCAGTTGCTGTTCGCCGTCTTCGATGAGTTTCGGTTCCAGCGGCGCCTCACCCTGTCGCCCCAGATCCTGCTCAACGACGCCCTCGACCTCGCCTCGCGCTGCGCCGACCACCTCGTCACCGTCGAGGCGGTGGAGGACGACTGCCGGCGGGTGATCGCCGACGGCCGGTGGGCACCGATGAGAGAGCAGGCCGCCAAGCGCCTCGAGCTCTGCCAGGTGGTGGCCGCCTACGAACGTCGCAAGCGGGCGCGCAACCTGCTCGACTTCGGCGACCAGGTGGCCCTCGCCGTGCGCCTGCTCACCGAGCACCCCGACGTGGCGGCCGCCTACCGCCGGCACCACCCGGTGGTGCTGCTCGACGAGTACCAGGACACCAACTTCGCCCAACGCCGCCTGCTCGAACTGCTCTACGGCGAGAACGTCGCCGGCGGCGCGCCGGCCGTCACCGCCGTCGGCGACGACATGCAGTCGATCTATGGCTTCCGCGGCGCCCACCTGGCCAACATCCTCCGGTTCCACGAGCACTTCCCGCCTCGCAACGCCCTCCCCCTGCAGACCACCTTCCGCTTCGGCCCCCGGCTGGTCACCCTCGCCAACCGGATCCAGGCCGAGGTCGGCGAGCACCTGCCGAAGGAGCTGGCCCCGGTCCGGGGCGCTCCCGACACCGTCATCGAATGCTTCCTCGCCGCCGACGACGCCGAGGAGGCGGCGACGATCGCCGCCGACGTCGTCGGCCGGGGAATTCCCTACGGCCAGACCGCCGTGTTGTGCCGCAAGCGCCGCCTCATCAGACCGGTGGTCGACGCACTCGAGCAACGGGGGGTGCCGGTCGAGGTGGTCGGGGCCAGTGGTCTGCTCGACCGGCCCGAGGTGGTCGACGTGGTGTCGTGGCTCGAGGTGCTGGCCGACCTCTCCTCCCCCGTCGCCCTCCTGCGCGTGCTCATGGGGCCCCGCTACGCCCTGGGCCTTCGCGACCTCGCCGCCCTCGGTCGTCACGGCCACCTCCTGCGGGAGCGGCGTGCCGATGCCGACGGTGACGACCCGGGCGCCACCTCCGACGGTGAGACGGGTCCGGCCCGGGCCGGGTTGCTGGCCGAGGCCCTGGCCGACCTCGACGGTGTGGCCGACCTCGCCCCGGGCACCCGGGAGCGGCTCGACCGCTTCTGCGCCGAGCGCCACGGCCTGGCCCGGGCCGCGCAGATCCTGCCTGTCTCCGATCTGACCGAGACCATCCTCGAACGCACGGGTTTGTGGCGGGCGGCCGGCGAGAAGGGCCGCGAGAACCTCCTGCGCTTCTGCGACCTGGCCACCCGGTTCGCCCCCGTCGAGGGCGACCCCGGGCTCCCGGCCTTCGTCGAGTACCTGCAACTGCTCGACGAGTCCGACGAGGACATCGCCGAGGCCCACACCGCCGACACCGACGCGGTCAAGGTCATGACCATCCACCAGGCCAAGGGCCTCGAGTTCGACGTCGTCCACGTGCCCGGCCTGGCCGGCAGCGGCCGGTCGCAGATCTTCCCCGACAGCCGAGTGGGCGAGAACGCCCTGTCCAACTCGTCCGCCCTGCCGTGGTGGCTGCGAGAGCACGACGGCCTCCCCGACCCCGACACCGCCTCCCGGGCCGAGATCGAGGAGGCCATCCGCCGGCGTCGCGACGACGAGGAGTGGCGGCTGCTCTACGTCGCCGCCACCCGGGCGCGACGCCACCTCGTGCTGTCGGCCGCCCACTGGTACCGGGGCCCGGTCGAGCCCCAGGGCCCGTCGCGGTTCTACGAGTTCGTCGCCGCCCAGTCCGACCTGGTCACCCAGCGCTTCCGCCACGATGCGGCCACCGTCGACCCGGCCGTGGTGGCCAAGGAGAAGCACCGGGCGGCGGCCGCCGGCCGCGCCGCACCGGAATCGCCGTCACCATCGGCGCCGAACGGAACGACGGCACAGCTCAGGCTCGGCGTTCTGGGAGACGCTGACGGGCGCACCATGCCCGAGCGCCACGCGCCCACCGCAGTGTCGGTCACCGGCCTGGTCACCTTCGCCCGCTGCCCGAAGCAGTTCTTCTGGACGGTCGTGCGTCCCCTGCCCCGCCGGTCGTCGGCCGCGGCGCGACTGGGCACCGAGGTCCACCGCTGGATCGAGCTCCGTGACCGCCGCCAGCTCTCGCTCATCGAGCCCGACGACCGGTTCGAGGCCGGACGGAGCGCCGGCTCCGGGCGCGGCTCGGGCGCCGACCGGGCACACCGCCTCAAGGCGTCGTTCCTGGCCAGTCCGTGGGCCGACCTCGATCCCACCCGCGTGGAGGCACCGTTCGTTCTGGCCCTGGGCGCCCATCTGGTGCGGGGACGGATCGATGCCGTCTACGAGCGCGACGGCCGCCTCGAGCTGGTCGACTTCAAGACCGGACGCGCGCCGGTTGGTCCGTCGGACCTCGCCGACGGGGTGCAGCTCGACCTCTACGGGCTGGCCGCCGTCGACACCTGGGGCGCCGACCCCGCCCGCCTGCGCACCACCTACTGCTGGCTGCGCGACAACGGCCCCCCCACCGTGGAGAGCACCGACTGGACCCCCGCGACCGTCGAGGGGGTGCGGAGGTCGGTGGCCGCCACCCTCGACCAGCTCGCCGCCGGCAGCTTCGACCCCACCCCCGGCCCGTGGTGCGGTGGATGCGACTTCCTCGCCGTCTGCCCGGCGGGCCTGGGCCGGTTGTCCGCTGCCGATCAACCGCCGGAGCCTCCGGGTCCGTAGACAGGGCATGCGTGGTCTCACCGGTTCCAGTCCCGCCCTGTTCGGGAACCTGGCCGAGGACGGGCGGTTCCGCCGCGACTCGTGGTGGGGCCGGGTGCTGCACCCGAGGACGGTGTCGTACCGCGAGGCCAGGGCCACCGACAGCCTCCACCTGGTGGTGAACGGCGACAAGGTGTCCGTGCATCTCGACCGCTTCTCCCCCCTCGCCGTGCAGGGCTCGGGAACGAGGCGTCGCTATGCCCCGGTGCGGATGGTGGCCCACGCCGTCGTCGACGTGGCCGGAGAGGCCGTCGGGCTGCTGCGGGGCCATCGCCACCACCCCCACGAGCTCACCTGTGAGCGCGTGTGGGTCGACGACGACGCCGACGACGACGGGTCGGGCGCCGACGACGGCCACGGCGATCACGACGCGCCGTGTGACCCCGAGGGCGAGTGCGTCCCCTTCAACGCCGCCGACGAGGCCGTCCACCTGCTCGACTCCCAGGCCGAGCCGTGGAGCGTGCACCTCGAGGCCCGGCTGAACGGTCGGGTCGACGACGAGCGCCTCCGTTCGGCGGTCGCCGCCGCGGTGGCCCGCCACCCCCTGGCCCGGGCCCGCCGGGCGCCGTTCCACTGGTCCGACCACCAGTTCCAGTGGCAGATCGACCCGACCGCCGACGCCGACGCCCTCGACATCGTCGACTGTCCCGACGAGCGGTCACTGGACGACGCCCGGGTCGCCTTCGAGGGGGTGTCGGTCCCCCTGGCCGGGTCACCGCCCCTTCGGGTGATGCTGGCCCACCATCCGGGCGGTGACGTGGTGATGCTGAACGCCAGCCACGCCGCCACCGACGGCTTCGGCACCCTGCGCTTCCTGCGATCGATCGCCCGGGCCTATGCCGGCGCCGCCGACCCCGTCCCCGACCTCGACCTGCTCGCCGCCCGCAACCTCAGCGCCGGCCTGGCCGACGCCGACCTTCCGACCAGGGTGCGGCGCCAGCTGGCGGTGGCCGACAAGCTCCGCGACCTGGTGGTGCCGCCGGCCAGGATCGCCCCCGACGGGGGCAGCGACGCGCCGGGCTACGGGTTCCGCCTGGCGTCGCTCTCCGTGGCCGAGACACAGGCCCTGACAGGTCTCGATCACCCGGGCACCGTCAACGACCTCCTCCTCGCCGCCCTCAACCTGGCCGTCGACCGCTGGAACGCCGAGCACGACACCGCCTGCGCCCGCATCGGCGTTCTCGTTCCCGCCAACCTCCGACCGGCGGCGTGGTCGCAGGAGGTCGTCGGCAACTTCACCCTCATGGCCCGCATCTCCACCGGACGCCGGGCCCGAGCCAGTCGCACCGCCACGCTGGCCGCCGTCACCGCCCAGACCCGACGGAAGAAGCGCACCGGCCTGGGGACAGCCATGGCCGAGGTGCTCGGAACCTCGCCCCTGCTCCCGCTCTGGGCCAAGCAGGCGATGGCGCCGTTGCTGTCGGGCATCGGCCAACGCCTGGTCGACACCGCCGTCTGCTCCAACCTGGGGCGCGTCGACGAGCCCCTGTGGTTCGGACCGGAGGTCGGTGAGGCATCCTCGGTGCACTTCTCGGCTCCCGCCCGCATGCCGTGCGGCGTGTCGGTCGGGGTGATCACCACCGGGGGGCGGATGCACCTGACGTTCCGCCACCGCCACCCGCAGTTCGACGATGCCGCCGCCGCCCGGTTCGTGGACCGCTTCCTGAGCGAGCTCGCCCACCTGGCCGACGACGTCAGGGGCTGATCCCGCCCCCGTCGCGCGCCAAGATGGATGCGTGAACGACGTCGATCAAGGGCCCTCGCGGGTCTGGTACTGGGTGGGTGCCGGTATCGCCGTGGTCGGGGTGATCGGCGCGGTGCTGTGGTTCGTGCTCGGCATGCTGTCGTTCGCCCACCAGATCGACGGATTCCAACGGGTTCCGGTGGACGGCGAGCCGCACCGGGTCACCCTGCTGCGCACCGGTTCGTACACCGCCTACCACGAGGCCCCCGGTGGAAACGAGGCGGCGGCGTCCGACGGGATCGAGGCGGAGCTCGTCAGTAGCGAAGGGCGCAGCGTGCGTCTCGCCGAGTACGACACCACCCTCACCTATGACGTCGGTGGCAACGCCGGGCGGGCCGTGTTCACCTTCGAGATCGACACGCCCGGTTCCTACGAACTGCGGGCGTCGTCGACCGAAGGCGGCGAGCTGGCGCTGGGGCGTGGGGTAGGCGGCAAGCTGGTGAGGAGCCTCGTCGGCGGGTTCGTCATCGGCTTCCTCGCCGTTGCCCTGGGCGCACCGGTGGTGATCGTCACCGCGGTACGCCGGCAGTCCGCCCGGCGCCGCCAGCCGAACCCGGTGCGCTACCCCCCTCCCACCGCGGGGTCGTAGACGACCCGGCCATCGGCGAGGTCGGCGATCTTGGGCACCACCAGGTCGTCACGGGGGGTGGGGCACTCCCCTTCCAGGTGGGCGGCGAACTCATCGGGGAAGGCGGCGAGGATGCTCGACACCACGAGCTGCTCCTCGGTACCCAGGTAGCAGCGGTTGGCGTCGGTGACCTGGCGCAGTCGCGCCCCGATGAGGGCGATGTCGCGGTCGGTGCCGCGGCAGGCCGCGATCTCGCCCAGGCGCTCGGTGATCTCCGCGCTGCCCTGCTTGCAGGGAGGGCACTGCCCGCACGACTCCACCGACAGGAACCGGGAGAACCGGTGGGCGAGCTCCACCATGCAGGCGGTCTCGTCGTAGACGGCGAAGCCGGCGGCGCCCATGCCGCTGCCGGCGGCCCGTAGGCCCTCGTAGCTGACGGGGGCGTCGAGGTGGTCGCCGGTGATCACCGCGTTGGCGACCCCCGGGAACACCGCTTTCACCCGGCGCCCCGCCTCGAGGCCACTGCCGACGCCGTCGATGACATCGCCCAGGGTGGTTCCCAGTTCGATCTCGCCGACGTCGGGGGCGGCGACGTCGCCCACCACCGTGGCCACCACGTGGCCGGGCGACGCCTCCGTGCCCATGGCCCGGTGCCACGCCGCGCCACGGGCGAGGAGGTGGGCGACGTTGCACAGGGTCTCGACGTTGTT
>CAYTTL010000136.1:0-7875 GCA_964440725.1 uncultured Acidimicrobiales bacterium | reverse complement strand
CCGGCCACGGTGTTCTGCACCGTGACCGTGTAGGTGATGTCGCCGCCGGGTGCGATCGGGTCGGGGCTGTCGGACTTGGTGACAGATACATCCGCGGACAGTTGGCCGGCCGGTGCGGGCGTGACCCCTAGGAATCCCAGGAGGCTCACCGCCAGCACGCCGACGCTGGCTCGCCGCAGTGTCGCTCGTGAAACCATCGCTTCTCCCCTTCCGACAACCCACCGTGATGAGCGGGCCGCGGTCGTTGTGCCCCCAGACAGCGCGAGCGAGTGTCCTCCCCCGCCGGCCCCGTTGTCAACAGCGCTCACGCAGCTGCGCCTCGGACACACCGCACCGACAGGCTACCGGCGCGACCGCCTCAGTCGCCCACGCGCTCCGACGGATCGGTCGAGTAGCCCTCGGGCGGGTCGGCCTTCCACGACGCCGAGGTGCCAGGTCGCATCGCCCCCGTCATGGTGGGCGACTCGTGCCGGGTGTCGAGGTTGTCGATCATGCATGTGCAGTTGTCCGTGGCCCGGTCGCAGCCCTCACAGACGACCCGACCCTCGTCCTCGTCGAGGCGGACGTCCTTGCCGCACAAGGCGCAGATCCCCGTCTCCATGTACCGCAGGTCTCTCTCCACGCGGCACCTCGAACAGGTCGGGCGGCCTGGTGCCACCGGTCGACACAGACACTAGAGCAGAGCGCGCCGGTATCCGAGCGAGGTCGGAGATGTCCGCCTGAGCGGCTGGGGTAGGTCCGTCGTGACGTTCGCCGGACGACCAACGCCCGTGGGACTACTCGGCCCGCAGGACCTGTGCCACACTGCTGCGCCATGCGGGAACTCGCCGGCGCGGCGTGCACACGGCAGCCCCGTAGCCGTCGTGGCCGCCGAGACCCGGCCGGTCCGCAACCCGGCAGACGTCGTCAGGGTCGTGGCCGGGAGCCTGTGTATCGGCGCCGGCGCGGTCGTTGCCCGACGGGCGCGACTGTCGGGGCTCGAGACCGACCTGTTCCGCGTGGCGAACGACCTGCCGGGCTTCTTCGAGGTTCCGCTCCGGTCGGTGATGCAGGCCGGTTCGCTCGGCGCCGTGCCCGCCGCCGGTGTGGTCGCCCTCGCCACCCGCCGGCCTCGCCTGGCTCGCGACCTGACCCTGGCGGGCGGCGGCGCGTGGGTGGCGGCGAAAGCCCTCAAGTCGATCACCGGGCGGGGCCGCCCCGGCGCCCTGCTCCAGAACGTCGTGTTCCGTGGCGGACGGGACAGTGGGCTCGGGTATCCGTCCGGTCACGCTGCCGTCGCCGCCGCCCTGGCCACCTCGGCACGCCCCCACCTGGGGCGAACGGGCCGGCGAGCGGCGAGCGGGACGGTGGCGGTCGTAGGCGTGGGGCGGATCTTCGTGGGCGCCCACCTCCCCGTCGACGTGATGGGCGGCGCCGCGCTCGGCTGGGTACTCGGAGCGCTGGTGCATCTGCTGTTCGGGGAACCGGGAGGCGGCATCGACCGGAGCTGCGTGTCGAGTAATTCTCCCATTGCCCCTTCAGGACCGGTGCCCCGGACCCGATGAGAACCCGTAGGCGTCGGCCTTCTCTCACGGAACGTGTGACTGGGGGTGGGAGAGGGCCCGCCTACCGCGTACCGCCGGCGGCGCGGTCGATGTCTAGAGTCATTGGCAAGCAATGACCACGAACATTCGACGTTTCGCGCTCGCCTGGGTCGTCCTCCTGGGCGTCACGCTGGCACCCATGGGGCCGGCGCGCGCCGCTGAGGGGGATCTGAGCGCGGCCCAGCAACGGGCCAATCAGGCCGCCGGGGAGTTGCTGCGCGCCGAGGCCGAGCTGGCCCAGGCCGAGGACAGGCTGACCAATCTGCAGAAACGGGTCGGCGCCGTCGAGGCCAGGGTCGGTTCCCTCCGCAGCCAGGTGGGCGAGCTGGCGATCCGGCGGTACGTCTCGGGCACGGCGGCGCCGTTCATGCGCCTCCTGCGGCTGGAGGACACCAACCAGGCCGTCCGCGCCCAGCAGTTCACCAGCGTGATCGCCGGCAACTCGGTCGACTCGATCGGCCGGTACCGGGCCGAGCGCGAGGAGCTGGATGACCAGCGGGCCGAGCTCCGCAAGACCCAAGAGGCACGGGGCGACGCTGTGGAGGACCTCCGGAAGCGGCGCGCCGAGGCCGTCAGCCTGGTCGAGCGGCTGGGCCGCGAAGAGGAGGAACGCAAGGCGCAACTCGCCCGCGAGGAGCAGCAGCGGGCGGCGGCACAACAGGCGGCTGCCTCCCCGGCTTCCCGGGCGCCGGCGCCGGCTCCCGGGCGCGGTGCGGCTGCGCCCGCCGGCTCCACTGCGAACCGTGCCACGACGGCGAACCCGCCGTCAGTGGGCAGCGGCGACTGGGTGTGCCCGGTGGCCGGATCACGGGCGTTCAGCAACGACTACGGGGCGCCCCGGGGCGGCGGCCGCAGTCACCAGGGCACGGACATCCTTGCGCCCCGGGGAACGCCCGTCGTGGCCAACGTGTCGGGCGTCGTCCAGCAGAACAGCAACAGCCTCGGCGGCAAGGCGTACTTCCTCCGGGGCGACGACGGCAACCGGTACTACGGCGCCCACCTCGACTCCTACGGGGCCACCGGGCAGGTCAGCGCCGGGACGGTCATCGGAACCGTCGGCGACACGGGTGACGCCCAAGGCGGCCCCACCCACCTGCATTTCGAGATCCACCCGGGAGGGAACGGCAACATCAACCCCTACCCGACGCTGACCCGCTACTGCTGAAACCCGACGGCGGACGCCATGGCGGCGGCGTCACATGGCATCGGGGCCCTGCTCGCCGGTACGCACCCGGTAGACGTCGTCGACGGGTTGGATCCAGACCTTGCCGTCGCCGATCTTGCCCGTGCGGGCGGCTTCGACGATGGCATCGACCAGCCGGGGTGTGTCCCCGTCGCTGGCGACGACCTGGATCTGGACCTTGGGCACGAAGTCGATCTCGTACTCGGCTCCCCGATAGACCTCGGTGTGACCCCGCTGGCGGCCGAAGCCGCGCACGTCGGACACCGTGAGCCCCTGCACCCCGAGCGCCTGCAGGGCCTCCTTGACGTCGTCGAGCTTGAACGGCTTGATGATGGCGGTGATGAGTTTCACGTCGTTCCCCTCAGCCGCGCTCGAGCGCGTAGGCGGTCTCAGAATGCGCGGTCAGGTCGAGGCCGGTGTCCTCTTCCTCTTCGGTGGCACGGATGCCCTTGGGAAGCACGGCCTTCAGGACCAGGCCGATGATCAACGAGACCACGAGTGAGAACACCATCACCGCTCCCACGGCCAGCACCTGCTCGCCGAACAGGCCCCAACCACCACCGAAGAAGGCCCCGTCCTTGCCGGCCTCGTTCACCGAGGCGTCGGCGAACAGGCCGAGCATCACCGACCCGAGGATGCCGCCCACGAGGTGTACGGCGACGACATCGAGCGAATCGTCGTAGCCGAACTTGAACTTCAAGGTGATGGCCAAGAAGCACACCGCCCCGGCGAGCCCACCGATGACGATCGGTGCCAGTCCGCCGACGAACCCGGCGCACGGGGTGATGGCCACCAGGCCGGCGACCGCACCCGATGCCGCGCCCAGCGTGGTGGCATGACCCGACTTGGCCCGCTCGACGATGAGCCAGCCGAGCATGCCCGCAGCGGCGGCCACGAACGTGTTGAGGAACGCCTGGGCGGCGATGCCGTCGGCGGCCAGGGCAGAGCCGGCGTTGAACCCGAACCAGCCGAACCAGAGGATGCCCGTTCCCAACAGCGTGAGGGGCAGGGAATGGGGCGGCATGGGATCCTTCGGCCAGCCCCGCCGCTTGCCGAGGATCAGGATGAGCGCCAGCGCCGCCGCCCCGGCGTTGACATGCACGACGGTGCCGCCGGCGAAGTCGAGCGCACCCCGTTCGGCCAGCCATCCCCCGGCGAACACCCAGTGGGCCACGGGCAGGTACACCAGGATCGACCAGAGGGTGATGAAGCCGACCCAGGCCGGCCAGCGCATGCGGTCGGCGATGGCGCCGGTGATGAGAGCCGGAGTGATCACCGCGAAGGTCAACTGGAAGGCCACGAACGCCAGTGTGGGAATGGTCGCGGCGATTGCATCGGCAGACCCCGGCGGTACCCCGATGGACGTGGGATTCAGGTCCTTGAGCCCGGCGAAGTCGAAGTTGCCGATGAACCCCCCGTTGCCCAGGTCACCGAACGCGAGCGAATAGCCGAACAGCACCCAGAGCACGGTGACGATGCCCATGGCGAAGAAGTTCTGCATGAGCATGGCCAGCACGTTCTTGGCTCGCACCATTCCGCCGTAGAACAACGCAAGACCGGGTGTCATGAACAGCACGAGCGCCGTGGAGATGAGCACCCAGGCGGTATCGCCCGAGTCCAATTCAGGCACAGAGACCTCCCTTTCCTCGCCCGGCGCGCCGGTGACGCGCCCAACGCTGACGAGCCGCATCGCGGTGACACCGACACTTCACGACGAATGTTTCGCGTCTCTGTTCGCAGTGTTTCAAGTGTGTGAACTGCCGCAGCGGTGAGCGCGCCGGTGGGCGCGCCGGGGCAGCCCGGTGGATCCGCTGATCTCTCGAACCCCGGTACCGGGGTTCGCCGTGGCGTCAGCCGGCGGTGGCGAGTTGCCGGCGACGGCGGGCCCACAGGAGCCCGACCAGGCCGACGGTGGCCAGGGCCACGGGGATACCGGCCATCGGGATGACCGGGATGGCCACCGTCCACAGCACGGTGGCGCTGGTCGTGCGCGTTGCGCCGCCGGCGTCCACGAACGAGGCCTCGATGGTGTCGGTGCCGGGTCCCCCATCGCCCGTCCACGTGAACGTCGCCTCGCCGTTGGCGCCGGTGACGGCCGTGCCCGTCTCACCCGTGTTGGGCCCGGAGACCACGTTGAACGTGACGGTGGCGCCCGGCAGCAAGGCGCCCACGTCGTTGCGGACGGTGGCCGTCACCGTGTGGTCGGTGCCGGGCTCGGCCGCCCCGGCCGCCGGGTCGAGGGTGATGCTGCCGGGTAGCACGACCGCGCCTCCGCCGACGATCACGCGGGCCGGGTTGCCCTGGCTGTCGGTGAGGACGTTGGACTCGACGAGGACCGCCAGGCTGCCCAGGTTCCCTTCGAAGTGGTTGTGCCACGGTCCTGCGTTCACGTCGGGATTGGTGAGCCCGGGGAACGCCGCCTGGCCGGCGGGCGTCAACACCAGGTCCTGGTCGCCGCCCCCCTCGACCGTCGAGGCGCCCGGGAACAGCCCGAAGAGCCATCCGTACTCCGCCCCGTGGCTCATCAGGCCGCCGCCGCTGTTGACGAAGTCACCGATGGTCGTGGCGTTGTTCGACAGGGCGGTGGGCTCGGTGCTGTCGTCGCTGAGGTCGTTGGAACCGTCGTCCCCGGCGATCCAGATGATGGCGGGATTGGTGGTTCCCGCCCGGAGGGCGTCGAAGAACCCCTCGATGGCCGGTCCACCGTTGTAGTACGTGACGGGGATGCCCCCGGCGTCCTGGGCGGCGAAGTGGATTGCCGCGCCGGCGTCGCCGAACGTGGACGTGGAGTCCGCCGACCCGAGGGCGGCGATCGACCCGTTGTTGCCCGGTCGGGTGACGTTGGGAAGGAGGTTCTCGAGGGCCTTCTCGATGTAGAGCCACCCGTCCTCGTTGACGTTCGTGGTGGTGTCGCGACCGCCGTGAGCGGTGAGGTCGTCTCCTCCGAGGATGACCGGACCGCCCGCCGCCAACGCCGGGCCCCCCGTGGCCAACAGCAACGTGGCCGTCGCCACGGCGATGGCACCCAGGCGCCCGAGCATCCGCAATCCCGGATTCAGTGCCCGTCCGGCCATCGACGTTCCCCCTTGTCCTCGCCCCGGCGCGCCGCGCCCCGGAGATCCTCCCGAGGGCCAGACACTAGGTGGGCCGGCGGTCGGTGTCCACGACCGGATCCGGGCGTCGGCGGGCGGGCGGCCAGCGTAGGGTCTCGGCCGAGTGAATCCGATGCGCGCCACGCCGGCGAGACGCACCGGCGCCCTCGTCGTGCTGCTCGCCATCGCGTCGGCGGCCGCCGCCGTGGTCGTGTCGCGACTGGTGTTCCCCTACCTGTCGATCGACAACGACGACGCCATCACCCGGTTGCACGCCGACGCCATCACCCACGGCCACCTCTTCATGCCGACGCTGGGCCTGCCCGACGCCCTCCGCCCCTGGCTGGCGGCTGTCGTGGACGACCACTTCGTCCTCAAGTACGCACCGGTGGTGCCCGCCATGATCGCCGTCAGCCAGGTGGTGACCGGAGGCATCAGCGCCTACCTGGCGGTTCTCGCCGCCGCCACCGTGGTGATGACCTACCTCCTCGCCACCGAGGTGCTGGGCAACCGGGCCGAGGCCCTCACCGCCACCGTGCTGGTGGCCGCGTCGCCCCTCGTCGTCGTCCAGAGCGCGGTGCTGCTCTCCTACCTTCCGGTCTTCGTCCTTCTCGAGACCTTCACCTGGTGCCTGATCCGCGGCCTGTCGACCGAACGGCGGGGGCTGGTGGCCCTCGCCGGCCTGGCCCTGGGCACGGCGTTCTTCGCCCGGCCCTACGACGCTGTCGTCTTCGGCCTACCCGTGCTCGTCTGGGCGTTCCTCCGACGCTCGCCGAACCGCCCCCGTCCGTCCACCATCGCCTGGTTCGGCATTCCCGCACTGCTGCCCCTCGCCGGTCTGCTCGGCTTCAACGCCGCGGCCACGGGCAGCCCGCTGCGTCCACCGTTCTCGCTCCTCGAGCCCAGCGACACCATCGGCTTCGGAATCCGCAAGCTCTACGGCACCGATCCCCCCCACCGCTTCGGTCTCGTCGAGGGTCTCCGGGGGGTGGCCGAACACGGTGCCCTGTTGGAGGTGTGGGCCGGAGGTGGATTGGTGTTGGCCGTGCTGGCCGTGGTGACCATCGCCCGGCGTCGCGTCGAGGGGGTGGGATGGGCTCTGGTCGCCATGGGCGTGATGGTGCCGGCGAGCTACGTGGTGTTCTGGGGTCCGTGGAACGCCACCGTCCTGTGGCAGGGCACCCGGTATGTGGGGCCGTTCTACTTCCTGCCCGTCGTCCTCCCGCTGGCGCTGTTCGGCGGTCGCGGCCTGGTCGACATCTTCCGTCGCCAGCGCCTGGCGGCGATGCTGGTCGGGGGGGTCATGGTCGCCTTCACCGCCACAACCCTGGTCGACGTGCTGGGCGACAACCTGGCCTTCACCCGCCAGAACCAATCGCTGGCCCGCCTCGTCGACCGTGGCGCGGGCAACCAGCTCGTCTTCGCCCGCATGCCGACTCCGTTCCTCATGCATCCCAGCGCGGTCGTGGCCAACCGCTGGGACGCCGGCGGACCGATCGTCTATGCCGTCGAGCGTGGCGACGCCGACCTCGACACCCTGCGCCACATGCCGGGTCGCACCCCGTACCGGCTGCAGTTCCAGAGCGACTTCCGTGACCCCGACCGCGGGGTCGACGCCCGGCTGGACCAGCTCCGGCTGGTGAGCGGGTCCCGGGTGGAGATCCGCGTCGTCGCCCACTCGCCCACCCCCGTCGTCGTCCATCGGCCGACCCCTCCGCCCCGGGTCGGCCTCGTCGTCTCCGTCGCCGGGGTCAGCCGGGTGTACCCCCTCGGCGACGCCCCCCGAGCTCGCCGGCCGGGTCGCCTCGAGCGTGCGGACCGACGCGGGCGACGGCGGGCTCCGGGTCACACTGGTCGTGTGGCCACCCGGGACGGCGCCCGTCCCGGCAACGGCGGGGGCCGAGCCCGACGCCGGTTCGGAGGTTGCGACCGAACGCCTGCCCCTCCACCGCTCCGGCTCAACGGTCGAGGTACTGGTGCCTGCCGGGCCCACCTGGACCACCGGGGCGAGAGGGCG
>CAYTTL010000135.1:0-7924 GCA_964440725.1 uncultured Acidimicrobiales bacterium | reverse complement strand
AGCACCGAGCTGCTGTTCGCCGCCCACGCCTACGACATCAACATCCGCCTGCGCGACTCCGGTCGCATCGACCTGAGCACGCTCGTGGTCCCCCACGAGATCGGCTTACCCGCCGATCTCGGCGCACGCGGGCCCGACCGGGTGGCCCCGGAGATGGAGCCCGTCGTGGTCAGCGAGGACGACGACGTGCGGGTCACCGCGGTGCTCGTCCATCACGCCCCCGTCTTCCCGGCCTTCGCCTTCCGCTTCGACACCGACCGTGGCGCCATCGTCATCTCGGGCGACACCGCGCCGTGCGCCAACCTGCTCCGGCTGGCGACGGGCGCCGACATCCTCGTCCACGAGGTGTACGACGACACCGCCGAGGTGGTCTGGCACGAATCCGAGGAGCGCAATGTCCGCGAGCGGCGCCAGCGTGAGCACCTGGTCAACTCGCACACGCCGATCACCGCCATCGCCAAGGTGGCGGCCGAGGCGGGCGTGCGCCGGCTCGTGCTCACCCATTTCGTCCCAGGCTCCGACACCGTCGCCGACGAGCACTGGCTCCAGCGCATCGGGCCTGAGTTCGACGGCGAGGTGGAGGTAGGCCGGGACCTGGCCGAGTTCACCCTGTAGTGGGCATCCACACCATGGCCGACCTGGTCGAGGCCCAGGTGGCCCGGACCCCTGACGCGGTGGCCGTGGTGGGCTCGTCACTCCACTCAGAGGGCCGCTCGGGCCCGGTACCCCGCTCAGAGGGCCGCTCGGGCCCGGTACCCCGCTCAGAGGGCCGCTCGGGCCCAGGTGGGTCACTCACCTACGGCGAGCTCGACGACGGGGCCAACCGGCTGGCTCGCCACCTCCGCACGCTGGGAGTGGGCGCGGACACGCTCGTCGCCACCTGCCTGCGGCGGTCGCCGGAGATGGCCGTGGCCCTGCTCGGGGTGCTCAAGGCGGGCGGAGCCTGCGTGCCCCTCGATCCCACCTACCCCACCGAGCGGCTGGCCGCCATGCTCGACGACGCCCACGTGACCGCGCTCGTCACCGAGAGCGCCCTCGCCGGTCGCCTCCCCGCGGTCGCCGCCCCCACCATCCGCATCGACGCCGAGTGGCCGGCGATGGCGCGCCAGCAGGCGGGGGCACCGGAGCGCGCGTTGACGGGCCGCAACCTGGCCTACGTGTTGTACACGTCGGGTTCCACGGGCGAGCCGAAGGGGGTGATGCTCACCCATGAGGGCCTGGTCGAGCACAGCACGGCGATCTCCCGGCTGTTCGAGCTCACCGAGCGCGACCGGGTGCTCCAGTTCTGCTCCATCAGCTTCGACGTGAGCGTCGAGGAGCTGTTCCCCACCTGGGCCACCGGGGGCACCGTCGTCCTGCGGCCCGACGACGCCCCCCTCCTCGGCCGCAGCTGGTTGACGTGGCTGCGATCCCAGGAGCTGACGGTGCTCAACCTGCCCACCGCCTTCTGGCACGAGTGGGTGCGCGACCTCGAGGCCCTGGATGAGCTGGTCCCCGCGTCCGTCCGGCTCCAGATCGTGGGCGGCGAGCGGGTGCTCGGTCCCGCCTACCGGACCTGGCTCGGCGTCGGGGGCGACGGCATCCGGTGGCTCAACGCCTACGGGCCGGCCGAGGCCAGCGTCACCTGCACCGTCTTCGAACCCGGGCCCCAGGGGTTCGAGGGCGACCCTCCGATCGGGAAGGCCGTCGCCGGGGCCACGACCCACATCCTCGACGACGACGGTCGCCCCGTCCCCACCGGCACCGAAGGCGAGCTCTACGTCGGGGGTCCCGGGCTGGCCCGTGGCTACCTCAACCGCCCGGAGCTCACCGCCGCCGCCTTCGTGCCCGATCCCTTCTCCGCCGTCCCCGGCGCCCGGCTCTACCGCACCGGCGACCTGGTCCGCGAGCTGCCCGGCGGCGACCTGGAGTTCGTCGGGCGGCGCGATCACCAGGTGAAGATCCGGGGCTACCGGGTCGAGCCCGACGCCGTCGCCACCGAGCTGAGCGCCCACCCGGCGGTGAGCGAGGCGGTGGTGGTGGCCCGCGACGACGGCGCCACCGGCCGGCGCCTGGTGGGCTACATCGTTGCCTCCGAGGCGACGGTGGCCGACGACTCGACGGTGACATCGGCGGACCTGCGCCGGTTCCTCGCCGACCGCCTCCCGGCCCACATGGTGCCGTCGGCCTTCGTGCGCCTGGCGTCACTGCCCCAGACGCCGAACGGCAAGGTCGACCGTGACGCCCTGCCCGCCCCCACCGGCGCCCGCCCCGACCTGGCCGCGCCGCGGGTCGCGCCGCGCACGCCCACCGAGGACCGGCTCACGGCCATCTGGACCCAGGTGCTCGGCATCGACGATCTCGGCATCGACGACGACTTCTTCGAGCTCGGGGGCCACTCACTACTGGCCACCCAGGTGGTCAGCCAGGCACGCGAGGCGTTCAGCCGCGAGCTGGCGCTTCAGGCCATCTTCGAGCACCCGACGGTGCGGGCCCTGGCCGCGGTGGTCGACGGTCTCGGCGCCGACGGCGGTCCCGCGCCGGCCCTCGTGGCCCGACCCCGCCGGGCCGGCGACCGGGCGCCGCTCTCGTTGGCCCAGGCCCAGATGCTCGAGCTCCAGCTGGCCGCCGATCCGCCCGGGCTGTTCAACGTGACCGCCCAGCATCGCTTCGCCACCCCCGCCGCCCCCGAGGCGGTGGCCGCCGCCCTCGACGTGATGGTCGAACGACACGAGACGCTGCGCACCAGGATCGTCACCGACGACGGGACTTCGTGGCAGGTGGTGGAGGACCCCAGACCGGTGGAGCTGGTCGTCGAGGATCTGGTCGCGACGGGCGCCCCGGTCGATCTGGAGGCGGCGTTGCTGCGCCGGGTCGCCGAGGTCGACGCCATCCCCTTCGACCTCGGCACCGCCCCCCTGATGCGGGCCCACCTGTTCGGGCTCGGCGACGCCGGGAGCGAGCTGGTGGTCACCTTCGACCACCTGATCTGCGACATGACGGCGGCCTACATCTTCCTCGACGAGCTGATGGCGATCTACGACGCACTGGTGGCGGGACGGCGCCCCGAGCTGCGCCCCGTCGCCGTGCAGTACGCCGATTTCGCCATCTGGCAACGGGCCTGGCTCACCGAGGAACGCCTGGCCGCCCAGTACGACTACTGGCGGCACAAGCTGGCCGACATGCCGATGGGCTCGGCGGTGCCGTTCGACCACATGCCCGACACCCCCACCCGGCGGATCGGCCACCGCCACTTCACCGTCTCCCCCGAGACGTGCGCCCCCCTCCGCCGCCTGGCCCGCGCCAACGGGGCGACGCCGTTCGTCGTCTGCGTGGCCGCCGTGGAGGCCCTGTTCAGCCGGGCGGGGGGAAGGACCGACGTCGTGCTCAGCACGACCCTGAGCGGGCGCCAGCGCAACGAGCTGGAAGGGGTGATGGGGATGTTCGCCGGAATGGCGAGGATCCGCACCGACCTGTCGGGCGATCCCACCTTCGTCGAGGTCGTGAGCCGGGCCCGCGAGACGGTGATCGGCCTGTTCGACCACCAGGACATCCCGTTCATGCGTGTCCGCAAGGCCCTCTTCCCCGACTTCCCGGCCCAGCGCAGCGTCCTGGCCACGGCCCTGGCCATCCCCGCCGAGCTGCTGTACTTCCACGCGTCCCACGACCACTGGGCGCCGGGGTCGGCGGTGGTCGAGCGCCCGGGCTCGGAGACGGGCGCCGACCGGTTCTTCGTCCGGGGCCAGATGCACCCCCTCAGCGTCACCATCCTCGATGACGGCAGCCAGATGTGGGGGGAGTTCGCCTACAAGCTGGACTTCTACGACGAGAGCACCGTCGAGGAGCTGGCTGTTGGCTTGGAGCGCCTCCTCGTGGCGGTCGGGGCGGACCCCGGGCTCCGCCTCTCCGAGCTCCCCGTGCCCGCGCCGGCCCCGACCCCGCACGCCGATTTACCGCTGCCTTAACCCGCCGGAACCCCGGTTCGGAGCATTCTCATGAGGATGCCGATCCAGCGGGCCTTCGCCGTCGGGCTGTGGCTGTGCGTCACCGCGGCGGCGACCGCCATCGTGTGGGCGGGGACGTCGTCGGTGGCCGCCAACCTGACCGACCGACCGGCGCCGGTGGTCGCCCACGGCGATGTCGTCACCGAGCTGACGTCGGGTGCGGCGGCCGCCGACACCGCGCCGGGCATCACCGCGCCGACCACGAGTGTCCCGCCCTCGGCCATCCCCGCCGACGATCCCGGGTCGACGTCGAACCCCAACCCCCAGGGGGCCGCCCCTGCCCGGACGCAGCCGGCCTTGCCGGGAGGGGCGACGACCCCGTCGCCCGGCGCGCCCCCGGCCGCGCCGCCGGTCGCCCCGCCGGTGAGCCCGCCGACCACCCTCGTTCCCCCGCGTCCCACCGCCACCTACCCGACGCCCGGCGGTGTCGTCACCGTCGCCTGCAGCGGCTTCTTCATCGACCTGGTGTCGGCCACCCCGGCCAACGGCTACGCCGCCAACGTGGTGAGCCGGGGGCCGTACTACGTGGAGGTCCACTTCGTCCGCGCCGGCAGCGACGAGCCGCTCTGGGCCTTCTGCCTGGGCCAGCCCGTCCGGGCCTACGGGGGTCCTCCCCCACCCCGGTGAGGCCTCCGGCCGTTCTCAGGAACGGGGTGGGCCGAAGCACACCTCGATGCGAGCCCCGCCCTGAGGAGAGCGCCCGGCGGTGAGGTGACCGCCCGACGCCTCCGCCGTGCGTCGCACGATGTCGAGACCCAGACCGGTGCCCGACCCGCCGCTCGCCCCCCGGGCGGGCAGGGCGTTGCCCGGCAGGCCGGGACCGGCGTCGGAGACCACCAGCGTCCACGTGCGCGGGCCCGATCCGGCGACCACGTGCACCGAGAACGCCGTCCCGTCGGGTGTGTGGGTGAACACGTTGTTGAGGAGGGCGTCGAGGCACACGTCGAGCTCGGCCTGCGACACACCGACGGGCTGGGTGCCGGCGGGCACGTCCAGCGACCACTGGCGGCCCTGGTCGGTGGCCAGGATCGACCAGAATCCCAGACGGTTCCGCACCGCCGCTCCCAGGTCGCACGTCCCCCGGCGGGCCGGTCCCCCCTGGCGGCGGGAGGCGTCGCGCGATTCCCGGATGGCCCGGGTGACGACCTGCTCGAGACGGTCGACGTCGTCGGCGATCCGCTGGCGGTCCTTGGCCGACGGGAGGCCCTCGGCGTCGAGGCGAAGGGCGGTGAGGGGCGTCCGCAGCTGATGGGACAGGTCGGCGGCGGCCTCGCGTTCGGCGGCGAGCAGGACGCCGACCTGGTCGGCCAGCCCGTTGACGGCGACGCCCACCTCGGCCACCTCGGGGGGGCCGGAGGGCGTCACCCGCGCCTCGAGGTCGCCCTGCTGGAGCCGGCGGGTGACCGAGAGCAGGTGGCCCATGGGCCCGAGCACGGACCGGGCCAGCCCGTCGGCCAGGATGACGGCGATCACCACCACGGCGAGGCCGATGGCGATCACCACGGCCCGGGCCTTGGTCACGCCCTCGCTCAGCAGCGACGACGCCACGCGCACGCGCACGACGGTCGTCGACGTGGGGTCGGCTCCCGTGATTCCCACCAGGATGTCGCGACCACCGTCGGGAGCGGCCGCGGTGAACGAGCGGCCCTTGCGGGCCAGCTCGACCTCGGCATCGACGGGGATCGGGGGCCCGAACACCGTTCCGTCGGGCAGGTAGACGGTGATGGGTCGGGGGTTCCCGGCGTTGGCCTGGGCCACCAGCTGGGCGATCGTCGCCGACTGCCCGGCCACGGCGCTGATGGCGCCGCCCAGCGACCGCGACTCGAGCTTGGCCGCGTCCAGGGCCCGGTTGGTCGCCAGCGTCTGCACGAGACGGGCGAGGGGGATGGAGAAGGCCAGCACGATCATGGCCGTCACCGCCGCCGCCGTCAGGGCCAGGCGGGCCCTCACTGGGCGTCAGGGTCGGACAGCATGATGCCCACACCCCGCACGCTGCGGAGATAGCGGGGCGACCTGGCCGACTCGCCCAGCTTGCTGCGCAGCCACGAGAGGTGGACGTCGATGGTCTTCTCCGGGCCCCCGTAGGGCTGCCTCCAGACGGCGGCGAGCAGCTCACGCTTGGACACCACCTCGCCGCTCCGACTGGCCAGATGCCACAACAGGTCGAACTCCTTGCGGCTGAGGTCCATGGGCTCGCCGTCGATCGTGGCCACCCGGCTGCGGATGTCCATGGCCAGCCCGCCGATCTGGACGGGCGCGTCGACGTCGTCGCCCTTCACCCGGCGGAGCACGGCCCGGATGCGGGCGTCGAGCTGGTCGGCCGAATAGGGCTTGACCACGTACTCGTCGGCACCGGCGTCGAGGGTGCGGATGATCTCGCGCTCGTCGTCGCGGGCCGTGGCCACGATCACCGGGACGGCACTCACCGCCCGCAGCATGCGCAACAGCTCGAGCCCGTCGATGTCGGGCAGGCCGAGGTCGAGGACGACCACGTCGGGGCGGCGGTCCACGATGTCGCCCAGGGCGCCTAGCCCGGTCGAGGCCCCCAGCACCACGTGGCCCCGTTCGGTCAACCCGCGGGAGACGGCGGCGAGGATGTGGGCGTCGTCCTCCACCACGGCGATGGTGGTCACACGCCGACGCTACCGCCCGGCAGTCCGCGAAGCTGCGGCGTCGCCGGCGGACCAGGCAAGCCGAACTGGTCAGGTTCAGGGGCCCTATAGGGCCCTCAAACCTGACCGGAACGAGTGACGGATTGGCGCCGGAGAGGCGCGGGCCAAGAGTTACCCGTTGCTTTGCCCGGAGTTAGCCATTGGGCCCGCACACTGCGGTGCGTTGGCAACGAGGCCAATCGACCGAAGGAGAACAGCAATGTTGGAAACGGGATTCCTCGCGGGACTCATCGCCAAGCTGGCCGGCCTGGGGTCGGCGGCCAAGGTGGCCATCGCCGGCACCACCGCGGCGTTGACCCTGACGGTGGCCGGCGGCGCCGCGGGCGTCCTACCCCTCGACGGAGGAAACGCCGGCAGCGTCGTCCCGCCGGTGGTCACCGACCAGGCGGCCACGGCCGTCGACACCACGACTCCCGCGGCGTCCGTCGACGCCGGCGCGGCCGCCGGCGATGCGACGAGAGCAACGACGGCGACGGGTTCGGCCTCGGTGACCGCGGACGCCGGAACCGTCACGCCCACCACTGCGGCGGTGACCACCCCGGCGATCCCGGCGACGGGCGGCCCCGTTGGGCTGCTGCCCGACCTGTCGGGCCTCGAGGAGATCCCCACCCAGGTCATGGCCTGCCTGGCCCCGGTGTTCGATCTCGTCTCGGGACTGCCCTCGGTGTCCCCGGCGCAGATCCGCCAGGTCGGGTCGACCATCGTGACCTGTGTGTCGGGGATCGTCGCCAACGTGCCCCTGCCCTCGGGGTTGAACGCCTGCATCTCCCAGATCATGGCGTTCGTGGGTGACCTGAGCTCGCAGCTGCCCGCAGGGAACATCGACCTCGGCAGCTTCGACGTGTCGGCCTGCATCCCCGCCGGACTTCCCGTCCCGACCGGCCTGCCCGGTTGGACCGGGTTCATGACCGGCGGGTTCCCCTTCGGCCGGTAGCCGGTCCGGGGAACGGGGGCCGGTCGGCGACGGAACCGGTTCTGCTCACCTACCATCGCCGCATGGACGCGGTGGCGGGACACAACCCCGGTTGGTGGGCGGGGCCGACGCCTGGGCACTGATTGATGGCCAACCTGGCGGCGGTCCTGGAGGAGCGGGCCCGCCGGGAGGGGTTCTGGTCGGCGCCGGCCTTCATCGTGGGCGAGCACACGTGGACCCACGCCGACGTGCACCGGGGAGCGGCGCCCGTCGCCGCCCTGCTGGCCGATGCCGGGGTGGGGCTGGGCGACCGCGTCCTCATCGCCATGGCCGACGGTGTGGAGCTGGTGTGGGCG
>CAYTTL010000134.1:1536-8026 GCA_964440725.1 uncultured Acidimicrobiales bacterium | reverse complement strand
GCCGGGATCGAGGTGATCCTCGACGTCGTCTACAACCACACCGCCGAGGGCAACCACCTCGGCCCCGTGCTGTCGTTCAAGGGCATCGACAACGCGTCGTACTACCGGCTGGTTGACGACGACCGTCGCTACTACTACGACACCACCGGTACGGGCAACAGCCTCAACATGCGCAATCCCCACGTGCTGCAGCTGATCATGGACTCGCTGCGGTACTGGGTCCTCGACATGCACGTGGACGGCTTCCGCTTCGACCTGGCGTCGGCCCTGGCCCGTCAGTTCCACGACGTCGATCGCCTGTCGGCGTTCTTCGACCTCATCCAGCAGGACCCCATCGTGAGCCAGGTGAAGCTCATCGCCGAGCCCTGGGACGTGGGCGACGGGGGGTACCAGGTGGGGAACTTCCCACCACTGTGGTCGGAGTGGAACGGCAAGTACCGCGATTGCATCCGTGACTTCTGGCGCGGCCAGTCGGCGACGCTGGGCGAGTTCGCCTACCGCTTCACCGGAAGCTCCGACCTCTACGAGTCGAGCGGGCGCCGGCCCCTGGCCAGCATCAACTTCGTGACCGCCCACGACGGCTTCACCCTCGCCGACCTCACGTCGTACAACGACAAGCACAACGAGGCCAACGGCGAGGGCAACGCCGACGGCGAGAACCACAACCGCTCGTGGAACTGCGGCGTGGAGGGCCCCACCGACGACCCCGACGTGCTGGAGCTGCGGGGCCGCCAGCAGCGCAACCTGCTGGCCACCCTGCTCCTCTCCCAGGGCACCCCGATGCTGCTCGGGGGCGATGAGATGGGTCGCACCCAGGGCGGCAACAACAATGTCTACTGCCAGGACAACGTCACGTCGTGGTTCGACTGGGACGGCATGGACGGCACCCTGGTGGCGTTCACCCGACGACTCATCGACCTGCGCGCCCACCACCCGGTGTTCCGCCGGCGGCGCTTCTTCCAGGGCCGTTCCCTGCACCGTCAGGGGGCCATCGATCTGGCCTGGTTCCGGCCCGACGGCACGGAGATGACCGACGACGACTGGGACGACGGCGACGCCCGGGCCATCGCCGTGTTCCTCAACGGGGAGGCCATCCCCGAGGTCGACGAGCGGGGCGAGCCCATCGTCGACGACGTCTTCCTGTTCCTGTTCAACGCCCATCACGAGGCGCTGGACTTCGTCCTCCCGCCGGAGCGCTACGGCGACGCGTGGGTGAAGGTGGTCGACACCGCCGACTCGTTCGAGGAGGGGTCACAGGCGAAGACGGGCGACGCCGTGCGTGTCGACGGTCGCAGCCTCGTGCTGCTCCGTCGTCTCGGCGTGGCCTACGGCCACCTCACCGTCAACGAGCTCCGCCACATCGCCCGGGGCGAGCAGGTCCCGGGGGCGGCGAAGATGCGCAAGAGCGACCTCATCACCGCCCTCAAGGGACGGGGGGCGCAGCATCCGTCGTCGGGGTGAGCCAGAGGACACCCAGCGGGGGAAGGACCAGGTCGGCGGAGAAGTCGAAGCCGTGCCATGCCTCGTTGGTCGCCGTCACCGCCCCGTTGGTCACGCCGCTGCCGCCGAGGTCGGCGCGGTCGGTGTTGAGCACCTCCTGCCACTGACCACCCGAGGGAAGACCGATGCGGTAGCCCTGGCGCGGCACGGGCGAGAGGTTGGCGATGCACGCCAGCGGATAGCCCTCGTCGGGACGTCGCAGGAACGACAACACGTTGGACTCGGCGTCGCTGGCGTCGAGCCAGCGAAACCCCTCGGGGCTCGAATCGCGCTGGTAGAGAGCCGGCTCGTCGCGGTAGATGCGGTTGAGGTCGCGCACCAGGTCCTGGACCCCCCGGTGCTCGGGGTACTGGAGGAGGTGCCAGTCGAGGCTGCGGTCGTGTGACCACTCCTCGGACTGGGCCAGCTCGTCGCCCATGAACAGCAGCTGCTTGCCGGGATGGGCCCACATCCAGGCGAGGAGGCCACGGACGTTGGCCGCCTTCTGCCAGCGGTCGCCCGGCATCTTGGACAGCAGTGATCCCTTGCCGTGGACGACCTCGTCGTGGGAGAGCGGGAGCATGAAGTTCTCGCTGTAGGCGTACATCATGCTGAAGGTCAGCTCGTTGTGGTGGTACCGGCGGTGGATGGGGTCCTCGGCGAAGTACTGGAGGGTGTCGTTCATCCACCCCATGTTCCACTTGAACCCGAAGCCCAGTCCCCCGGCGTCGACGGGGCTGGTGACACCGGTGAACGACGTGGATTCCTCGGCGACGGTGATCGCTCCCGGGTGCTCGCCGTAGACGACGGTGTTCATCTCCTGCAGCATGTTGATGGCCTCGAGGTTCTCGCGTCCGCCGAACGTGTTGGGTACCCACTCGCCCTCCTTGCGGGAGTAGTCGAGGTAGAGCATCGACGCCACGCCGTCGACGCGCAGTCCGTCGAGGTGGAACTCCTCGACCCAGTACAGGGCGTTGGAGACGAGGAAGTTGCGCACCTCGTTGCGCCCGAAGTTGAACACCAGGGTTCCCCAGTCGGGGTGCTCGCCCTGGCGGGGGTCCTCGTGCTCGTAGAGGGCGGTGCCGTCGAAGCGGGCCAGGGCCCACTCGTCGCGGGGGAAGTGGGCCGGCACCCAGTCGACCAGGACGCCGATGCCGCGCTGGTGCAGGGCGTCGACCAGGAAGCGGAAGTCGTCGGGGCTGCCGAAGCGCGATGTGGGGGCGAAGTACGACGAGACCTGGTAGCCCCACGAGCCGGAGAAGGGATGCTCGGCCACGGGCATCAGGCTCACGTGGGTGAAGCCCAGGTCGACGACGTAGTCGGGCAGCTCCGCGGCCAGCTCCCGGTAGGTGAGCGGGCGGTCGCCCTCCTCGGGCCGGCGCTTCCACGACCCCAGGTGCACCTCGTAGGCCGACACCGGCGCGTGCAGCCAGTCGGTCGCGTCCCTCGCGGCCAGCCACGCCTCGTCACCCCACCGGTGGGACGACGACGTGACCACGCTGGCCGTCTCGGGTGGGACCTGGGCGGCATGGGGTGCACGCGCCCGTCCCACAGGTTGAAGTCGCCCACGACCCGCACCGAGCGGGCCCCGGGGGCCCACACTGCGAAGGCGGTACCGGCCGCACCGTCGTGGGTGCGCGGGTGGGCGCCGAGCATCTGCCACAGGCGCCGATGCCGGCCCTCGCCCAGCAGATGCAGGTCGACCTCGCCCACGGTGGGCCAGAAGCGGTAGGGGTCGTCGTAGTCGACGACCGTGCCGTCCTCGTAGTGGGCCTGCAGCCGGTACCCCTCGCTCGCGGTGGGGCAGTCGGCGGCGAACACGCCGGCGCCGTGGACGCGTGTCATCTCCGTGACGTCGCCGTCGTCGCCCAGGATCCGCACGCCCTCCGCCCCCGGGCGGGATGTCACCAGTCGTTTGTCGTGGAGGCCGAGCAGGCTGTGGGGGTCGGAGTTCTCGCCGGCCACCAGGCGTTCGATGTCGCGTTCCAAAGAGACCATGCCCCGTAGTCTCCCTCCCCGCCGCCGCACCTGCCGCATCCCCTTGCCCGCCGGCGCCGGGCGGGCCAGCATCTCCCCATGAGCCGCTTCGTCAACGAGAGGCCGACACCCGCCGGCATTCCCCGCCGGGACACCCAGCCGACGCCCGCCGCACTGAACCGCGGGATCAGGGCGTTCGAGACATCCGCCGGTGGAAGATCGGCGGCGCCAACCGATCCGCGGATCGTCTCCAGCGCCCACGGCGCCCTCGCGCACATCCTGCTCTGCTACCCGAACTACGGCGACGGAGACTTCACCATGGCGTCGACGTACGCCGAGTTGCTGCGCACCCTCCCGCCCGCGTGTCGCATCACCATGCTGGCCCACCCGTCGGTGACCGACGACCTGGCCGGGATCATCGACCGCGAGCGCCCGGGCAACCGCCCCACCGTCGTGGAGGCGCCCGACTACCTGTCGTTCTCGGTGTGGGCCGAGGACGGGTACGTGGCCGTCAACGACGTGGGCCGCGACCCGGCGACGACCTTCCTCGTCGAGCCCTTCACCTTCCCCCGCTACGGCGACGGCCTGATCGCCGACTTCGTCGCCGAGGCCACCGACGTGCAGGCCACGCAGGTGCCGCTGTACTTCCAGGGCGGCAACGTCCTCGTGGGCGACGACTTCATCTTCGTGGGCGCCGACTACCTGACCAGGACCCTGGAGACCTGGCAGGAGAGCGCTCCGGTCCTCCTCGGTGGGAAGTCCGCCGCCGATGCCGCCCGGGACCTGTTCAGCCGTACCTTCGATCCCCACCGGCAGCTGCATTTCGTGGGGTTGTCGCGCCCCATCGCCGACGACGTCCTCGCGCCCCGCCAGTTCCGCCAGGACGGCGAGATCTGGACCGAGGAGGTCGGCGCGGGCGCCGGCTCTCTGCAGCCCATCTTCCACATCGACATGTTCATCAGCCTCGCCGGCCGCAATCCCGACAGCGGTCGGTACCGGGTGCTGGTGGGCTCACCGGTCGCCGCCGCCGAGATCCTCGGGGGAGCCGTCCCCGACCACGCCCTGGCGCCGGCGTTCGACCAGATGGCCGTCCAGCTCGGGCGGCTGGGCTTCGAGGTGATCCGCACCCCGCTGCCCCGGGTCTATGTGGATTACCCCGACGAGCGGTTCCGGCAGTGGTACTTCGCCACCTCCAACAACTGCCTGGTGGAGATCACCGACGGCTCCAGGCGGGTGTGGATGCCGACCTACGGCCACGGGCCCTGGCAGGCCCTGCGGGCGACCGACGACGCCAACCGGGCCATCTGGGAGGGACTGGGCTTCGAGGTGGTCCAACTCGGCGACTACCACGTGTTCGCCCAGAACCTGGGGGCGGTGCACTGCATCAAGAAGTACCTGTCGCGAAGGTGACCGGATACGACCCCGAAGAGGTGGCCGCGGTGTTCGGCCGTGCCGCACCGACCTACGACTCGGTCATCCCCTTCTTCGCCCGATTCGGTGCCCGCCTGGTGGAGGTGGCCGACCTGCACGCCGGTGAGCGGGTGCTCGACGTCGCGAGCGGTCGGGGGGCGACGTTGTTCCCCGCCGCCGCCCGGGTCGCCCCCGACGGCGAGGTCCTGGGCGTCGACCTGTCGCAGGCCATGGTTGCGACGCTGGCCGCCGAGGTGGGCCAACGGGCTGCGAATGCGTCGGTGCGCCGCATGGACGCCGAGGCCCTGGAGGTGGCCGAGGGATCGTTCGACGTCGTTCTCGCCGGCTTCGTGCTCCACCTGCTTCCCGACCCGGCGCGGGCGGCCGCCGGCTTCTTGCGGGCGCTGCGGGCGGAAGGTCGCTGTGTGGCGTCGGTGCCGGCGGCATCCGGCCCGGAGTGGGCGTTCCTGATGCCGCTCCTGGCGTCGTTCGCGGCGCGTGCCACCCGGCCCAACGCCGTGCCCTTCCGCCCCGACTTCGACGTGACCGCGGTGC
The DNA here is from genome assembly GCA_964440725.1 of uncultured Acidimicrobiales bacterium. Lineage (GTDB taxonomy): Bacteria > Actinomycetota > Acidimicrobiia > Acidimicrobiales > AC-14 > DATAQC01. The sequence goes on along the minus strand of CAYTTL010000134.1, from coordinate 2,605 downwards.
TCGGGTCCGCCGGGTTCGACGTCGTGCACGTGGCCGACGAGTCGATCGAGTTCTGCTTCGCCGACGAGGCGGCATGGTGGGCGTGGGCGTGGTCCAACGGGATTCGTGCGGTGTTCGAGACGTTGGCGCCCGACGACCTGGAGGAGCTGCGGCGGGAGGCCTTCACCCGCCTGGCCGCACACCGCACCGCCCGCGGCCTGCCCATGCGCCAGCAGGCCACGATGGTCGTGGCCTGCAGACCGGGCGGGGCCTGAGCGGCCCGCTCAGACGGCGGAGGCGTTGGGTGCCACCCGCGCCGATCCCCGGCGCCGGAGGCGGACCACGCCCCAGGCGAGGAGCCCGACCAGGGCGACGGGGGCCAGCCACCCCAGGACCACGATGGTGCCGCCCACCACGGCGACCGACCCGGCCAGCGCCCGTTCGAGGGCGTGGGCCAGACCGGCCGGTTCCGGGGACGGCTGGACGGCGGCGCCCGGTTCCGTCAGCGAGACGTGGATGGTGGCCAGCGAGGCCTGTTGGTCGAGCTGGGTGCGCTGGGCCTGGAGGCTCTCCACCTGCTGGCGGACCTGGAACAGCTGCGACTGCACCTGGAGGACCTCGCCCACGGCGGTGGCCCGGCCCACGAGCGTGCGGAGGGCGTCCTCCTCGGCTTGCAGGCTCTTCAGGCGGGCGTCGAAATCGACGATCTGGGCGGTCACGTCCTCGCCGCGGATCTGCTCCGACTCGATCGTCCCCAGGCCGGCGAGGGTGCGGCGGACGGCGTCGAACCGATCCGCCGGCACCCGGACCGTGAGGTCTCCCGAACGGGGCCGCTCGTCGCGTGCGTCGTCTCCGGAGGCGGTCGATCCCGCCGATGTCGTCGACGCCGAGACGTACCCGCCCTCGGCGACGGCCACCGCGTTGATCTGGTCGAAGGCCCGGGAGAACCCGTCGCTGGCGACACGGACGGCGACGTCCGCGGTGCGGACCACGCGCGGTCCGGCGAGGGGTGCGGTCTGGCTCAGCGTCGCCGGTGGCGCGGCCAGCCCACCCTTGGCGTCGGCGGCGCCCTCGGGCACGGCGGCACCCT
>CAYTTL010000134.1:0-1526 GCA_964440725.1 uncultured Acidimicrobiales bacterium | reverse complement strand
GGGGGGGGGGCGGCCCCCCGGCCGGGGGGGGGGGGGGGGGCGGGGGGGCGCGGGCCGGCCGGGGGGGGGGGGGGGGGGGGGGGGCCCCCCCCCCCCCCCCCCACGCCGGTGGTGCCCTCGGGTGCGACCACCCCCGACGACGAGCGGGACTCGGGGCCGCCTGTTGCCGGCCCCTGAACCCCGCTCAGAGGGCCGCTCGGGCCCTGGTTCACGGCGGCGACGACCGCTCCGGCTGCCACGAGAACGGCAACTGCCAGGAGCACGGCCTTGGGCCGCCCCATTTTGCTCATCGACCGCATCGGTCCCATCGGGCACCTCCTCTGTGCCCCCCTTTGACGACCACCACCGCCCGTTCGGTTCCCGGAAGGTTCGTGGCGGCGCTCAGCGCTCGGCCGAGCGCCATGCCTCCCGGAGCTTCACCCGGGGGCCGGTGCGGACGATGGCGCCCGTGTAGACCCGGCCGGCGAGGCGCACGAGGATCCAGGAGGACACCACCTCGATGGCCACGGCCAGGGGGACGGCCCACGGCTCCACGTGGCCCACCGCCGCTCGGGGGAGCATGACGATGGGTGCCAGCGGGGGCAAGAACGAGGTGACCTCCACGAGCGTGCTGTCGGGATCGTTCGTGGCGGCGATGCCGATCAAGTAGCCGACGAGCAGGAGAATGGTCAGGGGCATGGTCGCGTTGCCGACCTCTTCGGCCCGTGCCACCGACGCCCCGGCGGCGGCGTAGGCGGAGCTGTAGAACGCGTACCCCAGGAGAAACCACATGCCGATGGCGACGAAGGTCAGCGGTGTGCCCGCGGGCAGCTCCAGTTCGCCGAGGACCAGAGCCGCCGCGCCGGCGGGCACGCCTGCGGCGAGGAGCTGGAGGACGCCGACCACGCCGATGCCCACGACCTTGCCGGCGAGGAGCTGGGACGGCCGCATGGTGCCGAGGAGGATCTCCGAGACCCGGGTCGACTTCTCCTCGACCACGCCATTGGCCACGACCATGCCGAACGACAGGAGGCCGAGATAGAGGAAGAGGGCCCCGGCGAACGCCAGCGACCGGTTGGCGGTGTTGGTCCGGGGAGGATCGAGGTGGCGCACGGGCAGCGGTTCCGGGTTGAGGATGGCGCCCGCCTCCTCCGGCGAGACCCCCCGAGCGGCGAGGGTGGCCTCGGCCTCGGCCGTCGACACCGCCTGGTCCAGTACCGCCTCCAGGGCGGTGGAAATGGTGCGTCGCACCTTCAGGTAGTCGGTGCCGACGACGGCGACGTCGATCGTGTCGTCTTCCAGGGCGGCGTCGGCCGCCGCCTCATCGCTGATCGGGCGGGTGCGGATCTCGGCGTCGATCACCGGTCCGCTCTGGGCCAGGTTCTGGGCCAGGGCGGGGGGGACGGTGCCCACCAGCCCGACGTCGTAGCGGGTCGTGTCGTCGTCGTCGACCAGGTGGGGGACGACGACGGCGGCCAGGGCGGCCAGACCGAGCAGGAGGGTGATCACCCGGAACGACCTGGTCCGGGTCCGCTCCACCACCTCGC
>CAYTTL010000133.1:0-8070 GCA_964440725.1 uncultured Acidimicrobiales bacterium | reverse complement strand
GTACGCACAGCACCGGCGTCCGTTCGCCGCCGGCCCACCGGAGCACCCGGAGGGCGATCCCGCCGGCCACGGGCACACGACTCTCAGAGACCCGTCCAGTGGACCCGGGTTCAGGAGCACCGCGCTCGGAGGGAACGGTCACCGCGTCCTCGGCGACGGGCCCGCCACCCCGCTCAGGGGGCCGCTCGGGCCCACCGCCGCCGCCGACCGCAGTCGGTCGACGAGGTCGAGGTGGCGAACCGACGCCGCCGGCGGGCGCCGCGGCCGTGCCTGGCCCCGGACCACGGCGGCGAAGTGCTCGACCATGGCAAGGGACGGGTCGGCGTCGGCGCCGCCCACCTCGTCGACCCTGCCGTCGCGATGGTGGACCCGGGCCCGGGTGCCGGCGGCGCCGCCGGCGAAGGGAAGCTCCACGCGCAGGGTGGCGGCCGTGCCCACCACCTCGAGGTGCTGGTGCTCGGCGGCCTCGAACGAGCACACGAAGGCGGCGGAGAAGCCGTCGCCGAACTCCAGCCATCCCGTGAAGGTGGCGTCCACGCCGGTGGGAGCGGCGACCGCCCGCGCCGTCACCGTCTCGGGCTCGCCACCGATGTCGGTCAACGGGGCCAGGCAGTAGACGCCCACGTCGAGAAGGGCGCCTCCACCCTGTTCGGGAAGCCACCGGTGATTGCCGGGGTCGTCGAGGGTGAAGGTGAAGGCGGCCCGGGCGAAGCGGGGCCGCCCGAGCACGCCCTGGTCGAGCAGCTCGGCCACGGCCTCGGCCCGCGGGTGGAACGGCGTCATGTAGGCCTCCATGAGCACCACGCCCGCGTCGCGGCAGGCGACGGCCATGGCCTCGCCGTCGGCGGCGGTCGGAGCCAGGGGCTTTTCGCACAGGACGTGCTTGCCGGCGGTGGCGGCCCGTTTGGTCCACTCCCGATGGGCGCCGTTGGGCAGCGGTACGTAGACGGCCTCGACGTCGGGATGGTTCACCACCGACGCGTAGTCGCCGAAGTGATGCGCCGCCCCGAACCGGGCGGCGACCCCGGCGGCGGCCTCCGGGTCGCGGCTGCCGACCGCGACCAGCCGCAGGTGAGGGCTGGCCGCCACCGCCGGGAGCACGGCGTCGTTGGCCACCCACGACGTGGCCCCGATGACGCCGATGCCGACCGACGTTGTCATCGCAGGTCGACGGGCCGGCCTCCCTCGGCGGCCGAGTGGGTGGCTGCTTCCAGCACCGCGGTCACCTGGCGGATCGAGTCGGGCAGGACCGCCAGGGGCTCGCCCAGCAGGAGGTGGTCAGCCAGGTTCCGGTGGAAGGCGAACGGCGTCTCGGGACCGAGCGCCACCGCCGCCTCGGTCACCCCGGTGCCGCTCCCGTAGGTGGCGAGGGTGAGGGCGGCGGGAGCTTCGGCGTGATGGGCCTCGGTACGGACGTAGCCCCGGGCCGGGTCGAGGTGCTCGAAGACGACGTCGCGGTAGTGGCCCACCAGCGTGGCCGTCGTGCCCTGCACGTAGAACTTGGGCCGCCGAACCGCGGCCACGTCGGAGGCGAGGAACTCCGCCTCCCGGCCGTCGTCCCAGTGCATCCGCACTCGGAGCTGGTCGAGGTTGGTGACGTCGTGCCACACCCGCTTGTGCCCCGTGGCCGCCACGCGGGAGGGAACGGCGCCGAGGAGCTGCACGATCCAGTCGATGTGATGGGCACCCCAGTCGTAGACCATCCCGCCCGACACCGTCGCGTCGGAGTGCCACGCCCGGCACGGATGGTCGAACCCGCCCACGAACGTCTCGACGTTGAACACCTCGCCCAGCAGGCCGTCGTCGATCACCCGTTGCACGGCCCGGAAGTCGCGGTCCCACCGACGGCTCTGGTTGACGGTGAGCACCCGGCCGTTGTCGGCGGCCAGGGCGAACAGGCGATCGGCGTCGGCCACGGTGAAGCACAGGGGCTTCTCGCAGACCACGTGCTTGCCCGCCCGCAGCAGGGTGGAGACCACCCCGACGTGCGCCAGCGGCGGTGTGGCGACGACCGCCAGGTCGACGGCGTCGTCGCCCGCCAGCTCGTCGACCGTGCCGTGCACGCGGATCCCGGGGAAGTCGTGTTCCGCGGCCTTGCGTCGGGCCGGGTCGCTGTCGCCGATGGCCACCGCCTCCAGGCCCGCGGTGGCGGCCGCCGCGGTGCCGTGCACGAAGCCCATGCCCCCGTGGGGGCCGTAGCCGACGATCCCCACCCCGAGCGGTCGGCTGGTGAGCAGGCGGTCCCGGGGCCGCAGGGCCCGGCGCAACACCGCGGCCAGGCCGGGCGACTCGAGCGCCCGGTCGGTGCCGCCCAACCCCGATGCGACCACTCGGCCCCGACCCCGTTTCCCCGCCAGCACGGCGGACTGCTGCACGAACCCGTAGGTGACCTGGAGCACGGGGCGCATGGCGTCGGTGACGGCCGACAGCGGCTGGAACACGTCGACCACCGGGAACTCGTCGTCGAGGCGAGCGACCAGGGGGTTGTCGCCGTCGACCACCCGGACGTAGACCTCGCCGCCGGCCGTGGGCGGCTGGGCGCGGGTCCCCAGGAGGTCGACCCACCCGTCCGACGCCGCGCCGGCGGCTGGGCCCAGGGCCAGCAGGGCGGTGCCATCGGTGACCCAACGCCCGAGCCGGTCGGCCAGTGCCACCGGGGGCGCGGCGATGGGTCCGTCGAGCACGACGGCGTCGGGCCTGTCGGTGTCGCCGATGGCGTCGAGGTCGGACAGCGAACCGAAGGCGCTCTCGCCCTCGGGCGCCACCAGCCGGGTGAGGGCACCCCGCCGTCGGTCGGTGAGCCGGCAGGAGACGACCACGATCCGCATGCGATCGACACTAGGCGGGGCGCCCGTCGCCGGCACCGGCCGAGTGAAGGCGTCGTACGCTTCTGGCGTGCGAAACACGCAGGGTTCGGGGGCGGTTCGCGCGCCAGAACGGTTGGCGGCGGCGGTGACGGTGGGGTACCTGATCGGCACCCTGCCCTCGGCCGACGTGGCCGCCCACCTGGCCACGGGTGGTGTCGCCGACCTGCGGACCACCGGCAGCGGCAACCCGGGGGCGGTCAACGCCATGGCCGCCCTGGGCCAGGGATGGGGCCGGGCGGTGATGGTGGCCGACATCGCCAAGGGGGTGGTGGCCTGCACCGTCGGCTCCCGCCTGGCCGGGCGATCGGGAGCCGACGTGGCCGGCGCCGCCGCGGTGGTCGGCCACTGCTACCCGGTGTGGAACGGCTTCCGCGGCGGCAAGGGGGTGGCGGTGAGCGCCGGCCAGTGCCTGGCCACCTTCCCGGCGTACTTCCCCGTCGACATCACCGTCGCCTACGCCGTGGCGCGCCTGCGGGGGCGCGCCCTTCCCGCCACCGCCGTCGCCTCGGCCGTGTGGGTCGTCTGCGGGCTGTTGTGGTGGCGACGGGAGTGGCCCAACGCCTGGGCCCCCTCCCCGGGGCCGACTCTTCCGTTGAGCGCGGCGGTCACCAGCGCGGTGATCCTCACCCGCTTCGCCGCCGCCGCCCGCCAGGCCCGCCGGTCATGATCGGGTTGGTCACCGACTCCAACTCCCAGATCCCCCCCGGCCTGGCCCGGCGGTACGGCATCGAGGTGGTGCCCCTCACCGTGACCGTCGGGGGCGTGAGCCACGCCGAAGGCGAGGATCTGGACGCCGACCGGTTCTGGGCGTCGTTCGGCACCGCCGCGCCCGAGGTGACGACGTCACAGCCCAGCCCCGGGCGCTTCGCCGCGGCCTACGCGGCGGTTGCCGCACGCGGAGCCGACGAGATCCTGTCGGTGCACATCGGGTCGGCCCTGTCGGGCACCGTCAACTCGGCGCGCCTGGCCGCGGCATCGGCCCCCGTGCCCGTTCACGTCGTCGACACGGCCACGGCGTCGTTCGCGGTGACGTGTTGTGTGTGGGAGGCGGCCGAGGCCCTGGCCGGGGGCGCCACCGTGGCGGCCGCCGCGGCCGTGGCGCAGGCGGTCGGGGCCGCGGCCGGCACGGTCTGGGTGGTCGGGGCCCTCGAGCCGGCCCGGGCCGGTGGACGGCTGGCCCCCGACGCCACCCCCACCGCTGACTCTGACGCCGGCATCATCCCCGTCCTCACGCTCGCAGGCGGGGCCATGGAGGTCGTGCGCCGGGTCGACGGTGTCGGGAACACCGCCGAGGCCATGGCCGACCACGTGCGCGCCGCCGGCACCTCGCTGCGGGTCGGCGTGGGGCACGCCGACGCCGCCACCGCTCCCCTCGCCCACGCACTCGAGCGCCGGCTGGTGGAGGCGCCCGAGGTGCTCGACGTGGTGCGCTACCGCGTCGGCCCGAGTGTGGGTGCCCACACCGGTCCGGGCACGGTCGGCGCCGTCTACTACCGGACGACGGCCGCCACCGCGGCCGCCGCCGACCAACGGAAGGCGCCCGAGTAGGGCCTACACCAGGAAGCTGAAGGCGGGCGAGCCGGCGGGGACGGCCTCGATGCGCAGGGGGCTCGTCTTCATCCGCTCGAGCAACGGAGCAACGTCGGCCGCCGACGCCACCTCGATGCCGACGAGGGCCGGGCCCGTCTCGCGGTTGTTCTTCTTGATGTACTCGAACAGCACGATGTCGTCGGTGGGCCCCAGGACGTCGTCGAGGAAGCCGCGCAGGGCGCCGGGCTCCTGGGGGAACTCGACCAGGAAGTAGTGCTTGAGGCCCTCGTGCACGAGGGAACGCTCGACGATCTCGCCGTACCGGCTGATGTCGTTGTTGCCCCCGGAGACGATGCAGACCACCGATGCCCCCCTGGGGACCTCCACGCCGTTGGCCAGGGCGGCGACGGCCAGGGCGCCGGCGGGCTCGGCGATGATGCCGTCGGACTGGTAGAGCTCGAGCATGGTCGTGCACACGCCCCCCTCGGGGACGGACACGACGTCGTGCACCAGGGCCCTCACGATCTCGAAGGTCTGGGTGCCCACACGGCGTACCGCGGCGCCGTCGACGAACGTGTCGATCGAGTCGAGGGCGATGGGCTCGCCCGCGTCGAGGGCGGCGCGCATGCTCGCCGCCCCGGCGGGTTCGGCGCCGATGGTCAACTGCCCCGGTGCCAGGGCCGCCCCCGCGACGGCGACGCCGGCCAGCAGGCCACCACCCCCGACGGGGACCACAACCATCTGCGGCGCGTGGCCGAGTTGCTCGACGATCTCGATGCCGACCGTTCCCTGACCGGCGATCACCGACGGGTCGTCGAACGGGGGGACCAGCACCGACCCGGCCTTCTCCGCCACCGCCAGCGCCACCTCGTGGGCCTCTTCGTAGGTGTGGCCCTCGACCATCACCGTCACCCGGGGACCGCCGAGGGCGGCGATGCGTTCCCGCTTCTGGCGGGGCGTGGTGCGGGGTACGACCACGTGGCCGGTCACGTCGAGGCGCCGGCACGTGTAGGCGACGCCCTGGGCGTGGTTCCCGGCGCTGGCACACACCACGCCCTGGGCGCGGTCGGCGGCGGAGAGCGACGCGATGAAGTTGTAGGCGCCCCGGAGCTTGTAGGACCTGACGGCCTGGAGGTCCTCCCGCTTCAGCCAGACGTCGGCGTCGAACAGGGTCGACAGTCGCTCACTGTGCTCCAGAGGCGTGCGGGTGGCGACATCGCCCAGACGCCGGGCGGCGGCCTGCACATCGTCGATCGACACCGGCATCACGATCGGACCCTACCGGCGCCCGTGGACATCGTTTGGCAATTACCCGGTGAGCCGGTAGAACCGCCAGAAGTCGTTCTCGACGGGCAGCACCTCGAGGTCGGCGAACCCGGCGGAGACGGCGTAGCTACGCAACTGGGGTGCCCGCATGATCGTGCCCGTGCCGGCGGCGGGTTCGGTGGTCATGGCGCAGGGAAGGCAGTGCAGCGCGCTCCAGCCCCACTGGAACCGTTCGCCGTCCTCCACGTCGGTGGTGAAGGTGTCGGCGACGCGCTCGTCGACCACGAGGACGGTTCCCCCGTCGCTGCGCAGGGCCCGCATGGCCCGCAGCGCTCCCACCGGATCGCACATGTCGTGGATGGTCTCGAAGGCGCACACCAGATCGAAGGCCCCGGCCAGTCCGGGGTCGGCTGCATCACGAACCTCGAAGTCGACCCGGTCGGCGACACCCGAGGCGGCGGCGTTGGCGCGCGCCTCGGCCACCGAGCGCTCGTCGAGGTCGAGGCCCTTCACCGAGACCCGCGGGAAGCCGCGGGCGATGGCGATGGTGGACCACCCCGTGCCGCACCCGACGTCGGCGACGGTGGCCGGCGGATCGGCCTCGAGCCGCTCGACCAACCCGGGCACGCCGGGGAACCAGTCGGTGGCCAGGAGGTTGACGAACATGGGGCGGTTGAGGCCGGAGATGCAGCCGCGCACGTCGTCGCCGTAGGCCTCGTAGGCGACGCCCCCGCCGGTGCGGAAGGCGGTCAGCACCTGGGGGAGCGCCTGGGCCAGGCCGACCACGCCGGCGGCGAGCGGCGCCACGAGCGACAGGCTGTCGGGGTCGATCAGCACCTCGGCGTGGCCGGGGGGAAGGGCGAACCGACGCGGGTCGGTGTCAGCGCCGGCGACCTCCAGGATGCCGGCCACGGCCTGCTGTTCCAGCCATTCCCGGGCGTAGCGCTCGTGGATGCCGGCGTGTCGTGCCAGCTCTTCCGCCGTCACCGGCCCCCGGTCGGCGAGGAGCCGGTACAGGCCCAACCGGTCGCCGACGTACACGTGCAACAGGTCCAGCGCAGCGGTGCAGGCCCCGAACAACCGGTCGGCCAGGGCGCCCGTCGCCCCCGGATCCTCCATCGCCACACCCTATGTGCCTCAGTCCCAACCGGTACCGTCGTCCGATGCGCCGTGCCCTTTCCCTGTCACTGGTCGTCGCCGCTCTCCTGGTACTGGTCGGATGCGGGGGCGATTCCGCCAGTGGCCCGACGACCACCACCGCGGCGACGGCGACGACGGTGGCGAACCCGGCGGCGGAACCGGTGCAGCGGGACATCCTGGCGACCGATGTCGATCCTCCCGGCGCCCCGGGGCGGACCCTCACGCTGATCCGCTACACCATTGCCCCCGGCGCCCAGCTCGCCGCCCACGTGCACCCGGGCGTGCAGATGGCGTCCATCCAGTCCGGGTCGCTCGCCTACACCGTGATCTCGGGCACCGCCGTGGTCAAGCGGGCACCCAGTGGAGCCGTCGAGGAGGTGACCGGGCCCGCCGCCACCACCCTGGGGCCGGGCGACGCCGTGACGGAGACGGGCGAGATGGTGCATTTCGGGGCCAACATGACCGCCGAGCCGGTCGTGATCCTCGCCTCCCTGCTGACCGAGACGGGCCGCGACCTGGCGGTTCCCGTGACGACGGTGCCCACCACGACCGTTCCCACATCGACGCCGGGTTGACCCGCCCGCTCCGTTCCGGCCCGGGCCGCACGGCGCGACGGGTGGCCGAACGACCCCCGTGTGGGAAAGACTCGCGACGTGACCGATCCCGGCCCTCCGGCAGCGGCGGCCCCGACGCTGCGCTGTGCGGCGTGCCGGAAGCTGAACCGGGTGCCCCTGCACGGCCCCGGCAAGGCCCGCTGCGGCGCGTGCGGGGCGGCGCTCACGCCGGCCACCGGCACGTCGGGGCTGCGGTCCGGCGACCTCGGTCGCCAGGTGGTCGAGCGCTGGGACGCCCTGCTGCGCCTTGTCCCCCGGGGCATGGCGCTGGGTCGCGCCCTGGGTCGCAGCGGCGAGGACGACCCGGCGGCCGACCCCGTCGGGTGGCTGGCCACCGCCGCCCACATGCGCAGGAAGGACCTCGACCAGGTGCGCCTGCTGCGCATCCACCTGGCCTCGAACAAGCCCGCCCCCGAGCACGCCCTCATCACCGCCCTCGACACGCTCGACCGCGCTCACGGCGCCCTGGAGCGCACCCGCCTGCCGGAGTGACCGCCGGGCCCGGCGGGCGTTTCGGGTCAGAGGCCAGGCCACGATGAAGGCCCCGAGCAGCCCAGCGATGTCGATTCCCTTCTTCTTCCGTCCCGTCAACGTGGACACCCACCACGGCGCCGCCACGTGGGTCGACGGCGGGCTCCTGGCCAACTACCCCA
>CAYTTL010000132.1:6112-8089 GCA_964440725.1 uncultured Acidimicrobiales bacterium | reverse complement strand
GCCCGAGCGGCCCTCTGAGCGGGGTGCCGGGCCCGAGCGGCCCTCTGAGCGGGGTTCCGGGCTACGGACCGACGTCGATCTGACGCACGTCGTCGCGGGCCCGGACGCGCACCACCTTGTTGACCGCCGACAGGAACGCACGCGCCGACGCCTCGACCACGTCGGTGGACACGCCCCGGCCCGAGACCTTGGCCCCGTCGGCCTCCACCTGGATGATGACGTCGCCCAGGGCGTCGACCCCGCCGGTGACGGCGGAGACGTTGAAGCCGACGAGGGTGGCGTCGATGCCGGTTCCCGCCTTGATGGCCTGGCACGCGGCATCGATCATCCCGTCGCCCTCGGCGGTGGCCTCGAGCTTGTCGCCCTGACGCATGAGCACCACGCGGGCCCGGGGCACTCCGACGGTCCCGCCCACCACCTCCAGTGCCTCGAGGGTGAACTCGGGCGAGACGCTGGTGCCCAGCTCCTCGGCCACGATGGCCTCCAGATCGGCGTCGGTGATCTCGACCTTGCGGTCGGCCAGCTCCTTGAACCGGGTGAACGCCGAGTTCAGGGCCTCGCCGGAGATGGTGATGCCCATCTTGGTGAGGGTGTCGGAGAAGGCGTGGCGCCCCGAGTGCTTGCCCAGGACGATCTGGCTGCCCACCTGGCCGACGGCGCTGGCGTCGATGATCTCGTAGGTCGAGCGGTCGGCCAGGATGCCGTGCTGGTGGATGCCCGACTCGTGGGCGAAGGCGTTCCGCCCCACGACGGCCTTGTTGTACTGCACCGGGTAGCCGGTGAGGCGGCTGACCATGCGGCTGGTGCGGGCCAGCTCCTCGCTGCGCACGCCGGTCGTCAGGCCCGGGAACTGGTCCGGGCGGATCTTCAGAGCCATGACGATCTCCTCCAGGGCGGCGTTGCCGGCCCGCTCGCCGATGCCGTTCACGCACACCTCCACCTGGCGGGCGCCGGCCTGCACGCCGGCGAGCGAGTTCGCCGTGGCCAAACCCAGGTCGTTGTGGCAGTGGACCGACGTCACGTAGTCGCCCGACACCTCCCGCCGCACGTACTGGATGAGCGCCCCGAAGTCCCAGGGGATGCCGTAGCCCACGGTGTCGGGGATGTTCAGGGTGGTGGCCCCGGCGTCGACAGCCGCCTGCAGCACCTCGAGCATGAAGTCGATCGGCGTGCGGGTGGCGTCCTGGGGGCTGAACTCCACGTCCGCGGTGTGCTCCCGGGCCCGGGCCACGCCCGTGCGGGTCGCCTCCACCACCTGGGCCGGCGTCATCTTCAGCATGTGCTCCATGTGGTTGGGGCTGGTGGAGATGAAGACGTGGATCCGGGCCCGCTGGGCGTCACGCAGTGCGGCCCAGCAGCGGTCGACGTCGGCGAGCTGGGTGCGGGACAGGGCGGCGATCACCGGGCCGGTCACGGTGCGGGCGATGGCCTGGACCGCCTCGAAGTCACCCTCACTGGCGACCGGGAACCCGGCTTCCACGTAGTCGACCCCGACGCGCGCCAGCTGTTCGGCGATCTCCAGCTTCTCGCCCGCGTCGAGGGAGATCCCGGGAGACTGCTCGCCGTCGCGCAGGGTGGTGTCGAAGATGGTGAGGCGTTCGGGCTCCACCGGTGTGCCGCTGTCGTGCGTCGGAATGTCGCTGTCGTTCATCGTCGTGCCTCCTCGTCGTCATGTCCGGAAAAGAAAAAACCTCCCGGCCCGAGGGCACGAGAGGCAGGGCGAGCACCGTCAGGCACTCGCCGCTAGAGAAGGAGCAGGTCCGAGGAGTGGAACGCGTCGTGGCCCGCGGGCAGGGAGTTCGATGTCATAGCCTTGGCATGGTGACAGTCGGCTGGCTTTTCGTCAAGTAGGCTGCCGCCTTTCCGCCGATCCGGGGAGTGCTGGTGATCCGCCGCTCGCTACGCATCGGAATCCGCCTGGGAGTGCTGGCGGGTCTGGCGTTCGCCGTATTCAAGATCGTGGAGGCCCGCAAGCCT
>CAYTTL010000132.1:0-6012 GCA_964440725.1 uncultured Acidimicrobiales bacterium | reverse complement strand
GAGCGGGGTGCAGGGCCCGACGAGCCGCGCCTGGTGCAGCCGACGATGTTGCAGGGGACGTCGTTGCGCCGGCCGAGCAGCCGGCCCGACGACGAGCCGTTCGACCTGGCATCGACGGCGCCAACCCTGGTGCCGCCGTTCACCGCACCTGCCGCAGCCTCGGCGACTCCTTCCGCCGAGGAGCTCGACGCCGACGACGACGAGATCGTGATCCTGGTGACCGAGGAGATCCTGATCGTCGACGACCCGCCGCCTGTGCAGGCGGCGCCGGCACCCGAGCGCAGGAGCCCGCCGAAGAAGGCGGCGGCGAAGAAGGCGGCGGCGAAGAAGGCGCCGGCCAAGAAGGCGGCCGCCAGGAAGGCAGCGAAGAAGACGGCGGCCAAGAAGACGCCGGTCAGGAAGACGGCGGTCAAGAAGACGGCGGCACAGAAGGCGGCCCGGAAGTCGGCGGCCCGGAAGCTGGGCGGGACCGTGGCGTGGGTGGAACCCGAGGGCGACGTGTGTCCGACCACCCATCCCGTGAAGGCCAAGCTCCGGAGTTCCATCTTTCACCTCCCCGGCATGGCGGCGTACGCCCGCACCGTTCCCGACCGGTGCTACCGCGACGAAGAGGCCGCCGCCGGCGACGGCCTGCGCAAAGCGGCGCGCTAGACCCCCGGGTTTCCGGGGCCTCACCTCCGCCGTTCACCCTCGGGCGAGGCCCCCTGCGCTCCTTCCCCTCTCAGAGTTCCCAGCGGGCCACCAAATACACCCGATGTGGTGGAAGGCCTAGAGGCTGATCCATTCGGTGACGACCGGGCCCTCCCACCGCACGCTCACGGGCCCGGGGGGCACGGCCGGCACGCGGAACCGGCCGAGGATGTCTGTGACGGCGGCGGCACAGCCGCCCGGCCACCGCACCTCGACCTCGGCGGGGCCCGGAGGCACGATCCGGCCGGTCAGGGCCCGGCCTTCGCTCACCTCGACCTCGACGGTCAGATCCCGGCCGACGAATGTGAGACGGCGCGCCGGGCCGGGCGACGCGCCGGCGGCGGCCAGATCGTCGTCCAGCACCGAGTCGTACGCCAGGGGGGCGACGTCGGCGCCGGCCGTCCGGCACGCGTAGGCGGCGGCGGCGGCGCGGGCCAGCTCGTCGGGTTCGGGGTCGAGCCGGCGGCCCAGCGCCCGAAGGGCGTCAGCCAGCTCATCGTCGGCCTCGGCCGTTCGTTCGGTCGTCATGGAGTGACCTCCTACCCACATGAGCCCGACGGCATCGGTCTGATACCCCCTACGTCGGGGCTCCGGGTCAGCCGCTGACGGTGTCGACGTGCAGGATGCCGGGTTCGCTCCGCAGCTGGGCGAGCACGGTGCCGGGAACGGCCTGGTCGGTCGACAGCACCATGAGGGCAGCCTCACCCTCGGGCGAGCGACCGACGTCCATGTCGGAGATGTTCACTCCGGCCTGACCCACGGTGGCGCCCACCAGCCCGATGAGGCCGGGACGGTCCTCGTTGCGGACGATCAGCATGTGCCGGGCCGGCGGGATGTCGACGGTGTGCTCGTCGACCATCACCAGTCGCGCCTCGGCCCGCAGGCCGAACAGGCTGCCGGCCACGGCGTGGTCGCCGCCCCGGAGGGTGATGAGGTTGACGTAGTCGTGGGCCGCCGAAGTCTTGGTCTCCTTGACCTCGATGCCCCGCTCCGACGCCAGCTGGGGGGCGTTCACGTAGGAGACCGGCTCCTCGCTCCCACTGCCGAGCAGGCCCTTCAGCACGGCCAGGGTGAGGATACGGGTGTCGTAGTCGGCCAGCTCACCCTGGTACTCCACGACGAGGGCCGTCGGGACGCCGTCGTTGAGCGACGCGAACAGCCCGCCGAGGCGCTCGGCGAGGGCCAGGAACGGCCGCACCGTCTCCGACGCCTCCGACGCGCTGACGTTCACCGCGTAGGGCACGAAGTCGCCGGCCAGCGCCAGCTGGACCTGCTCGGCGATGGTCTCGCCGGCCTTGTCCTGGGCCTCGGCCGTGCTGGCCCCCAGGTGGGGTGTGACCACCACCTGGTCGAGGGCGAACAGGGGCGACTCGGTGGTGGGTTCGGTGGCGAACACGTCGAGGGCGGCTCCGGCCACGAACCCCTCCCCGATGGCCCAGGCCAGGGCCTCCTCGTCGACGATGCCGCCGCGGGCGGTGTTCACGATGCGCAGGCCGGGCTTGGCCCGGGCCAGGACGTCACGCCCGAGGAGGCCGATCGTCTCCGGCGTCTTGGGGAGGTGGACGGTCACGAAGTCCGAGGTGGCGATCAACTCGTCGAGACCGAGCAGCCGCACCCCCATCTGGCGGGCCCGCTCGGCGGACACGTACGGGTCGTAGGCCACCAGCTGCATCCCGAACGCCAGTGCCCGTTGGGCCACCAGGGCACCGACGCGGCCCAGGCCCACCACGCCCAGGACCTTCCCGTGCAGCTCCACGCCCGTCCACTGCGTCCGCTGCCACTTGCCGTCCTTGAGGGCCCCGTGGGCCTGGGGCAGGTTGCGGGCCGAGGCGAGCAGGAGGGCCATGGCGTGCTCGGCCGCGGAGATGACGTTCGACTGCGGGGCATTGACCACCATCACCCCCTTGCGGGTGGCGGCGGCCACGTCGACGTTGTCGAGGCCGATCCCCGCCCGACCCACCACGACGAGCCCGCTGCCCGCCTCCAGGACCTCGGCGGTGACCTGGGTCTCGGAGCGGATCACCAGGGCGTTGGCCGTGGCCACCTCCACCAACAGCTCGGCCGGGGTCAGGCCCAGGCGGACCACCACGTCGTGGCCGGCCTGGCGGAGGCGGTCGAGACCGCGCTCGGCAATTGGCTCGGTGATGAGGATCTTGGGCACCACCCATGGTCGCGGACCCTGGTCGAAGACGCCAACCCGACCGTTCTTTGCGCGATTTCTACCGCTCTGTGGTGCTTTTCGCGCAAAGAACAGATCTACCCGAGCAGCTTGGCCAGGCGGGAGACTCCCTCGACCAGGGCGTCGTCGCCCAGGGCGTAGGACAACCGGACGTACCCCGGAGCCCCGAAGGCCTCGCCGGGGACGATGGCGACCTTGGCCTTGTCGAGCACGACGTCGGCCAGCTCGAGGGTGGTGGCCGGCGTGCGGCCCTCGAGGTCGCGGCCCAGCACTCCGGCGAAGGACGGGAAGGCGTAGAACGCCCCCTCGGGCTCGGGACACTCGACGCCATCGATGGCGGCGAGGAGCTCGTGCATGCGGCGGCGGCGGCGGTCGAACGCCTCGCGCATGGTCGCCACGCAGGTCTGGTCGCCGGCGAGGGCGGCCACCGCCGCCATCTGCGACACGTTGGCCACGTTGGACGTGGCGTGGGACTGCATGTTGGCGGCGGCCTTGATCACGTCGGCAGGACCGACCATCCAACCGACCCGCCACCCGGTCATGGCGTAGCTCTTGGCCACGCCGTTGACGATCACGCACCGGTCGCGGACGTCGGGCACCAGCCCGGCGATCGAGGAGAACCGGCTGTCGCCGTAGACCAGGTGCTCGTAGATCTCGTCGGTGACCACCCAGAGCCCGTTGTCGGCCGCCCAGCGCCCGACGGCTTCGACCTGGTCGGGCGGGTACACCGCCCCGGTGGGGTTCGACGGCGACACGAACAGCAGCACCTTGGTGCGGGGGGTACGGGCCGCCTCCAGGGCATCGATGGTGACGCGGAAGCCGGTGCTCTCGTCGCTGGGGACGGCGACGGGGACCCCGCCGGCCAGGCGGATCGACTCCGGATAGGTGACCCAGTAGGGCGCGGGCACGAGTACCTCGTCGCCGGGGTCACAGAGGGCGGCGAAGGTGTTGTAGATGGCGTGCTTGGCCCCGTTGGTGACGAGGACCTGGTTGGCCGCCACCTCCCAGCCGGAGTCGCGGCCCGTCTTGGCCGCCACCGCCTCTCGCAGCTCGGGCAAGCCGCCCGCGGGGGTGTAGCGGTGGTTGCGGGGAACGCCCGCCGCGGCAATGGCCGCCTCCACGATGTGGGGCGGAGTGGGGAAGTCGGGCTCGCCGGCGCCGAAACCGATGACGTCCTCGCCGGCGGCCTTGAGGGCCTTGGCCTTGGCGTCAACGGCCAGGGTGGCCGACTCCTCGATGGCGGCGATGCGGGCGGATACTCGTCGGGAAGGCTCTGACATGGTGCGATAGTGGCACGCAATGAGCCCTCCGTCCCCCGAAATCCCCGAGATCCGCCTCCCGGCAGACCTGAAGCCCTCTGACGGGCGCTTCGGATGCGGGCCGTCCAAGGTGCGCCCCGACGCCCTGGCCGCCGTTGCCGCAGCCTCGCAGCTGATCGGTACCAGTCACCGCAAGGCCCCGGTGAAGGCGTTGGTGGGCCGCGTCCGCGCCGGCATGAGCGAGCTCTTCGGGCTGCCCGACGGCTACGAGGTGGCGCTGGGCAATGGCGGTGCCGCCCTGTTCTGGGACGTGGCGGCGTTCAGCCTGATCGCCCGGCGCAGCCAGCACCTGGTGTTCGGTGCCTTCTCGTCGTCGTTCGCCACGGCGGTGACCGCCACCCCTCACCTGGAGGGCCCCGATGTGATCGCGTCGGCATTCGGCACCCACCCCGAAGCCGTCGGTCGGGAGGGGGTGGACGTCTACGCCCTCACCCACAACGAGACGTCCACGGGTGTGGCCATGGAGGTCCGGAGGCCCGCCGGCGCCGACGCCGGCGCTCTGGTTGTCGTCGACGCCACGTCGGCCGCCGGGGGCATGGCCGTCGATCCCACGCAGTTCGACGCCTACTACTTCTCACCCCAGAAGTGCTTCGGGTCCGAAGGCGGGCTGTGGCTGGCCCTGTGCTCCCCCATGGCCGTGGAGCGGGTCGATCGACTGGCCGGCAGCGGTCGCTGGACGCCGAAGTCGCTGAGCCTGGGCCTGGCCCTCGAGCAGTCGCGCCTGAACCAGACGCTGAACACCCCGAGCCTGGGCACCCTGTACCTGCTCGCCGACCAGCTCGACTGGATGCTGGCCAACGGTGGTCTGGCCTGGGCCGCCAAGCGGTGCGAGGACTCGGCGACCCGGCTGTACGGCTGGGCCGAGGCCACCGCATACACCTCGCCCTTCGTGGCCGAACCGGCGTCGCGCAGCCCGGTGGTGGGCACGATCGACCTCGACCCGTCCATCGACGTCGGCGTCGTCAACGGTGTCCTGCGGGCCAACGGGATCGTCGACACCGACGCCTACCGCAGCCTCGGCCGCAATCAGCTGCGAATCGCCATGTTCCCCAACATCGAACCCGACGACGTCGAGATCCTCACCCGCGCCGTCGACCACGTGGTGAGCCGCCTGGCCTGAGCGCCGGCCCTCACGGTTCCCTCACACCTGGGTGGTGCTCCGCTCACGCCTCCGCCGTACCGTAGGTGGACATGGTCAACCGAGCCCGAACGAGACGCACGTTCGCCCTCCTCGCCGCGGTCGCGCTGGTGCTCGGCGGAGGGGCGGTGGCCTTCGCAGCCACCGGCGAGGGGGCGGTCGACCCCGCCGCCCGGGCGGCGGCCAAGGAGTGCATCCGCAAGGCCCGGGGCGACCACGCCGGTGACAGGGCGGCCGTGCGGGCCGCGGTCGAGGGGTGCCTCACGGCGGCGGGCATTGACCCGACCACGCGCCGTCAAGCCCGCAAGAGCGCACGCGAACAGGTACGGAAGCTCGCGCCCGAGCAGAGGACGGCGTTGAAGGAGTGCGTGAAGGCCGCCCGCCAGGCCCACACCGACGACAGGGCCGGGCGCCGCGACGCGGTGAGGGCCTGCCTCGCTCAGGCAGGAATCAACCGCCCCGCGCCGGCGCCGTAACCCCGGCCCGCCACCAGCAACTCAGCCGCCGGAGACGTCCTGGGGCCGGGTGGTGCCGGCGGAGATCCACGGCATCATGGAGCGGAGCTCGGTGCCGACCTTCTCGATGGGATGGTCCTGGCCCTTCTTGCGCAGCTCGTTGAAGCGGGGTCGACCGGCCCGGTTCTCGGCGATCCACTCCTCGGCGAAGCGGCCGTCCTGGATCTCGTC
>CAYTTL010000131.1:0-8150 GCA_964440725.1 uncultured Acidimicrobiales bacterium | reverse complement strand
GTCAGGCGTCGGCGGCGATAGACCTCGGCGGGCGTCCCCGGCGGCACGGCACCGGGCGCGCCGACGGCGCGGGGCGGTACCGGTCCCCCGGCCGGGACCGGAGCCAGGATCTCCGTCGACGCTGCCCCCGAGGTGGGGACGGCGATCACGGTGGCGTCGAGGGGTGGCGGTTCGGACGTCACGGCCAGGAGATCGGCGCGCAGCTCCGCGGCTGAGCCGTAGCGGTCGGCGGGCGCCTTGGCCAGGGCCTTGAGCACGATGGCGTCGAGCGCCGGCGGAACGGCCGGGTTCTCGGTCGACGGCGCCGGCGGTATCTCGTTCAAGTGCTTGTAGGCGATGGCGACGGGGCTCGATCCTGCGAACGGGGGTCGCCCCGTGGTCATCTCGTAGAGCACGACCCCGAGGGAGTAGACGTCGCTGCGCAGGTCGATGTCGTGGCCCTGGGCCTGCTCGGGCGACAGGTAGGTGGCGGTGCCCATCACCGCCCCGGTCTGGGTGAGGCCGTCGCGGGGATCGCCCGCTCGGGCGATGCCGAAGTCGGCCACCTTCACGGTTCCCGAGATGAGGACGTTGCCGGGCTTGACGTCGCGGTGGACGATGCCGTTGGCGTGGGCGATGGCCAGGGCGGCGGCCACCTCGGCGCCGATCTCGACGACTCGGGACGGCTCGAGGGGGCCCTCACTGCGGATGATGTCGCGCAGGGTCTGCCCGTCCACGTACTCCATGACGATGAAGTACGAGCCCTCGTCCTCGCCGAAGTCGTAGACCGAGACGATGTTGTGGTGGTTGAGCCCGGCCGCCGCCCGCGCCTCCCGGCGGAAGCGTTCGACGAAGGCGCTGTCCTGGGCCAGCTCCGGGAACAGGACCTTGACCGCCACCGGTCGGTCGAGGAGCTGGTCCTGGGCCAGGTAGACCTCGGCCATCCCGCCCCGGGCAAGATGGCGGACGATGCGGTAACGCTCGCTGAGTATCCGGTCGGCCACTGGCGGTAAGCCTAGGAGACGAACCGCGCGCGGTCGTTTCCCACCAGGTCGGTGGGGTAGACCCCCCGCGTGTACCCACGCGCCGCAGCCCCGTCCGGAAGAACCCAGTCGTGAGCGACCAGACCCAGTCGCCACCGGTGCCGCCCCAGACGGCGGAGGCCGGCCCGCCCACATCGCCGACCGAGCTGGGGCCCCCCGGCCTCAAAGTCAGCCTCCAGCGGGCGGTGAAGGAGTTCAAGGTCGACCGGGGATCGCTGGTCGCCGCGGGCATGGCCTTCTACTGGTTCCTCGCGGTGTTCCCGGCCATCATCGCCGCCGTCGGCATCCTGGGCCTGGTGACCATCGGCCCCGACACCGTGGCCAGCATCAAGGAGGCCATCGGCACGACGCTGCCCAGCGACGCCGCCAAGACCCTTCAGAGCACGGTCGACCGAGCGACCGAAGCCAAGGGGGGGAGCGGCCTGCTGGCCACCGTCTTCGGTCTGGCCCTCGCCCTCTGGGGCGCCTCGGCCGGGATGGTGGCGCTGCAGCGGGGGCTCGACGTGGCCTACGACGTGGAGGAGGAGCGCAAGCTGGTGTCGGCCCGGGCTCGGGCCATGGTGCTCATTCTGCTCACCGTCGTGCTGGGTGGCGTGGCGACCGTGCTCATCGTCTTCGGCGCCCCCCTGGGCGAGTCCATCGAGGACAACCTGCCCTTCGGCGGCGCCCAGTTCGTGATCCTCTGGACCATCGCCCGGTGGCTGCTCGGCCTGGCCGCCCTGTCGATCCTGTTCGCCGGCTACTACGCGCTCGGGCCCAACCGGGAGAAGCCCCGATGGACCTGGGTCAGCCCCGGCGGCATCCTGGCCACGATCGTCTGGCTCCTCGCCTCCCTCGGGTTCTCGCTCTACGTGACGAGCGTCGGCGATCTGGGCGAGAAGTACGGGTCGTTGAGCGGCGTGGTGGCCCTCCTGCTCTGGCTCTACCTGTCGGCGCTGGCGGTGATCCTCGGTGCCGAGCTGAACGCCGAGCTCGAGCGCCAGGGCGACATCGAACGGCGCGAACGACGGGGCGGCCGGCGCCGACGGGCCGCCGACGACCGGACGTTGCGCCAGGCACCGTCGCCCGCCGCCCCCCCGGAGGCCGACCCGCGACACTCGGACCCGTCACCGGCGGACTCGTCACCGGCGGACGCGTCACCGGCGGACCCGCCATCCTCGGACTCGCCACCCGAGCCCGCGCCGGCGCACACCGCCCCCCGCTCGGCGCAGGACGCCTGGCTCTCCTACGGCCGCTGACGGTTCAGAACTGGAAGTAGATGAAGGGAGCGACACCGGCGGGAGCCAGGGCGCCCAGGACGAGAAAGCCGCCGGCGATCACCACACCCTGTCGGGCGGCACCGAGCTCGGAGAACCTCGTCTGCAGTTCCTTCACCGCAGGGGCGGGCACGAATTGCACGGCGATGCTGGCCACCACGACGGCCACCAGCAGCGGCGTGAGCAACGGCGACGGGCCCCACACCACCAGGCGCTCGAGCATCTCCCGTGCCGCGCCCAGGGATTCGGCCCGGAAGAACACCCAGCCGAGACACACGACGTGGAAGGTGACGAACCAGCGCCACACCGGGTTCCCGGCGGTGGTCGACTCGTCTCCGCCCGCCTCCGAGCGGCGCTCGGCCGCCCATCGCTCGTAGCACATCGCCCCGCCGTGAATGGCGCCCCAGATGACGAAGGTCCACGCCGCGCCGTGCCAGAGCCCACCCAGCAACATGGTCAGCATCAGGTTGCGCCGCACCCGGCTCGGAGTCCCGCGGTTCCCTCCCAGAGGGATGTACACGTAGTCGCGCAGCCAGCGCGACAGGGTGATGTGCCAGCGCCTCCAGAAGTCCTGGATCGACCTCGACGTGTAGGGCCGATTGAAGTTCTGGGGGAACGTGAAACCGAGGAGCAACGCGCAGCCGATGGCGATGTCGGTGTACCCGGAGAAGTCCGCATAGATCTGGATGGCGTAGCCGTACACGGCGAACAGCACCTCGAGCGACGAGTGGGCGTTGGGCACGGCGAACACGGGGTCGACGATCGCCGTGGCCAGGTAGCTCGAGATCACCACCTTCTTGAACAGCCCGACCATGATCAGCCGGAAGGCGAGGGCGGAGTCGACGGTCCGGGGATCGGGGCGGTGCCATATCTGGGGCACGAGCTCACTCGCTCGCACGATCGGCCCGGCAACCAGGTGGGGGAAGAAGGCCATGTAGACGGCGAAGTCGACCAGCGATACCGGGTCGAAATCATGGCGGTACACGTCGATCACGTAGCTGAGGGCATGGAACGTGAAGAACGAGATTCCGACGGGCAACACGACCTGGATGAGTGGCGGCGCCGGATGAAATCCCACCTTGGCCAGCGCTCCGGTGACCGACTCCACGAAGAACCCGTAGTACTTGAACCATCCGAGCACGCCGAGGTTGGCGACGACTGCGGCGGCCACCCATGCCCGGGCGGCGTGCTCTCCCCGCGCCCGGCGCACGGCGACGGCGAAGACCTGATTGGCGACCGTCGACGCCGCCAGGAGGGCGCAGAACCGGACCTCCCACCACCCATAGAAGACGTAGCTCGACACGAGCATGAACAGCTTCCACGGCCAAGGAAACGGCCGCAGCAGCCAGTTCAGTACGAAGACGATGGTGAAGAAGACGGCGAATGCCGCGGTGGGGAACAGCATTCCTCGCGTAGTAAATCAGAGTGGACGCGGACGGTGCATGATCGGCGGCCTCGGAGGCCCACGTCTATCGTTGCCCGGTGATCCGACCACCGGCCGTCGGGTCCCACCCGGGTCCCGGCGGGATGGCCCATGCGAGACACGACCGGGCCCGGCGCCGCCCCCGACGGCTCCCCAACGGCGATGTGCCCCACCCCGCAGGCAACGTCCTCGGGGCCATTGTGGTGGCGTTGGTGCTCGGATTGCTCCTCAACGCCGATTCCCTCCACGAAAAGGCCCACGCCCAGGACGACGGCTGGCCGCGGCGCTTGGCCGTCAACGTCATGGGCCCGGTCCGCACCATTTCCCGGGCGACACTGCTCGACCGCCCGCGGGTGCTCTTCGAGGAGACGTTCCGCGACAAGCCCGGCCGACGTCGGAAGGTGACGACCGCCCAGGCGAACCCGGTCACCGCCACCACCATCGCCCCGCCGGTGGTCCGCCTTCGGGTTCCGAGTGCGGCCGATCCACTGCGGCTCTGGGTGGGCGGCGACTCCATGGCGCAGGTCTTCGGCCAGTCGGTCGTGGCCAAGGCCGTCGAGCGGGGCGACATCACCGCCACCCTCGACTACCGCATCTCGACGGGGCTGACCCGACCGGACTTCTTCGACTGGCCCGGCCACATCGACGAGACCGTCCTGCCCTCGGACCCCGAGGTCGTCGTCATCATGTTCGGCGCCAACGACGCCCAGTCGATGAGCCTCGACGGCAGGACCGAGCAGGTCCGGACACCGGCGTGGCAGGCCGAGTACCGGCAGCGGGTTGCGGCCACCATGGACCAACTCGTCGCCGACGACCGCCTGGTCGTGTGGGTGGGCCAACCCGTCATGCGCGACAAGGGGTTCTCGGAACGGGAGACGATCCTCGACGGCATCTACCGGGACGAGGCCTCGCGTCGCCCGTGGATCCGCTTCGTCGACACCCGGTCGATCTTCAGCCCGGACGGGAGGACCTACACCGCCTACCTCCCCGGAAGCCAGGGTACGCCGGTGCTGATGCGAAAAGAGGACGGCATCCACCTGACCCGCGCCGGAGGCGACCGCCTGGCCGATGCCGTCCTGGCTTTGGTAGACGCCGAGATCTCCAAGGCGGGGCCGCCGGGTGCGACCCCGTCGCCTCCCGGACCGGCACCCACCGTCGCGACCACGCCGCCCCCACCGCCGACGACCGCGCCGCCCAGCCGGGACGACTCCCGGGACCGCTCCTGGTTCGCGTCGGTGTCGGCCCCGAACGGGTGAGGGCCCGCCTCAGCGGATCAGGGTGACGCTGCAGGCCGGCAGGTGGCGGGGCAGCCCATCGGTGGCATCGGTGGCCACCACCACCAGGTCGTCGTCGTCAACGTCGGCGGCCGCCGACGGCGCAACGGTGACCACGTCGCCATCCCGGCTGTTGAGGCGACCGGCGATCAGCCGCACGAGCGCGTCGTCGGAATCGTCGTCGGTGACGGCGACGACGCGCCGGGCATCTCCGGGCGCGCCGCGGACGACCAGGATGGGCACGGTCGGGTCGTCTCTCGTGGCGAGGACGTCGGGCAGGGCGGCGATGTCGCGGTCGGCGACCACGACACAGGAGCAGACGATCGAGCCGGCGGCGTGCACGATGCCGTCGGCCAGGGTCCGGTCATGCCGCACCTCCACGGGGAGGTCGGGTCCGGCGGCGAACACCCGGCGTTGCATCTCGGCAACCATGTGCGCGGAGGGTCGGTCCTGGTCCCGGCCGACGATGATCAGGGGAATGACCACGCCGCTGTCGCCGGCCGCCAGGCGGGCGGCCACGTCGATCGTCCCCGCCGAGGGCGGAGTGGGCCCCGAGACGAGCAGCACACGGTCGCCGGGGCCGCCGGCGAACGGCTCCGGGAGGCGCGCCCGCCGGGCGAAGAACGTGGTGGTGAAGGCGGAGAACACGAGACTGAACAGAATGAGGACGAGGACGGCGTTGACCAGGTTGGTGCCGAACAGGCCGATCTGGTGGCCGATGGTGGTGACGGCGAGGGTGGCCGCCGCCTGTGGTGACGAGAGGGAGAAGAAGAGCCCGACCTGTGGCCACGAGTGATGGAGCAGCGGTCGGGTGAGAACGGCGGCCGTGGCCTTGCCCCCGACGCACGCCACGATGAGCACCGCCGCCAGCCCCAGGGTCTCGGGGTCGGCGATGACGCTCGGGTCGAGGATGAGCCCGACCGATACCAGGAACACGGGGATGAACACCGCCGACCCGAAGAACTCGATGCGGTCCATCAGCGAGCTGGCGCTGGGAACCAGCCGGTTGAGGGCGATTCCCGCGAAGAACGCGCCGACGATGCCGTCGATCCCCACGACCTCGGCGAGCGTCGCCGCGGCCAGGAGGGCCACGAGGGCGAAGACGTACCGGATCGGTCGCGACTGACCGAGCACGGTCATGGCCAGGCGGGTGACCCGGGGCAGCACCACGAAGCAACCCACCCCGAGGATGGCGAAGCCGGTCACCACCTGGGAGGCGAGCTCGGGGGCGGTGGAGTGGGCCACGGTCGCGCCGGAGACCACGGCCAGCACGATCAGGGCCAGGGTGTCGGTGACCACCGTGGCCCCGACCCCGGCGGCGACGGCGGGGTCGGACCCGAGACCGAACTCGCGGACGGTGGGGTACACGACGAGGGTGTGCGACGCCACCAACGAGCCGAGCAGCGCCGACGCCAGACCGGAATACCCGAGGAGCACCCCGGCAGTCGTGCCCGCGGCCATCGGGATCGAGAAGGTCAGCGCCGAGGCCACGATCACCGATCGCCGGTTGCGCCTCACCAGACCCAGGTCGAGCTCGAGGCCGGCCACGAACATGAGGTACAGCAGCCCGAGCTCGCCCAGGGCGGCCACGGTCGTGTCGTTCCCCGGCACCGCCCCGAGCCCGTGCGGACCGATGAGGAGCCCGCCGAGCAACAAGCCGATGATTCCGGGAAGCCCGAACCGCTCGATCACGAACGGGCCGGCGACGATGACCACGAACAGGACGAGGAACAACCAGGCGTGGCCCTGCGGTGCCTCCAGGGTGACCCAGCTCGCCGCCAGGCGGCCGGCACCGCCTGCGACCCCGGTCATCGCCGTGTCCGGATGACGGGGGCAGCCGCTCGCCCCGCCACCCCGTCGCCCAGGGATTTCCGCACCAGCTCGCCGATCGTGCCGTCGGCCTCGAGGGCGCGGATGGCGGAGTCCACCGCCTCGCGGTTGCCCGACCCTTTGGGAAGGGCCGCCGACAGGGCGTCGTCGGTGGCGAACTGGCCCGCTACTTCGAGGACGCCCCCCGACCGGTCGGCGAGCACCGCGGCCACGGGCAGGTCGAGGATGACGGCCTCCACCCTGCCCGACTCGAGCAGGCGCGGGCTCTCCTCGCTGGAGGCCACCCGCAACGGGGCCGAGTCGGGACGAACGACATCGTCCAGGAACGTCTCCAGCGTGGTCGACGCCTGAACCGCCCACGACCGCTGGCGCGCCGCCGCCAGGTCGGTCACTTCGGTGCCGGATCGGACCAGCACCGCGGGCGTCGACGGCAGGTAGGGCGTCGAGAAGCTGAGCACCCGCTTGCGCCTCTCGGTGGCGGTGAGCTGGGCCAGCCCCAGATCGGCGCCGCCCAGGTCGCCTCCGACCATGGCGGGGAAGGCGACGGTGACGACCCGGACCCGGTCCAGGCCCCAGCGCCCGGCGAGGGCGTTGGCCAGGTCCCACTCGAACCCGCCGGTGACGTGGCCGGGCGTGCCCTCCCAGAAGCCGGTGGTGGGGATCTCGGCGGTGGCGACGGTGAGCGTTCCCGGGTCCGCGGGCCGGCAGCGGCCGGCGGCCGACCGCTCCTGGGCGCCACACCCGAGGGCCAGCGCGCCCACCAGCGCCAACCCGACGGCGACTCTCACCGGTCCCCTCTCAGCGCACCTGGGAAAGGGCCGACTCCAGCGTGGCCAGAGCCTGGTCGAAGTCGGTGGCCCGCTGGCGCACGACAGCCTCGGAGTACCCCAGCTGCTCGGCGGTGGGCGGAGGCGGGCCCAGGCGCAGGGTGCGGTCGGACTCGACACCCGACCGTAGGGCCTGCAGCGCCTGGTCGGCCCCCGCCACCGCCGAACCACTCCAGTCGTCGGCCGGATGGCGACTGAGCATCTGGAGCCGCTGATGGAGCTGGGCGCCCTGGCGGTCGAGCTCGGACCACGTCTGGGCGGCAAAGGCGGGCTGGTCCAGCGTGGCCAGCCCGTGGGTCGCCAGCTCGAGGATGCTGCGACCCTCGGTCGCGGCCTGCGCCGCCTGTGCCCGCCACTGCTGGGCCTCCCGCCGGCGCATGAGCATCACCACGATGGCGACGAGCAGGATGATCACGGCGATCACGCCGACGATCAAGGCGATCGTCCGGCCGGAGATGCCGTCTCCCCCGTCGTCGGCGGCGACGGTGGTCGACGGAGAGCTCGTGGCCGGCGCCGTC
>CAYTTL010000130.1:0-8180 GCA_964440725.1 uncultured Acidimicrobiales bacterium | reverse complement strand
CCCGATGATCGAGCTCACTGACACCGAGCGGCACCTTTCGGACGGCTCGCGTAGGCTCTCGTCGCGTCGTTCACATCGCCGGAAGTCGGCGGCTCCGCCAGCACGTCGCCGGCATCGGGTCACGACAGATGGGAATCCGAGGTTCGAATGGACACCCAACCTGACGGCTCCGCTCGTAGTGTCGACTCGCTCGCAATGTGGGCTCTGGTGAGTGCGGTGCTCGGCCTGGTGGCGGTGATCATCGCCTACTGGCTGGTCCTGCCGCCTCTTGTCCTGGGTCTGGTGGCGGTGATCGTCGGCGT
The DNA here is from genome assembly GCA_964440725.1 of uncultured Acidimicrobiales bacterium. Lineage (GTDB taxonomy): Bacteria > Actinomycetota > Acidimicrobiia > Acidimicrobiales > AC-14 > DATAQC01. Next base: position 7,878 of record CAYTTL010000130.1, on the reverse strand, counting down.
GGTCGCCCGCCGGCGAGCGGCCGGGGCAGGCCGGGCACATGAGATCGCGACGGTGGCCGTCTGTCTGGGAGCCGTCGCGATGTTGTTCACGCCCGTGGTCCTCATGCAGACGAGCGCCGCCGAGGATTGGGGACGCGACTGTGCGTTGCAGCCCGAACAGGACGAGAACTGTCCAGAGGCGTCCCCATAGCTCCCGGCACGCCGGGGTCACGACGCCCTGTCACATAACCGCGGACGCGACCGGGCCGGACGTCGGTACGGACGGTTCCAGGGGCGCTCCACGTGGGTGGGTTGGGGCTCCTCCTCGGCGGGATGGTCACCACCACAGAAGTTGGACTGCACGCGTATCAGGACTCATAACTCTGAATAAGTACAACGATTATCCGCCCTGATAGATTCTGATCGTGGATCCCGTCAGCAACCCCTACCGTCCGGGCGCCGGCCGTCGACCCCCGCTGTTGGCGGGACGCGACGGCGTGCTGGATGCCTTCGACGTCGTGCGGCGCCGGGCCGAGTCGTTGGGCGAGGGAGACCGCAGCTGGGTGCTGAACGGCCTGCGCGGGGTCGGCAAGACCGTCGTGCTCAACGAGCTGGTCGCCCGGGTCAGCGAGCCCGGCTGGATCACCGCCAAGGTCGAAGCGGGCGCCTCGCAACCGCTGGCCGTGTCCCTCAGCCAGTCCCTGGTACGGGGGATGCGGACGGCCACGGGCCGGCATCCCACGCCCCGGCTGCGTCGACTCCTCGGAGTGTTCCGGGCGTTCAGCGTCACCGTCGATCCCGAGGGCGCGGTCGCCATCGGGGCCGACGTGGACCCCATCGCCGGCATCGCCGACTCGGGCCGCCTCGCCGAGGACCTGGCCGGCCTGTTCGAGGTGATGGGAGAGACCGCCCGCGAGCTCGGCATCGGCGTTCTGGTCCTGGTCGACGAGTTGCAGGAGGCGAAGTCCGCCGAGCTGGCGGCGGTCAACACCGCCGTGCACCATCTCGGCCAGGCCTCGGTCCCGCTCCCCCTGATCGTCGTCGGCGCCGGTCTACCGTCCCTGCCCGCCCAGCTGGGCGAGGCGACCAGCTATGCCGAGCGCCTGTACGAGTACCGGCCGCTGGGGCTGCTCGACGACCAGGCATCACGGGACGCACTCGTCGTGCCGGCGCGAGAGCACGGTGTGGAGTGGGAGCGGGAGGGCCTCGCCGCCGCGGTCGACGCGGCGGGGGGTTACCCGTACTTCCTTCAGGCCGTCGGCAAGCACGTGTGGGACAACGCCCGCACGACGCCGATCACCGAAGAGGACGTGGAGGTCGGGCTGGTCGAGGCCCGCCGTGAGGTCGACGACGGGCTCTACCGGTCGCGGTGGGACCGGGCCACCCCGGTGCAGCGAGACCTGCTCAGGGCGGTGGCCGACATCGGTGGCGCCGGTCCGGCGACCGTTGCCGACATCGCCCGGGCGATGGGCAAGGCGCGGACATCCGACATCTCGGTGGCCAGGAACGAGGTCATCAAGAAGGGGCTGACCTACGCGCCCGAGCGTGGCCTGCTGGCATTCACGGTGCCGGGGATGCACGACTTCATCGCCCGTCAGCCGTAGACCGACGGACCCTCCGGGCGTCTACCTGCCGACGGCCTTCTCGAGCTCGGCCTTGGACATCTTGGAGCGACCGCCGACCCCCTTCGATCGGGCTTCGGCGTAGAGCTGCGCCTTGGTCCGCCCCCCCGGGCCCCTGCGGGAGCGCAGGCCACCGCGCCGTCCCGACGAGATGTCGTCGGTCGACGTGCGACTCGAGGTCCGCGCCTCCCCGGCCCGGGCCCGTTCCTTGTTGACGGTCCGGGCGGCGATCTCCTCGGCGACCTCTTCGGGCCGCCCCCGGTCCTCGAGGCCCTCCTTGATGTGCTCGTACTGCCGTTCCCGCTTGGCATTCCACGCTCGCTGGGGCATCGCTCGTTCCTCCTCGTCGACGGTTTGTCGTCTACCCGGCGGCGACGGCCAGCACTCGGGCCCCGGGCGTCGTCGAAATACCCGGCACCCGGGCCCGGGGTACCCCTTGCCCAGCCCGGGACCTCTCCCTAGGATCCGGCAGCGTACGTGGAGCCGGACAGGGAGACTGGAACCATGGCAGACGAGGGATGCACGGCGATCATCGCCTACGAGGTCGCCGCCGAGGACACTGACAAGTTCATGAACGCGTGGAACAAGGCCCAGGAGTTCGTTCAGGCCCAGGATGGTCATGTCAGCACCACGCTGCACCAGAGCGCCTCGGCGAACCCCGACTTCCGATTCGTCAACGTGAGCCGGTGGGCCAGCGCCGACGCCTTCCGCAACGCGACCCAGAGCGATGGCTTCCGGCACGCGTCGGGCTCGCTCGAGGCCTACCCCATCCACGCGTCGGTGTACGAGGTCGTAACGGCCTGATCGATCGCCGCCGTCCGCGGCGGCCATACTCGGCGGCATGAACACACCAGCTTCCCGACCCGCCGCCGCCCGCCGGCGGCTCCCCCCGATGATCGCCGCTTTCCGCGTCGTCGCCTATGCCGAGGCCGCATCGTTTCTGGCCCTTCTCGTCGGCGTGTTCGTGAAGCGGGTTATCGAGGGGCCCGACGTGGTCCCCGTCCTGGGCCCCATCCACGGCATCCTCTTCCTCGTCTACGTCGCCATGGTGCTCCAGGTGCGGCCGAGCCAGGGATGGAACCTCGGCCGGACCCTCCTGGTGATCATCGCCTCCACCCTGCCCTTCGGTGGCTTCTTCGTCGGCCTGCACCTGGTCGACAGAGCCGACGCGGCGGTGGAGCCCGCACCGGCGCCGCAGAACGAACCCTTGTAGGGCGCCGTCGACAGGAGCAAGATCTACGGAGATGGCAAAGGGGGTCGGGATGAAGGTCGACACCATCCTCGAGGACAAGGGCCGCCAGGTCGAGACGGTTCGACCGGAAACGTCGCTGGGGGTCGCCGTCCACAAGCTCTCGTCGCTGGGTTTCGGCGCGCTGGTGGTGTCGCGCGACGGTGAGCACCTCGACGGCGTCATCTCCGAGCGCGACGTCGTCCGGGGCCTGGCCAAGCACGGCGCCCACCTGTTGGAACTGACCGTGGGCGACGTGATGACCAAGCGGGTGCCGATCTGCTCGCCCGATGACACCCTCCAGCACGTCATGGGCGAGATGACCAGGAGTCGCCAACGACACCTGCCGGTCGTCGCCGCCGGCAAGCTCGCCGGGGTCGTGAGCATCGGCGACGTGGTCAAGCGCCGTCTGGAGGACATGCAACTGGAGACGAGCGTGCTCCGGGATGCCTACCGCAGCAGCCACTGACCCGCCCCGGCGAGCCGCTCGCCCTAGGGTGAGCCGCCCATGCCGTGGCGGACACCGTCGCGGACATCTGCGATGTGCGACGTCTCGCACGTGCCCGGGCCGAGGTGGTTCTCGTGCCGGACCGGCTTCACCCGCCCGTCGTCGGCCGTCGGCTCCCGGAACGCCACCTGGCACTCGGGCAGATCGACGCAGCGCCCCAACGGCGGGCCCTCGTACCGGGTGGCCGACACCGACTGGCTGGCCAGTCGCCGCCAGTCGTCCGGAACCCGCATGCGGCCGATGAGTGTCTCCTGCCCCGTCCCCTGGTCGCGCACGGCGGCCGACCACCAGGCCCGCTCCTCGGTCCACACCCGCATGCCATAGGGCCGCCCCGCCTCCCATGGGTACGGGACCCGGCACGTGCACACCGACCCGTCCTCCAGGACCGACCCACCGCGGCCGCTCTCGGCGGCCAGGGTGCCGCGCATCGAGAACACCGCGATCTTGCCCGCCCCGGCGTCGAGCTGGGACGACGTGCACAGCGCCATCAGGCCCTCGTCCCCCCCCACCAGCCGGAACTCGTGGGTGAAGGCGAAGGAGGCCCCCGGGCCGGGATCGATCTCGGGCAGCACCACGTGCTCGAAGTTCGAGTACCCCGCAGGGATGGTGCGGTAGATCGTTGGCGACGGTGCCCACCACCACTCGGTGAAGGGGTCACGCGGCGTCGTCCCGGACAGCCGTCGGCGCCGAACCACGACTAGTCCCGGCTGGTTCGACGGCCGTGGCGCACGCCGAGCCGCCAGCCGATCCATCCCGAGCCGGCCGAGATGGCCACCAAACCGGCGACTCGCACGATGAGTGACAACAGGGCCGCGGCCCACCACGCCGCCAGCAACAGGACGGCGACGACCACGACGACACCCACTCCCCCGCCGCGGCCTCTCCTGGTGGGCGACGGCGGCCGGGGGCTGTCCGGCGGGGCCGACGCCGGCGGCGAGGTGGCGAGCGTCGCGCAGATGAGGCACTCCCCGGTGGTGAGGCCGTGCGGGCACAGCGTCGTCATGCCGCGAACGAGGGTCGGTCCACGACCGTGAGGTTACGCGCCCGCTGCGAGGCGATGGGCCCGCGGCGGCGGTGCCCGTGTGGTCAGGAGACGGCTGCGTAGGGGTCGCCGCTCACCGGTCGCTCCAGGTCCTCCTCGGGGGTACCGAACACGAACCGGTAGACCAGGGCCCCCAGGACACCACCGACGATGGGCGCCACCCAGAACAGCCAGAGCTGCGGGAGGTAGTCGCCACCGGCGAAGCGCCGGCCGACGACGAGGCCGAGAGTGACGGCCGGGTTTGAAGTGCCCCTCGGAAATGTGACCGAAGGCATAGCCCGCGGTCAGCACCTGGGCCTGCCGGGATCACGCCGGCTGATCGGCTGCCGGAAACGAACGCCTCCGTCACCCACTCGCGCAACGACTCCGGCGCAGCGATACGTACCGTGACCGTCGCCTCGAAGGCCACCGCCGGACAACACCGGCCCTCGGCGGCCACCAGGGCGATCAGGGTAGCGGCGACGGCCGGCTCCAGCCGGTAGTGCAGCAGAGCACCGGTGTCGGTGCGTTCCCGCCCGACGAGGGCGCCGTCCAGCGAGTGCCAGGTGGCCGCCCGCCGGTCGAGCTGGGTGGCGGTCAGCGAGCAGGGTGAGTCGGTCATGCGACCACCCTCGCACCTCAAGTACACTTGAGGTCAAGATGCTGTCCATCAGTGAGGTCGGGGCACGCACCGGGCTGCGGCCGTCGGCCCTGCGGTACTACGAGGACGCCGGCCTCGGGGTTCCCGCCGCCCGGATCTCCGGCCGCCGTCACTATGACGAGGGCATCCTCGACCGGCTCCGGGTCATCGCCTGCGCCCAGGAGGCCGGCTTCACCATCGCCGAGGTTCGCGAGCTTCTCGCTGGGGAGGAGGAACCTCCGTCCCGGTGGCGGGCACTCGCCGAGCGCAAGCTCGTCGAGGTCGACGCCCTGATCGCCAAGGCTCAGGCGACGCGGCGTCTGTTGGAGGAGAGCCTGCGCTGCAACTGCGTCAGCCTCGACCAGTGCGACACGGTCCTCGGGCGGGGGGAAACCTCAGGCTGATGGCCGGCTGATCGCCGGGGCTCAGCCGCCGACCTCGGCCACCACCTTGGCGGCGTGGCCGTCCGCCCTGACGTTGTACCAGGCCCGCTGCACCTTGCCCACCTCGTCGATCACGAAGGTGGAGCGGATCACGCCCGTCACGACCTTGCCGTACAGCGTCTTCTCGCCCCAGGCGCCGTACGCCGTCATCACCGCGTGGTCGGGGTCGGACAGGAGCGGGAAGGACAGGCCGAACTTCTCGCGGAACCTCGTGTGGCTGCGGTCGTCGTCGGGCGACACGCCCAGGACGGCGACGTCGGCCTCATCGAAGGCGGCCAGGTTGTCGTTGAACTGGCAGGCCTCCTTCGTGCAGCCGGGAGTGTCGTCGGTCGGGTAGAAGTACACGACGACCTTCCGCCCGGCGAAGTCGGAGAGGCTGACCGGATTGGCATCCTGGTCGGGAAGGGTGAACGCCGGCGCCACGTCGCCGGGTGCGAGTCGAGCCAATGCGGGCCTCCTGAGGACTGGGTCGTCCGACCCTACCGGGCACCCGTGCGGGCGATCACCGAGAGAATCATCCGGACCGGGTCTCCTCCACGACGAGATCCACCACGTCGACCAGACGCCCGGCCCTGGCGAAGGCCCTGCGCTGGCGCATCGCTCCCGTTCCCCTGCCCATCGTCTGCTCGACCAGGCCGTTGATGTCCTCCCATCCCCCGGTCTCCTCCAGGGCGGGGCGAACGACGGTCATGAGCCGTGCGACCAGGTCGGCGGCGGGCACCGAGCGGGTCCGTTCCAGGTCGATCAGGTCACCCTCGGTGCCGTAGCGGGCGGCCCGCCACATGGCCGCCCGCAGCAGCTCGGGCCGGGTGACGACGGGTGGGTCCCCGGCGAGCACCTGGCCGTGGAGGGTGCGGACCAGGGCCTGGACGAGTCCCGCCACCATGGTCGTCTCGTCCACGGTGAGGCAGGCGTCGGCCATGCGGAACTCCAAGGTGTCGAAGCGGGCCGACGGCCGGACGTCCCAGTAGATGCGGGCGGGGTCGTCGATCGCCCCCGTACGCTCCAGGTCGTCGACCAGGGTGTCGAACTCGGCGCGCGAGGCGAAGGGCTCGGGTGACCCCGACGTCGGCCAGCGGCGCCAGATCTCCGCCCGGTAGCCGGCGTAGCCGGTGTCCTCGCCGAGCCAGAACGGCGAGTTGACGGCCAGGGCGGCCAGCACGGGAAGCCACGGCCGGGAGCGGTTGAGGACCTGGATGGCGACCTCGGGGTCGGCGAGGCCGACATGGACGTGGCACCCGCACACCATCTGCTCCCGCATCACGATCTGGTAGTCACGCTCGAGCCGGAGGTAGGCCTCCTTGGGGGTGACCCGGTTCTCCCCATCGGACGGCATCGGGTGGGTGCCGGCCGCGGCGATGTGACATCCCGAGCGTGTCGCGGCCTGGGCCACGGTTCGCCGGAGGTGCACCAGCCCGGCTCGTAATTCCTCGAGGCTGTGGCACACCTCGGTGCCGGTCTCCACCTGGGCGAGCTGGAGCTCGTGTTCCACCACCCCGCCGGCCCCGGCGGCGGCCTCCGCCGATCGAAGGACCCTGTCAGAGCGCGGGACGAGACGGCGGGTCTCGGCATCGACGAGGAGGAACTCCTCCTCGACCCCGACGGTGAAGTTCCCGGTGGTGTCGGTGGTCCGACCCGTATACTCAGGCATGAGACGACTCCTTGTGACCTTCTCGATGATGGCCCTGGTGGTGGTGGGTTGCGGCGGCGACGGGGAGAGCTCGAGCCCACCGATCTCGCTGGAGGGCGTGACGAGCAACCACGGCACCGAGGTGGCCAAGAACGACTTGGAGGTCGAGGTCGACAACTACTACTTCGGGCCCACGTTCATCACGGCCGGTGCCGGGCAGAAGTTCACGATCCAACTCAGGAACGAAGGTAATGGCCGTCACACCTTCACCAGCGCCGACCTGGGCGTCGACCTCGAGCTGGCGCCGGGTGCCACGCGCACGGTCAGCGTCAACTCCCCACAGTCGGGAACCGCCGAGTTCCACTGCCGCTTCCACGAGAGCCAGGGAATGCAGGGCGCGGTCTACGTGAAGTGAGGCGGGGCTCCGGTGCCGCCCCCGCGCCGGAGCCATTAGGTTTGCGTTGTGCCCCGTATCGACATCGAGCTCACCAGCACCCAACCCGGGGACACATGGACGTGGCGGGCCGCGGGTGCCCGCCAGCCCAAGGGCGTGCTCCAGGGCTCGCTGCTCGAGTCGGGGGCCAAGGTGGGCGACGTCCTGCGAGCCGAGTGCGAGATAGATCTCGACGGCACACGGGTGACGGCGGTTCTCCCCTCGCGGGCCAAGCGGTCCGAACCCGATCGTCTGGCCATCCAGGGCTCAGGGCAGGACATTCCCCTGGTCACCCAGGACGGGGGCACTCCGGATCTGCGCGGCGACCGCCCTCGTCGCGACGGGCGCTCCGACCGCCGCCCCGGCCGCGACGG
>CAYTTL010000129.1:0-8210 GCA_964440725.1 uncultured Acidimicrobiales bacterium | reverse complement strand
CGTGTTCCGAAGGAACCGGGTGCCCGCCGCATGCAACTCAGTGCGCCGTCCAGGCGTCGGGGTCGGCGGTGAGACGGGCGACGTCGGCAGGCAGGTCGCCGGCCACGATGTCGGCGATGGTGACGTGCTCGAGCACCGCCCGCAGCCCCGCCCGCACCGCCACCCACACGTCCTGGAGGTGGGCGGCCGGTCCCTCGTAGACCACCGCCTCGGGGCGCAGGCCCCGCACCTCGGCCAGGGGCCCCTCGATGGCCCGGATCACCTCGGCGGCGGTGATGGTCTCCGCCGGGCGTCCCAGGCGGTACCCCCCACCGGTGCCCCGCGAGCTGGTGACCATGCCCAGGCGGCGTAGGTCGACCAGGATGTTCTCGAGGAACTTCACCGGCAGGTGCTGGCGCCCGGCCAGCGCCTCGGCGGTGATGGCGCCGCCGTCGGGCTCGGCGGCCAGGGTGAGCAGGGCTCGCAGGGCGTAGTCAGCCTTGGCCGAGATGTGCATGGCGCCATTCTGACGTGCGCTGCCGCCCGCCGGCACCGGGGTCAGGCGGTGACGGTGTGCCCGCTCTTTCCCGCCCCGCCGGGCGCCGGCATCGTCGGGCGGAGGTTGATCTCCCGACCCGGCGCCAGGGCCAGCTCCTGGGCCTGGGCCCGCGTCAGTTGCACCGACAGGACCTGACCGTCGGCGGCGACGGCGTCGACCCGCACCTCGAAGCCCAGGCGTACGAGGCGCTCCACCCGGACGGTCACCGTGGTCGGCGAGGAGTCGAGCAGGACGTCGATGTCGTGGGGCCGCACCATCCGGTCACCGAGCATGGTGACGGGGCCCAGGAAGCGCATGACGAAGTCGTTGGTCGGACGGTCGTAAAGATCGTCCGGGGTCCCCACCTGCTCGACCTTGCCGTCGTTGATGACCACGATCTCGTCGGCCACCTCCATGGCCTCCTCCTGGTCGTGGGTCACGAACACGGTGGTCACGTGCACCTCGTCGTGCAGGCGCCGCAACCAGTCACGCAGCTCCTTGCGGACCTTGGCGTCGAGGGCGCCGAAGGGCTCGTCGAGGAGCATCACCTCGGGTTCCACGGCCAGGGCCCGGGCCAGCGCCATGCGTTGGCGCTGCCCGCCCGAGAGCTGGGACGGCAGCCGGTGGGCGAACTGCTCGAGGTGGACGAGGCGGAGGAGCTCTTCGACCTTCTCCTTGACCTCGTCCTTGGGGCGCTTGCGGATCTCCAGGCCGAAGGCGACGTTGCGGAACACGCTGAGGTGCTTGAAGGCGGCGTAGTGCTGGAAGACGAACCCCACGTTGCGCTTCTGGGGCGGGAGTCGGGTGGAGTCCTGACCGGCGATCTCCACCGAGCCGGCGTCGGGGGTCTCCAGGCCGGCGATCACCCGCAGCAGGGTGGACTTGCCTCCCCCGCTGGGCCCGAGGAGGGCCGTCAGCGACCCCGACGGAATGCTGACGGAGACGTCGTCGAGGGCAAGGAAGTCGCCGAAGCGCTTGGTCACGTTGGCGACACGAATCCCCATCAGGTCCGTACCTCCGGTCGCAGCAGGTTCACGACAATGAGAATGGTGATGGCGGCCATGGCCAGGGCCACGGATACCGCGTACGCGGTTCCCTGGTCGAAGTTCTGAAAGCGCTCGTCGACGATGAGGGTGGCGGTCTGCGTCTTGTCCACCAGACGACCGGAGACCACGGCGACGGCGCCGAACTCTCCCAGGGCGCGCGCCAGGGTGAGCACGACGCCGTAGCCGAGGGCCCACCGGATGGCGGGCAGGGTGATCCGCCGGAAGGTCTGGAAGCGGCCGGCGCCGAGCGTCCACGCCGCCTGCTCCTGGTCGATGCCGACCTCCTCCAGCACCGGCGCCACCTCGCGCACCACGAGGGGCAGCGAGACGAACACGGTGGCGAGCACCATGCCGGGGAGGGCGAAGATCACCTGGATCCCGTGGTCCTGGAGAAAGCTGCCGAAGGGGGCGAAGCGCCCGTACACCAGGATCAGGGCCAGGCCGACGACGACGGGTGATACGGCGATGGGCAGGTCGATCACCGCGCTGAACAGGCGCTTGCCCGGAAAGCGGTGCCGGACGAGAAGCAGGGCGGCGCCCACACCGAAGATGGTGTTCAACAGCACCGCCCAGAAGGCGACGATGGCGGTTATGCGGAAGGCGTGCAGCACCGACGGCGAGGTGAGCGACTCCCATACCGGCGCGGCGCCGTTCTCGAAGGTGCGCCAGAAGACCAGCCCGAGAGGGAGGATGAGAAGCGCCAGGAGGTAGACGAGGGCGACGAGGCGCAACGTGCGTCTAGCCACGGCGCACCGCCCAGCGCTGGAGGAGGTCGAGGCTCACCAGCACGATGAGGGCGATCACCAGGAGAACGGTGGCCACCGCCGCCGCTCCCAGGGTGTTGTCGGTCTCGATCTGGCCGAAGATGTGCACGGCGGCGACCTGGGTCTTGAACGGGAGGTTCCCGGAGATGAGCACCGTCGCCCCGAACTCGCTGATGGCCCGGGCAAAGGCCAGGGCCGTACCCGCAGCGATGGCGGGAAACAGGTTGGGAAGGATGATCCGCCGGAAGATCGTGAGGTTGCCGGCGCCGAGGGAGGCGGCGGCCTCCTCCATGTCGTGGTCGAGCTCCAGCAGCACCGGCTGCACGGTGCGGACCACGAACGGGAGGGTCACGAACAGAAGTGCCGCGACGACGCCGATCCTGGTGTAGGCCAACTCGATTCCCAGTGGGCTGTTGCTGCCGTACAGGGCGAGGAGCACGAGGCCGGCCACGATGGTGGGCAGGGCGAAGGGAAGGTCGATGATGGCGTCGAGCAGGCGCTTGCCGGGAAACTGGTCACGCACCAGGACCCATGCGATGAGGGTGCCGAACACCACGTTGATCAGCGACACGACCAGGGCGGCGCCCACGGTGAGCCTGACGGCCGACAGCGCCTCGGGGGCCGTCGCTGCCGCCCAGAACTCGCCGGGCCCGCCCTCGCCGGCCCGCCATGCCACCGCCCCGAGGGGGATGAGCACGAGCAGGCTTAACCAGAGTGTGGCCACGCCCAGGCCCACCGCCGTCCCCGGCCTGATCCGGGAGCGGCCGACGGGGGGCGGTGGCGCCGGTCCCAGCGGGCGGTCGAGGACCGCCGCCACCTCAGCCAACGGAGACGCCGATACCCTTCTCGACGTCAGCCATGATGCTGCCCGCAGGGTCGAAGAACGTCTTTGACACGTCGGTCCACCCGCCGAAGTCGGCGATCGTGAACAGGCCGGCCGGCTCGGGGAACGGGTACGGGCTCTTCACGTTCTCGGCGATCGGCCGGTAACCGTTCTCGGCGAAGATCTGCTGGGCCTCGGGTCCGTACAGGTACTCGACGAACGCCTTGGCCTGTTCCGGGTACTTGGAGGTCTTGGTGGCGGCCACGGGGTTCTCGATGAGGATGGTCGCCTCGGGCACCACGTAGTCGATGGGCTGGTTCTTCTGCTGGGCGAAGATGGCCTCGTTCTCGTACGCGAGGAGCACGTCGCCCTTCCCCGAGGTGAAGGTCTGGAGAGACTTGCGAGCGGTGTCGTCCTGCACGGGCACGTTCTTGAAAAGGGCGGCCAGGTAGTCCTTTCCGGCCTGCTCGGTGCCGCCGCCCTTCACGACCGAGCCGTAGGCGGCCATCACGTTCCAGCGGGCCCCCCCGGAGGTGAAGGGGTTCGGGGTGATGACCTCGACGCCGGGCTTGGTCAGGTCGGCCCACGTCTTGATGCCGTCGGGGTTGCCCTTGCGGGTCACGAGGACGACGACGGAGTCGGTGACCATGCCCTTGGACGGCCCCGCGTTCCAGTCGGCGGCCACGAGGTCCTTCCTGACCAGGCGGGTCATGTCGGGCTCGAGGGAGAAGGCGACCACGTCGGCGGTCAAGCCGGATTCCACCGCTCGGCTCTGGTCGCCGGACCCCCCGTAGGACTTGGTGAAGGTGATGTTCCTGCCCCGGGGGGTCTTGGTGAAGGCGTCGGTGATCTTGTCGTAGGCCTCCTGGGGGGTGGAGTAGGCAACCAGCGCCAGCTCGGCGGCCGGGAGCGCCTGCCCACCTCCGGTGCCGTCGGTGGCCGCCGTGTCCGTGGAGTCGGAGCTACCGCACGCGGCGACGACGGCGGCGAGCAGCGCCGAGGCAATGGCCACGGTGAACCGTCGCCTGAGGACCGGACTGGTCGACACCGTCATGGTGCTCCCTTCGAGAAAACCTGACCCAGTGGGTAAGGAATCGACAGAGTAGCAGCTAGTCCAGCGTTCCGATAGACCAGATAGGAATAATTGACAACGGGGCACGTGGCCGTGCCCGCGGGATCACCGGGACAGGCCGGGGGCCCCGGGGACGGTGAAGCGCCAGGGAAGGTCGGCGCCGGCGGTGAGGCCGATGCGCACGCTCACCCCGGGCACGGCCGGGGGCGGGGTGGCGTCGTCGGCCACGACCACCCCGCGGTCGCCGGTGACGAGGTCGGCGCCGTCGAAGCTCCGGTCGAGGGCGAACGCCCGGCAGAGACGGGCCGGCCCCCGACACAGGTCCCGGTCGCGTCGGGCGGTGGGATAGGCGGCCCGCATCTCGTCGAGCCCCTCCACCACGTCGAGGCCCCGGAGGAGGACGGCGGTCGCCGTGCCCTCGTCGCCGCACACCACGTTGGCGCAGAAGTGCATCCCGTAGGTGAAGTACACGTAGAGGTGGCCGGGCGGGCCGAACATGGTGGCGGTGCGGGGGGTGCGTCCCCGGTAGGCGTGACTGCCGGGATCGTCGGCTCCGCAGTAGGCCTCCACCTCGACGATCCGCCCCACCCGCTCACCGCGGACCAGCAGCTTGTTGAGCAGCTCGGGCGCCACGACGCGTGCATCGCGCCCATAGAACGACCGGGCGGGTGCGGTTCGTTCGGGTGGGCGCCCCCTCGTCACCGTGCTACGGCGCCGGCAACCTGTCGCGGTCGTCGGCCAGGTGGGCCACGAAGCGACGGAGCTGTTCGGCGACCGGCTCGGGCCCCGCTCCCCCGGGCGTGGTGCGCCGGGTGACCGCCGTTCCCGGTTCCAGCAGCGCCAGGGCCTCGTCCCCCAGGTCGGGATGGGCGGCGACCAGCTCGCCGAGGGGCACCCGTCGCTCGGCCGCTTCGCGCACCAGCTGGGCGACGGTGCCGTGGGCCTGCCGGAACGGCGAGCCGCGGGCGACCAGCCATTCGGCCAGGTCGACAGCGGCGGCTTCCGCGCTGTCGGCCGCCTCGGCCATCCTCCGCTGGTCGAAGGCGGCCGTGCTGATCAGTCCGGTGAGGGCGGCCAGCGACCCCAGCGTCTGGTCGACGGCGTCGAAGAGGGGCTCCTTGTCCTCCTGCAGGTCGCGGTTGTACGCGAGGGGCAGGGCCTTGAGGGTGGCCAGGAACCCGGCCAGATGACCGATGAGGCGACCCGACTTGGCCCGGGCGAGCTCGGCCACGTCGGGGTTCTTCTTCTGGGGCAGCATTGAGCTCCCCGTCGACCAGGCATCGGCGAGGCGTATGAAGCCGAACTCCGAGGTCGACCACAGCACGATCTCCTCGCCCAGGCGAGACAGATGGACGCCGAGCAGGGCCAGGTCGAACAGGGACTCGGCCACGAAGTCGCGGTCGCTGACCGCGTCGAGCGAGTTCTCGAAGCGGCGGGCGAAGCCGAGGTCCTCGGCGGTGGCATCGGGGTCCAGGGGCAACGACGATCCGGCCAGTGCCCCGGCGCCGAGGGGCGACACGTCGAGGCGGGCGCGGGTGGCCGCCAGGCGGTCGACGTCACGGGCCAGGGCCCACCCGTGGGCCAGGAGGTGATGGGCCAGGAGCACGGGTTGGGCTCGTTGGAGATGGGTGTAGCCCGGGACCTGGACGCCGTCGCGAGCCGCGCTGCGCGCCTGGTCGAGCAGGGCGTGCTGCAGGCTCAGCACGGCGTGGGCCACCTCCGCCAGCGCCCGTTTGGCCCACAGCCGCAGGTCGGTGGCCACCTGGTCGTTGCGGCTGCGACCGGTGTGGAGCTTGGCGCCGGCGGGGCCGGCCATCTCGGTCACCCGTCTCTCGACGGCGGTGTGGACGTCCTCGTCGGAGGCCCGGAAGGCGAAGGTGCCCTGGGCCAACTCCTCGGCGACGCGGTCGAGGGCGGTGGACAGGATCCCCGCCTCCTCCTCGCTCAGCAGGCCGGCCCGGGCCAGGCCCCGCACGTGGGCGCGCGAACCGGTGACGTCCTCGGCGGCCAGGCGGATGTCGACGCCGATGCTCGACGTGAAGGCCAGGAGGCCGTCATCGGGCGGGACGCCCATGCGGCCCTGCCACAGGGTCATGGGAGGTCGAGGCGATCGGCCAGGCCCGCCGGCTGGGACGGCGGAGACCCCGTGCCGGCGGGAGACACCGCGGCCGTCGTCTGGCGCGCCGCCCAGGTCTCGATGCCCAGACCCCAGAGGCGGACGAACCCGGCGGCGTCCTCGTGGTGGAAGCGGTCGGCGCTCTCGTAGGTGGCGAGGTCGTAGTCGTACAGGCCGACGGGGCTGCGGCGGCCGGCCACGAAGCAGCGGCCGGGCAGCTCGCACCGCAGGCGCACCTCGCCGGTCACGTGACGTTGGCTCTCGTCGATGAACGCGTCGAGGGCGGCCTTCAGCGGCGAGAACCACAGCCCGTCGTAGACGAGCTCCGCCCACCGTGGCTCGAGGCGCGCCTTCTCGTGGGCGAGATCGCGCTCGAGGGTGAGATCCTCGAGATCGGAGTGGGCCATGATCAGGGCGAGGGCGCCCGGGCACTCGTACACCTCCCGGCTCTTGATCCCCACCCTGCGGTTCTCGACCATGTCGATGCGGCCCCACCCGTAGGACCCCACGACCCGCGTGACCTCGGCCACCAGCTCGTGCAGGGGCAGGGCGCGGCCGTCGACGGTCACGGGCAGACCGGCTTCGAAGCCGATCACCATCTCCGTCGGCCCGGAGGCGGTGGGGGTGGTGAGCTCGAACACCTCCTCGGGGGGTTGTTGCCACGGGTCCTCGAGCACGCCGCACTCGATGGTGCGACCCCACAGGTTCTGGTCGATCGAATAGGGGCTGTCCCGCGTGACGGTGACGGGAATGCCGTACCGCTCGGCGTACCCGATCGAGTCGTCGCGGGTCAGACCCCAGGACCGGACCGGGGCCAGCACCTCGAGGTCGGGGGCCAGGGCCCTGCTGGAGACCTCGAAGCGCACCTGGTCGTTGCCCTTGCCCGTGCACCCGTGGGCGATGGCGTCGGCCCCGAACTGGCGGGCGGCGGCGACCAGGTGGCGGGCGATCACCGGCCGCGACAGTGAGGACACCAGCGGGTACTTGCCCTCGTAGCGGGCGTTGGCCTTGAGGGCCGGTGCTACGAAGTCGCGGGCGTACTCCTCCCGGCAGTCGACCACCACGGCGTCGACCGCTCCGGCGGCCAGGGCTCGTTCCCGGAGGGACCCGAAATCACCGCCCTGGCCGACGTCGGCGGCCACGGCCACGACCTCCGTCCCCCACTCCTCGGTCATCCAACGGACTGCCACTGACGTGTCGAGGCCCCCGCTGTAGGCGAGCACCACTCTCTTAGCCACACGTGCCTCTTTCCGTGTCGTCTGGTCGCTGCGGGCCTCCGCTGTCGCTTCGGTCCTCGCTCCGGTGAATACCGTCGATTCTTCAGTCTCAAAGTCCGGCAAGAGCCGAGAGCCTCCGGGCCACCTTCTCACCGCCGGTGCGCTCCGACACCACGAGCAGCAGGGTGTCGTCGCCGGCGACCGTTCCCAGCACCGCGGGCAGGCCCGCCCGGTCGATGGCCGATCCCACCACGTGCGCCGAGCCGGGCGGCGTTCGCAGGATCACGATATTGGCCGAGTGGGCCACCTCCACGACCCACTCCCCCATCACCCGGCGCAGGTGGCCTTCGGGGGCGAGGCGGTCCTTGGCCTGTTCGGGAATGGCGTAGACCGACTCGCCGTCGCCGGTGCGCACCTTCAGGGCGCCGAGATCGTCGAGGTCACGAGACACCGTCGCCTGGGTCGCCACCACCCCCTCGGCGGCCAGGAGCTCGACGACCTGGGCCTGGCTGGTGACGGCGTGGATCTGGAGGATCCGCGCCACCCGGTGCTGGCGCTGCGGCTTCGCCAGCCTCATGGCGCTGTCTCTGGCGGCGGGCACCCGGGTCCTGCGGACCACGCCCGCCGCTGCCGGCGGGGGCCCCTTGCCCCGCCG